>JAEMGR010000001.1:712016-1068024 GCA_016458225.1 Myxococcaceae bacterium JPH2 | reverse complement strand
GAGATGAGCAGGAACGCGACGACCCCGCGCGTGGCGCGGTCGCGGGGCTGCAGGGGAGCGTCGAGGACCGCCTGACTCATGACGTGCGCCTCAGGGCGTGGCGGGCGCGGCCGCGGGGACGGGGGCCACGTCCTTCTCGATGTTGAGGGCGAACTTGGCGATGCCCTGGCCCTTCACCACGTCGATGAGCCGCATCACCCGGCCGTACGGGATGGACTGATCCGCGCTGATGATGGCGCGCGTCTCCTTGTCCTTCGCCACCGCCTCGGCCACCTTGCGAGACAGGTCCGCCTCGTTCACCTCGGCGCCGTCGAAGAAGAACTTCCCGTCCTTGTCGAGCACCACGTTGACCAGGCCCTGCACCGTCTCGCCGCCGTTGGCCGCGCGGGGCAGGTCCACCTCCACCGTCTCGCGGACGATGAAGTTGGCGGTCACCATGAAGATGATGAGCAGCACCAGCACCACGTCCACCAGCGGGGTGACGTTGATGCCCGTGATTTCCTCGTCGTTGTCAGACGCTCCGCCGGCCATGGGCTACCGACCTTCCGCGGCGCGAGCGGGGGCGGAGGCGGACTTGCCTCCCTCGGCGCGCAGGGCCCCGACGAGCGCGTGGCCCAGGGCGTTGGTGCGGCTGGTGAGCGTCTTGAGCTGACGGTTGAAGACGTTGAAGGCGACCACCGCGGGGATGGCCACCGCGAGGCCCACGGCCGTGGCGACGAGCGCCTCGGAGATGCCGGCCATCACGGTCTGCTGGATGGCGGCGCCCTTCACGTTGATGGCGCCCAGGTCGTGGAAGGCCTTGATGATGCCGAGCACCGTGCCGAACAGACCGATGAACGGCGCGTTGTTGCCCAGCGTGCCCAGGAGCGACAGGAAGCGCTCGTACTGGGGCCGCTCGCGCGCCACGGTGGACGCGATGACCTGCTCCACGGTGTCCGCGCCCCGGTCCGAGGAGGCGAGGCCCTCGCGGATGACGGCGGCCTCCATGCCACTCTTGCCCGCGATGGCGGTGCGCACGGCCTCGAACTCGCCGCGCGCCAGCCGCAGGGCCAGCTCCTCCGAGTTGGGCAGCCGGTGCCGCGCGAAGAAGACGGCGCGCTCCAGCATCACCGCGATGGACATCACCGACAGGACGACGAGCAGCCAGAGGACCCACTCTGCGCTGGTGAGGGTGACGCCGAGCAGCTTGCTGCTGAGCCAGCCGACCTGGGGTTGGCCCGCCTGGGCCAGGATGAAGAGGGACGTCATGGAGGCCTGTGTGAGGGTGGGGTTGCCCAACGCGCGCGCGAATCTCTTGTTCCTGAGAGACCAAAAGTCAAATGGAACGGCGCTGGGGGAGCGGGTCCTTCCGCGGCGCGGGGCGGACGGGGAGGCGGATGTCGGATGGACCACGTCCGGACGTGCCTGGAGTCCAGGGTAGGGCGGAACGTCAGGGGTCGGGCAGGGCCTGCACCTGGACGCGGGGGCTGCGCTCGCGGAGCACCGAGGGTGGGGTGCCATACATGCGCTGGAAGGTACGCGTCAGGTGGGCCGCGTCCGAGAACCCCGCCGCGTGCGCCGCGACGCTGGGAGGCTGGCCCGCGGCGATGGCGCCCGCCGCGCGCTGGAGCCGAAGCCACAGCAGATAGGGGCGCGGAGGGACGCCCACGGACTCGGTGAAGGCGTGCATCAGCCGCCCTGGGGACAGGCCCGCGATGCGGGCGAGTGCCTCCAGGGAGGTGTCCTCGGGCGCGGGCTCTCGGCGCAGGTAGCGCAGCAGGCGGCGCACGCGCGGATGCATGCGCCGGGGCGAGGCGTGGGGTTGCGTCGCGAGCGCGTCCACCGTCGCCCGCATCCAGCGGGACACGGCATCGGGAGCGAGCGGTCCCGGCGCGGCCAGCTCGCCGAGCAGGGCATCGCGCTGGGCGGCATCGAAGGTGCGCACGGGGTGGCCCGCGAGCACGCCGAGGAGTCGCTCGCCATCCTGGCTCTCGGGCTCCACGAAGAAGAGGAGCATTTCGGTGCCGCGCGCGTCGAGCGCGTGTGTCACGTCTGGACCCACGAGCACCGCCGCCGCGCGCTCCGGCGTCGCTGCGCCCTCTCGTTGGATCGCGAGCGTGCCCTCGCGGCACACCGCCAGGTGCAGGGCATGGTGCGCGTGCGCGTGCGACTGCTCACCCGGCCCCCACATCGTGAGCGCGGCGGGCCAGAGCACCAGGGGCAGGTTCGCGAGTCCGGCGCGGGACTCGGGGGGCGACGCGTGGGGAAGCAGCATGGCGCGCGGCTACTGCGGGGGGGCGGTGCGCACGATGGCGGGGCCGAGCACCGTGTCGATGCGCTGGCGCACCTCCGCGTCCAGCTTCACGCCGCTGGCCTTCACGTTGTCGTGCACCTGCTCGGGGCGCGACGCGCCGATGATGGCCGAACTCACGCTCGGGTTCTGGAGCACCCACGCGACCGCGAGCTGCGCCATGGTGAGGCCCGCATCCTTCGCGATGGGCTGGAGCTGCTGCACGCGGGTGAGCACGTCGTCGGTGAGGAAGTGCCCGATGAAGCCCGCGCCCTTCGAGTCGCGCGCGCGGCTGCCCGCGGGAGGCGGCTGGCCCGGGCGGTACTTGCCCGTGAGCACGCCCTGCGCGAGCGGGGACCAGACAATCTGCCCCATCCCCTCCGCGTCCGAGACGGGGATGACCTGCGACTCAATCACCCGCCAGAGCATGGAGTACTGCGGCTGATTGGAGATGAAGGGGATGCGCAGCTCGCGGGCCAGCTTCGCGCCGGCGTGGATCTGCTCCGCGGTCCACTCCGAGACGCCGATGTAGAGCGCCTTGCCCTGGCGCACGATGTCCGCGAAGGCGAGCATCGTCTCCTCCAGCGGCGTGGTCGGGTCATAGCGGTGGGCCTGATAGAGGTCCACGTAGTCCGTCTGGAGCCGGCGCAGCGAGCCATCGATGGACTCGAGGACGTGCTTGCGGGACAGGCCCCGGTCATTCTTCCCCGGGCCCGTGGGCCAGAAGACCTTGGTGAACAGCTCGTAGCCGGCGCGGCGCTCGCCCTTGAGCGCGCGGCCGAGCACCGACTCCGCCTTCGTGTCCGCGTACACGTCCGCCGTGTCGAACGTGGTGATGCCCACGTCGAGGGCCGCGCGCACGCACGCGAGGGCGGCGTCCTCCTCGACCTGGTTCCCATGGGTCAACCAGTTGCCGAAGGAGATCTCGCTGACGACGAGCCCACTGCGTCCAAGGTGGCGGAAGTTCATGGGGGCACGTTAGCGACGGGCACGAGAAGACGCACGGGTCTGTCGGACCTCTCGGCATCGCGAGCGACCGCTCCAGGGCCACCTTCGACCGCTCCCCCTCCCATCGCTTGTCGCGCCCGGGCGAGTGTCCGACACTGCCGGCCCACGCATGGCAGCCAGCGAAGAACGTCGACTTCAGGCCTTGGTGCTCGCGCCCGTGCGGCGCGTGCGGCGGCGACTCAACGCGGAAGTCTGGCTGGAGCGGGGCGTGGCTCCCGCGTGGGCCGTGGCCACCGCGTGCGTGCTCGTCCGGATGGGGTTTCCCCGCGCGCCCGGGTGGGCGGTGCTTCCGCTGGCGGCGGTGGGGCTGTGGGCCTGGGTCGTGCGGGCCCGCTCTCAAAGCGTCTCGCTGGAGCACGCGGCGGTGCTCGCGGACCGCTCGGCGGGGGCCTCGGGGTTGTTGCTCACGCGACTGGAGCGCTCCGTGGGGGAGTGGGAGCTGGCGGCCAACCAGCTGGCCCGCGCGGTGAAACTCCCGCCGATTCGCTGGCGGCGGCCCGTGGCCGCGCTGCTCGGGGCGGTGCTGTTCGCCGGGGTGGGGCACCTGCTGCCTCGGCCCGTGGCGAAGGAGACGCGCATCAACGCCGCCGCCGCGACCCAGGTGGCCGCCGTGCAGGCTCAGGCCGAGGCGCTGGCCCGCGAGGAGCCGCTGGGCGCGAACGTGGAAGAGGAGCTGCGTCGGCTCTCGGAGGAGGTTTCGGAGGGGCGCTTCGACGCCGCCGATTGGGAGGCCACCGATGCGCTGTCGCAGCGACTGGCCGAGCGCGCCGCCGAGGCCGCCGCCCAGCTCGCCCGCGCCGCGGAGGCGGCTCGTGAGCTGGAGGATGCGCTGGGGCCGGCGGGAAACGCCGAGGCCGTGACCCGAGAGCGGGAGGCCTTGGAGCAGGCCCTGATGGAGCTCGACCGGAACGCGCAGGGGCAGGGCGACTCGAAGAACGGCGCGCAGTCGGGAACGGAGCAAGCCGCGGAGGCGTCGAACGCGGGGGCTCAGGGCTCGGAGCAGGGCGCGTCGGGAACGCAGCAGGGCGCCGAGGCGTCGAACTCGGGAGCGCGGGGCTCGGAGCAGGGCGCGAACTCGGGGGCTCAGGGGGCGGAGCAACAGGAGGGGCGACCCTCGGAATCTGGGGAGGCGGGGTCGCACTCGGCGCAGGCGCGTGCGAAGGCCGCGGGGAACCCCACGCAGATTTCGGACCTGCGTCGTGCGTTGGCTCAGCGTCAGGCTTCGCTGGAGCGCCAGTTCGGAAACTCGCCGTCGGAGCGCCCGGAAGGCGCTTCGTCCGAGGCCCAGCGCGAGGCTCGCGCGGCGTCGGGACAAGGGTCGCGGTCGCAGTCGTCGTCCTCGGCGAATGGCTCGCCTCAACAGGGGGCGGGTCACTCTCAGAACGGGCAGGGACGGCCCATCACCGACGGCGACCATCTGAGTCGTCATGTGCGGTCGGGGAACGGGGGCGCCTCGTCGGAGGATGGGACCGGCGAGACACCCTTGGCCTTCGGCGGTTCGGCGGAGATGGACCCGAGGCGCCTGGCTTTCGAGCCCCTGCCTGCGGGTCACGGCGGCGAGGCCGGTGAGGTATGGGGGCTGCGCTCAGGAGATGCGCGTCCTCGTGAGGGCGCGGCGGCAGCAGGGGGCTCGCGGGGGACGGGCGCGCGGGGCGAGGCGACGGCCGGACCCGGCGCGACGCCGCTCCTGCCGCGCAACCGCGAGCTGGTGAAGCGGTACTTTGGTGGCGAGTAGTCCAAAAGGGGAGATGACGTGGCAGCCGAGCTACTCAGTCCAGGCGAAGTCCAAGAGGCGGTGGGGGCCGTGGCTCGCCTTCAGGAGGGCCTCAATCAGGTGATGCTCGACCAGCCGGCGGTCGTCGAGCAGGTGGTGGTGGCGGTGCTCGCGCGCGGCCACGTGCTGCTGGAGGGTCTGCCGGGCCTGGGCAAGACGGAGCTGTGCAAGGCGTTGGCGCGGCTGCTCGCGCTGCCCTTCCGCCGCATCCAGTTCACCCCGGACCTCTTGCCCGGCGACATCACCGGCACGTACGTGCTGGAGGGCGAGTCACGCCGCGAGCTGGTCTTCCGCGAAGGCCCGCTGTTCGCCAGCCTCGTGTTGGCGGATGAGATCAACCGCTCCAGTCCCAAGACGCAGTCCGCGCTGCTGGAGGCGATGCAGGAGCGTCGCGTGACGGTGCTCGGCCAGACGCGCCCGCTGCCCGAGCCCTTCTTCGTGCTCGCCACGCAGAACCCTATCGAGTTGGAGGGCACCTATCCCCTGCCAGAGGCCCAGCTCGACCGCTTCCTGTTCCGCATCCAGGTTCCCTCCGTGGGCGCGAAGACGCTGCGCGCGCTGCTCACCACGCGCGTGCGCGGCGCGCCGCCCGAGCTGTCTCCCGTGCTGGATGGACCGGGCCTGGAGCGGCTGTTCGCGGCGGTGGACCGCGTGCATCTGCCGGGGCCGGTGGCGGACTTCATCGGGCGATTGGTGGAGGCGAGCGACCCTCGGCAGCCGAGCGCTCCCGAGCCGGTGCGGCGCTTCGTGCGCTATGGCGCGAGCCCGCGCGCCGCGCTGGCCATGGCCGCGGCGGGACGCGCGCTCGCGCTGCTCAATGGGCGGCCCAACGTGGGCTTCGATGACGTGGTGGCCGCGGCCCCCGCCGTGCTCAACCACCGGCTGGTGCTCGCGTATGAGGCCTCGCTGGAGAAGGTGTCCTCACAGGACGTGGTGAGCGCGCTGCTCCAGGCGATCCCCGAGGTCCCGCGTGACTAGCGTGCTGACGGCGCTGGCGCTGGCGACGCTCCTGACGGCGAACGCAGCCCCGGCGGTCGACGACGTGGCCGCCCCGGCGGTCGAGGCGGTCGACGCGGCTGCTGAGGCGGCCGACGTGGCCGACGTGGCCGCTGACGACGAGGCAACGGGGCCCGGCGGCTATCGCGACGTGTCCGAGTCCATGCTCGTGCTCATGGACGAGGCGGTCCATGCGAGCGTGCAGAGCGGCGCGCTGATGGCGCGGTTCGGGTGCACGCCGTTGCAGGTCTCGCTGGAGAACCACTCGTCGGTGGCGCGCTCGCTTCAGCTCTCCTTCGAGTCGAGCGAGGCCGGGGGCCGTGTCGCCACGATGGCGTTGAGTCTGGCGCCTCGACAGCGACTGGTGACCCACCTGCTCATCCCCGCGGGGATCCAGTCGGGCTCGGTGCTGCTGGAGGGGGAGGGCCTCAACATCGGGCGGCAAGGCATCTACCTGGACAATTCCGGCTCGACGCTGGGCGTCCTCGTGTTGGGCTCGCAGAAGGAGTTCGAGCTCACCACCGCGCTGGCCCGCTCGGGGTCGAGCCAGTCTCCGTTGATGGAGGTCCGGTTCATGGACCCCACGATCGCGCCCCATCCGCTCGCCGCCTATCTGGGGTACGGCACCGTGATGGTCGCCGCGCCGCCCGACAAGGTGAGTGGCGAGGTGTGGACCGCGCTGGAGACCTACGCCGCCGCGGGCGGCAACCTGGTCATCGCTCAGGCTCCGCGAGACGTGGCGACGCGATTCCCCATGGACCGGCTGTCCAACGCGGAGCCGCTCTATGCCTTCGGGCAGGTCCACGTCTGCAACACCACGGCGAAGGACTGCGCCCATGCTCTCCAGATGGGCTCGCATGAGCTGGACGGACCGGTGATGCCCGTGGGGCTCGCGCAGCGCTGGGAGCGCGACCGGCAGATGCTCAGCAACGGTGAGCGCCCCTTGCTGTCGAGCGCGCGGGCTCCGGTGGGGCACTTCCTGTTCTTGATGGTCCTCTTCACCGCGGTGGTCGGGCCGGGCTCGCTGCTGCTGGCCCGGCGCAAGGGGCCGGTCGCGGTGTTGATCGCCGTGCCCTCGGTGGCGCTCGTCACGTGTGTGGCCCTGGTCATCTGGTCCGTGCTGGTGGAGGGCTTCTCCGTGCACGCGGCGCGCTACAGCCTCACCTGGTTGGACCGGGAGCGCTCGCGCGCCATCACCGTGGGCCTGGGCGCCTGGTACGCGAACCTGCCCCTGGATTCGTTCGAGCTGCCCGCCACGAGCGTGCTGATCGCACCGGATGATGGCGAGCGCTCGGGGTTGGAGCTGGATTGGTCGCACGGCCTCGCGGTTCGCTCGGGCTTCCTTCCCTCGCGCACCTATCGCGAGTGGGGCGAGGTGGCGGTCGTGCCCTCGCGGGCGCGGCTGCGAGTCCGTCGTGAAGGCTCGGACCTCATCGTCCAGAACGCGCTGGGTGGACCCTTGATGGGTGGGGCGGTGCGGATGGCGGGCGCGCTCTGGACGTTGCCGACGCTCGCGGAGGGCGCGGAGGGCAAGGCCACGCCTCGGGACGAGCGGGCGCAGATGGACTGGGGCTTCCCCGAGGCCGCCGGAAACCGCTTCCCGCGGAGCCTGTTGCTGTTCAGTGATCCACCCGTTGACGGGGAGTTCGTGGCGCGGCTGAGCGGCTTGGGGCCCGCGCCCACCGCGACGCTGAACGTGGCGTTGGAGTCCTCGGGCCATGTCGTCCGGGGCAAGGTGGACGAGGGGCGGCCATGAGCTTGCTGGAAGTCAGAAACCTGTGCCGCGACTACGGGACGCTGCGCGCGGTGGACGACGTGTCCTTCCGCCTGGAGGCGGGCAGCATCCTCGGGTTCATCGGACCGAACGGCGCGGGAAAGAGCACGACCCTGCGCATCCTGGCGACGCTGGACGTGCCGTCCTCGGGCGAGGTGCTGCTGGATGGCACGTCGCTGGTGGATGCGCCGGACAAGGCCCGGCCGCTCATCGGCTACATGCCGGACCGGTACGGCACCTATGACGACGTCACCGTGGCCGAGTTCCTCGACTTCTTCGCACGGGCCTACGGCCTGAAGGGCGCGCAGCGCACGGCGCGAGTGTCCTCGGTGATGGAGTTCACCGGGCTCACGCCGCTGGCGGGCAAGCTGACCACGGCCCTGTCCAAGGGCATGCGTCAGCGCGTGGCGTTGGGGCGCACGCTGCTCCACGACCCGAGGCTCTTGCTCCTCGACGAGCCCGCGGATGGGTTGGATCCGCGCGCCCGCATCGAGCTGCGCGAGCTGCTGCGCGCGCTGGCGGACCAAGGCAAGGCGGTCATCATCTCCAGCCACATCCTCACGGAGCTGGCGGAGATCTGCGACACCTGCGCCATCATCGAGCAAGGGCGCCTGCTGACCACGGGCAAGGTGCAGGACCTGCTGCACCCGGCGACGGAGGCGGCGGCCTCGGTGGAGTTGTCGCTGCGGCTGGCGGTGGAGCGAGACGCGGATGCGGAGTGGGCGCGAGCCGAGCGGTTGCTCCTGGAGCAGCCGCGCGTGACGAAGGTGGTCCGCGACGGTCAGGCGCTGCGCGTCCGCGTGGAGCTGGCGGCACAATCGAGTCCCGCTGAACTCGACGCGGCCTGCGCGGTGCTGCTCTCCGCGCTGATCTCCGCGGGGCTGCCGGTGTGCGCGTTCAGCCCGCGCGAGCGCAACCTGGAAGATGCCTTCATGACAGTGACGAAGGGGAGGGTCGCGTGAGCGCGCCCGTGATTCCCGCCGCGGAGCTGACACCCTCGGCGCCGGCAACCGCGTCCGTGCCGAGCGAGCCCTGGTGGGTGCGTTGGGGCGATCGCCTCAACCCCCTGGTGGTGAAGGAGGTTCGCCAGGGCCTGCGCACGCGGGTCTTCTGGGTGTGCTTCGCCCTGATGTTGCTGGCGTGCTTGTGCCTGTCGCTGGCGGCGTACCTGCAGCTGCGCGACTCCGCGGTGTCTCAGCAGGGACGCACGTTCTTCTACGCGTTCTTCTTCTGCCTCGCGGTGGCGCACTTCTTCATCATCCCGTACAGCGCCTACCGCTCGTTGGCGCGGGAGCGTGAGGACGAGACGTGGGTGCTCCTGGTGCTGACGGGGCTGGGCCCGCGCCGGATTCTCCGGGGCAAGGTGGCCTCGTATCTGGTGCAGGCGGGGCTGTACGCCTCGGCGGCGGGGCCGTTCCTGCTCTTCAGCTACTACCTCAACGGCATCGACCTCCTCACCATCCTGTTCGTGCTCGGGCTGGCCGCAACGTGGCTCGTGTTCCTCACGGTGGTGTCCGTCTGCGCCGCGACGTTGGCGGACAGCCGAGTGGGGCGCGCCTTCATGCACTTCGCGCTGCTGGGGGGGCTGGGCGCTTCGCTCGTGACGGCGCTGACGTCCGCCTACGGGATGATCGAGCACACCGGCCGATGGATGGGCGACACGGAGTTCCTCGTCGTCGTGGGCATCTGTCTGTGGGTGATGATGTCGTACGGCTGGCTGTTGTTCGAGGCGTCCGCGGCGAGGCTGTCGTTGCCCACGGAGAACTACACGCTCGGGCCGCGCCGGGCGGTGGTGCTTCAGAGCGCCTTGTCCCTGCTGTGCGTCACCTGTGGGTGGCTCTGGAAGGACCAGTCATTCCATGCCGCCGCCTTCGCGGGGGTGATGGGGATGGTCCACCTCGCGGGCATGGGGGTCATCCTCTCCTCCGACGCGGAGGGGCAGGCTCGCGCGCTCCGCGCGGCGACGCGCCCATGGTCTCTCTTCCGACCCGGCGCGGTGCGAGGGTTCCGTCTCTCGCTCGCGCTGCAGGTGGGCTGGACCGCGGTCTGCTTCGTGCTGACGCAATCCTCCTCGGGCTCGGAGTCGCGCATCGTGGAGTTCAGCCGCGCGCTGGGGGCCATGCTGTCGTACAGCGTGCTCTATCTCTCCGTGGCCCTCTTGCTCAGTCGCTGGGTGTCGCCGGAGCGCTTCAGCAGGTCGGCCGCGGTGCGACTGGTCTTCTTCTGCGTGGTGGCGCTGGGGGGCGCGGTGCCGCCCGTCGTGGCCTCGCTGATGGACCTGTCCTCGGACGACCCGATGTTCAACCTGCTCAACCCCTTCATCGGAGCGAAGAACTTCTCGGAGTACTCGAACATCGATGTGCTGCCCAACTCCATGCTCGCGTGCGTGGGGCTCTTGGCGGTGCTGGCCGCATTCTGCGCGGACCGGATGCTGGTGGATCGTGAGCGGCGGGTCCACGCGTCGTGAGCATTCGGATGGACGAAGCCGAGGTGGCGACGCTCGGCCCGGGGTTGACCCTGGCGCTGCCTCGGGGACCTCACCGGGGTCGCGTGGGTGAGGTGCGGGCCGCGTCGGCGGGCAGCTCGCTGGAGCTGCATGACTTCCGTGCGTACCAGCCCGGAGATGACCTGCGTCAGGTGGACTGGAACGCGGTGGCGCGCACCGGAGATTTGATTCTGCGCGTGCGCCAGGACGAGGTGTCGCCGCGTCTGGAAGTGGTGGTGGACGGCTCGCGCAGCATGGCGCTGTCCGCGTCCAAGGAGGCGCGAGCGCGCGAGGTGGCGCTGCTGACCACGGACGTGGGCGCTCGGCAGGGTCTCTCTCCCACGCTGTGGGTGGCGGGCGCCCGGGCGGAGCGAGTGCAGGGCGGGGCCTGTCGCAGCGCGCTGCGGACCTCGGAGTTCGATGCGCGAGATGACCTGTCCGCCGCGCTGGCGCGACTGCCGCCGCTTCGGCCGTGTGGCGTGCGCGTGGTGGTGAGCGACTTCCTCGTCGAGGTGGACCTGGGCGCGCTGTGCTCGCGATTCGCGCGGGGCGCATCGGCGCTGTTCCTGGTTCAGGTGTTGGACGCGGAGGATCTGGATCCTTCGGGTGGTGAGGGCGCGCGGCTGGTGGACGCGGAGAGCGGTGCGGCGCTGGAGGAGCTGCTGACCGAGTCGGTGCTCGCGGCCTATGCCCGTCGCTTCGCTGCGCATCAGCGAGCCCTGCGGGCCGCGGCTCAACGCGCGCGCGCGACGCTGCTGACCGTGAGCGCGGCGGATCCGTTGGGTGCATCGGTGGCGGGACCGTTGCGCGCGCTGTTCGTGCCCGGAGGTGGCGCGTGAACTTCGGCGCGCCGTGGGGCTTGTTGGCGCTCGGGGCGCTCGCGCCGCTGGTGGCGGCGTACTTCCTGCGTCGTCGGCAGAAGCCCGTGGTGGTGAGCGCGCTCTTCTTGTGGCGCACGCCGCGTCCGCGCGCGGAGGCGGGTCCGAGGTGGGAGCGCTTCACGCGCGAACTCTCGCTGCTGCTGGAGGTGCTGGCGGTGGTGGCCGCGGCGCTGTTCCTGTCGGACGTGCAGCTGGGCGAGTCCGCGCGGAAGCGGCACGTCGTGCTCGTGGTGGATGGCAGCCTGTCCATGTCGGCGAGGGGTGCGCAGGGCGACTCGGTGATGGAGCGCGTGCGCCGGGAAGCGGCGAAGCGCGTGGAGTCCGAGTCGGCCACCCACGTGACGGTGCTCGCCAGTGGCGCATCGCCGCGCGTGCTCGCTGGTCCGGAGGTGGAGCCGTCCCGTGCGTTGTCCGCACTGGAGTCCTTCCAGCCGCAGAGCGCGGACCACGATGTTCTGCCCACGCTGCGGTGGGCGCAGGAGCTGGCCGGGCCGGGTGCGCCCGTGCATTTCCTCACGGATGCGGCGCCGGTGGAGGGCTTCGGGGTTCCGGCGACGGTGCGGTGGACGGCGCTGGGTGGGCCTCGGGACAACGTGGCGCTCGTCTCGGCGCAGCGGCGGGATGAGGGGAACACGGCGACGGTGACGCTGCGGGTGGCGCGGTTTGGCGCGGGGCCTTCGACGGTGGACCTGCGGCTGCGCGCGGCGCCTGGGCCTGGGGCTCGCGAGGGCACGGAGCGCGTGGAGCACGTGGCGCTGCCCGAAGAGGGTGCGACCACCGTGCGCCTCACCTTCCAGGGCGCGGGGGACGTGGAGGTGACGCTGCCCGACGACGCGCTGCCCGAGGACGGACACGTCCTCTTGCCGCCCGCCCCCATGGCGCCGCTGGTCGTGGGGCTCGTGCCAGGGCTGGGGCCCGCCGAGCGCGCGGCGTTGGATCGCTTCCTGGCGGTGTCTCCCGACGTGGCGCGCGGGAGCTCGGGCCTTGGGATTGCCGACGTGGACGTGGGGCCGCACGGCACGAACGCGAAGGTGACGGTGGGCGCGAGTGGCCCGCTGCGAACGTTCGTCGGTCCCTTCTTCTCCCAGAAGGGGGATGCGCTGCTCGACGACGTGCAGCTCGCGGGCGTGCGCTGGACGGCGGGAGAGAATCCGCCGGGCCGACCGCTCATCGCCGCGGGTGACGCGGTGCTGGTGTCCGAGGAGGAGGGCCGGCTGCACCTCAACCTGGACGTGTCGCGCTCCAACGTGCAGCGCACCACCGCGTGGCCCGTGCTGTGGAGCAACGTGCTGCGCGAAGCAAGGCGAAGGCGCGAAGGCTTCCCGCGTCACCAACTCGCCTTGGGTGAGCCGCTGCCGGTGGTGACGAACCCAGGCCAGCGCTACGCACTGCGCGGACCGTTGGGCACGAAGCCTGTGTTCGGCGCCGGGCCGCTGACCCTGCCTGCTCCCGCCGCGCCGGGCCGCTACGTGCTGGAGCGCGACGGCGACGCGGTGGACGCGACCGAGGTCCTGGCGCTGGATGCCCGTGAGTCCGACTTGCGCGGTCGCGGCAGCGTGGACCTCGCCGCGAAAGAGACGCGCGGTTCCTCGGACACGGGGGCGACTTCGGGGCGCGCGCGCTGGCCGCTGTGGTTGCTGTTGGCGGCGCTGCTGGCGGACTTCTACGTCACGAGGCGCACGTGAGGCGGGCGGGCCGATGACCTTCACTCTTCCCCAAGCGTGGATCCTGCTGCTGCCGCTCGGACTCTTCCTGTGGCGCTACGGTCGCCGTCCGGGAGCGCCCCAATGGCTGCGGGCCGTGTTGCTGGTGCTCGCGGTGGGCGCCCTGTCTGGGCCCGAGCTGCGCTTCGCGGACGCGGGCAGCGACGTGGTGGTCGTGGTGGACCGCTCGCGCTCCATGCCGTCCGACGTGGACCGGACCGCGCAGGAACTCGTGTCGCTGGTCGAGTCCCAGCGCCGTCCGGGGGACCGCCTGGGCGTGGTCACCTTCGGTCGCGAGGCGCACGTGGAGAAGGCGCTCACGGACCCTGGGCACCTCGGCGGATTCTTGCGGCCCGTGGACGCGGAGGCCTCGGACCTGTCCGCCGCGCTCGATGCCGCGGGCGGGTTGATTCCGGAGGAGCGGGCGGGGCGCGTGCTCGTCATCTCGGATGGGCGGGCCACCGGCGCGGATGCGCGAGGCGCGGCACGGCGGCTCGCCGCGCGTGGCATCGCGGTGGACTACCGTCAGGTCTCTCGGCCCGAGGCGCCGTTGGATGTCGCGGTCGTCTCGCTGGATGTTCCGCCCTCGGTCTCCGTGCGCGAGCCGTTCCAGTTCTCCGCCGTCGTGCACGCCACCGCCGCGGTCACCGCCACCGTGCGGTTGGAGCGCGATGGTCGGCCGTTGGTGAAGGGACCATTCTCCCTCGTGCCAGGGGCGAACGTGTTGTCCTTGCGCGACCTCGTCGAGGAGCCAGGGCTCGCGCGCTATCGGCTCGTGGTGGAGGCCCCTGGCGACACGGTGGTGGAGAACGATCGGGGCCTCGGTGTGGTTCGCGTGGAGGGACCTCCGCGCGTGTTGCTGCTCACGCACCAGCCCGGCGGCACGCTGGCGCGCGCGCTCACCGCGTCAGGGATGAACGTGAGCGTGCGGACGCCGTTCGTCGTGTCGCTCGATGACCTGGATGGCGTGGGCTCGGTGGTGCTGGAGAACGTGGACGCGAACGCGCTGGGGGAGCGCGGGCTGAACGCGCTCGCGACGTTCGTGGATCAGCTCGGGGGCGGGCTGGTGATGACGGGCGGGCGTGAGAGCTTCGGCGAGGGCGGCTACCGGAAGTCACCCGTCGAGCCCCTATTGCCCGTGTCGCTGGAGCTGCGCGAGGAGCAGCGCCGGGCCGCCGTGGCGCTGAGCGTACTCATGGATTGCAGTTGCTCCATGGGCGCCACCGTCCCGGATGGGCGCACGAAGATGGAGGTGGCCGCGGAGGGCGTGGTCGGCGCGCTGACGTTGCTCAACAAGCAGGACGAGGCCTCCGTGCTGATGGTCGACACGGAGCCCCACGTCATCTTTCCGATGAAGCGCGTGGAAGAGGGGCTGCCCGTGGGCAAGGTCGCGCGCGGCTTCAGCGGGGGCGGCGGCATCTACGTGGGCGAGGCCCTGCGCGCGGGCAAGGAGCAGATATTGAGCAGCGACAAGGCGACGCGGCACGTGCTGCTCTTCGCGGACGCCTCGGACTCGACCAACCCCGAGGACTACCAGCGCGTCCTCTCGGACCTGCGCTCGCGCAACGTCACCGTGTCCGTCATCGGGCTGGGGACGGCGAAGGACTCGGACGCGGCGCTGCTGCGCGAAGTGGCTCAGCGCGGAGGTGGACGCATCTACTTCGCCGAGGACGCGCTCAGCCTTCCGCGCATCTTCAGTCAGGAGACCATCGCGGTCGCGCGCGCCACCTTCATGGACGAGCCCACGTCGATGGAGGCGGCTCCGGACCTGTCCTTGCTGGGCCCGCTGCCCACGCAAGGGCTGCCGCAGTTGGGGGGCTACAACCTCACGTACTTGAAGCCGCGCGCGAACGTGGCGCTGCGCACGCTCGATGACAGCAGCGCGCCCGTGCTGGCGCTCTGGTCGCGAGGCGCGGGTCGCGTGGTGGCGTTCACCGCGGAGGTGGATGGTCCGTACACCGGCGAGCTGCGCGAGTGGAGTTCCCTGCGCCCCACGCTGGAGGCGATGGTGCGCTGGACGCTGGGCGGTGGTGCTCCCGCGAGCCAGTCCGTGGTGCGCTCCGAGCGGCGCGGCAACCTGCTGCGCGTCACGCTGGACTTGCCCGAGGGAGAGCCGATGCCCGGAGCGAGCCCCACCATGATGCTGGTGTCGGGGGATGGGCGGAGCGCGCCCGTCGAGCAGACCCTGCACTGGGAGGACGAGGACCGCCTCGTCGTCGAAGTCCCGCTGAGCGGCAGTGGCACCTGGTTCCCGTTGGTGAAGCTGGGCGCGCGGGTGCTCCGCGCGCCGCCCGTGGTGCTGCCCTACGCGCCGGAGTTCGAGCCCGGCGGCGTGAAGGAGGGACGCGAGCTGCTGGTCGCGCTGGCGGCCGTGGGCAGTGGCGTGGAGCGTCTGTCCATGACGGGGCTCTTCCAGGATGCCCCCGCGTCGGCGGGGCTCGTCTCGCTGGCGCCGTGGCTGGTGGGGTTGGCGATTGCGGTGCTGCTGGCGGAGGTGACCGTGCGTCGTTTCCTCTCCGGACCACGGCTGCGCAAGGCCGTCCGCGCCACGCCGCCGCGCACCCCGGCCTCGTCTCCAGCGGCAGTGTGGCAAGTGGCCGCGCCGGAGCGCGCGAAGACCCCGGCCGTGCCGAGCGAAGCGCCTACGTCGTCCGAGAAGCCCGCCGCGAGCGAGGCGAAGGCCGCACCGGCCGGCGTGGACTCCGCGCTGGAAGCGGCACGGGCGCGTGCCCGCCGACGCCTGGGACAGTGAGGCCCAAGGAGATTCAAGGTATGACGCCGCCGATGACGGAGTCCCGCTGGACGCGAGTGGCGTGGGGTTGGTTGGGCGGAGCGTTGGTCCTGCTCGCGTTCGAGGCCGCGCGGCTCGCGCTGCACAAGTCCTTCAGCATCGACGAGTTCCAGTACGCGCACTCGGCATGGCTGATGGCGCATGGGCAGGTGCCGTACCGCGACTTCTTCGAGGTGCACCTCCCGCTCGTCTACCAACTCCTCGCGCCGCTGTTCTGGGTGTGGGGGGATGCACCGAGCACGATGCTCGTCCTGCGCGCGGCCATGCTCGTGCCACTGGCGGGCGCGGCGCTGGCCGTCTGGGGCATCAACCGGCGTGAGGGCTCGGTCGCGGCGCTGCTCGCGCCCGTGCTGTTGCTGTCGCTGCCGTCCTACGTCCGGTTCGCCACCGAGGTGCGGCCGGATGCGCTCTCCACCGCGCTGTTTCTCGGCGCGCTGGCGGCGCTGTCGTCGCGCACGCTCGGCAAGGGCGCCTGTTTCTCGTCCGGGGCGCTGCTGGTCGCGGCGGCGTGGGCCTCGCAGAAGGTGCTGTTCCACGGTGGCCTCGTGGGCCTTGTTTCATGGGGGGATGCCGCGTGGCGACGGGGACGTCCTCCGGCGCGGTTGGGCTCGCCTCGGGCCTTCCTCGCGGGCGCGGGGAGTGTGCTGGCGCTGGTCGCCGTGTATCTCACGCTGACGGCGTCCTGGGGCGCGACGTGGCGGTGGTGCTTCGCGTGGGCCGCCGAGCATCAACGCCACTACCCGGGCTTCTCGTGGCGCGACTTCTTCGTGCCGGCCGTGCGCGAGCAGCCGGTGTTCTTCATCTTGGCGGCGCTGGGGTTCGCG
This sequence comes from Myxococcaceae bacterium JPH2, assembly GCA_016458225.1. Lineage (NCBI taxonomy): Bacteria > Pseudomonadati > Myxococcota > Myxococcia > Myxococcales > Myxococcaceae > Myxococcaceae bacterium JPH2. The sequence goes on along the minus strand of JAEMGR010000001.1, from coordinate 1,051,519 downwards.
CGTGTCGTCTGGACGCTCGTGCGTGAGGGGCCGGCGCGCTGGAGTCATCCGGACGCGGTGCTGGTGCTCGCCGTGCCCGCGACGTTTGGCGCGTACGCGCTCCAGCGCGCGCCGTTCCCGTACAGCCTGTTGCCCTTCCTCGGGGTGTTGGCGCCGTTGGCCGCGCGTGGCGCGATGCTGGCGCTGATGTGGCCGCGCACGCTCGGGCCTCGCATCGAGGCGGCGGTGGGGTTGGGCGCGCTGCTCGCGCTCCAGGCGACGGGCTTGGAGCACTTGCTGGACGGTGGGGACAACGCCCGGCAGCGCGAGGTGCTCGCGCGCATCGGGACGCTCACGAATCCCGAGGACGTCGTCTACGACAACGCGGGCGGCGCGGTGAGTCGTCCGCACGCGCACTTCTATTTCTACACGGACGCGTACCTGCGCGGCTCCATCGCGGAGCAGCTCGCGCGCGAGGTGCCCGAGGCCCTGGTGTCTCGCGGCTGCGTGCTGCGCGTGGACGACCTGCGCACCCCGGGCCTGCCGCCCACGCTGCGTGCCTTCCTGGACGCGCACTACCAGCCGCTCGATGGCGACCTGTACCTCTGGGGCCAGCGCTACGACGCGTCGGGCGCCGAACCCCTGGAGGACCGCTTCCTCGCCGTGCGTGAGGACCGGTACTTCGTGGAGCCGGCCCAGGTGCTCGCACACGGCACGCTCGTCATCGACGGCGCGCGCGTGACGACCCCGGAGTTCTCGCTGTCCCGGGGCGAGCACACGGTGCGCTACGAGGGGCCCGCCGGACGCTTCCACCTGCTCTGGCTGCCTCGCGACGGCCAGCGCTGGCATCCGCGTCCCGGCGTGCCCGCGACCTTCTCACGCCTCTTCTGAGTCGTTCCTCACGGGCACGGGCGCTGTCCGCCCGCGACCTTGTAGGCGTTCATCTTCTTCGCGAGGTTGCCGTTGTCCGTCTCGGGCGTCGTCTGGCCCAGGGCGCCCGCGCCGAACGCGAAGCCGACCCCGTGCGCGGCGGCCACCTCGTCCGCGTGCGCGAAGAAGTAGTCCACGCGGTTGTCCTTCCAGTGGTTGTCCGTGTTGTTGAGGGACATGTTTCCCAACGGGAGCTGCCACCAGAAGTTCGGCTTGTTGAGGCGCTCGGACACGGCCTTGGCCCACGTGAAGGCCTGACGGAAGTGGGGGAGCTTGGTGTTGTTGGTGTCCCACCACGTGGCCTTGCCTTGCTGCTTCTCGTACCAGCCTGCGTCGCGGTCGGACGCCTCCACGGTGACGAAGTCCATCTCCGTGGCGCCGAGCTGCGAGAGGAAGTCCGCCACCTTGTTCGCCTCGCCCGCCACGTTGAAGGACGCGTTGGTGTTGATGGACACGTCCACCTTGGTGGCCCACGCGCTGGCGTGCAGACCCACCTTCGCGTTCGGCGCGTACTTGCGCGCCATGGCGATCATGCACTTGCTCAGGCCCGCGGCGTTGTTCTCGTGCGAGGCGCAGTCGGTGGGGTTGGCGGCGGCCACCGCCGCGGGCATGGCGCGCGGCGTCCCGTCCGGAGAGAAGAACTGGAGATAGGCCCAGAGGTCCGGCTCGATTTGCAGCAGCACCTGCTCACTGCCCACCTGCTTCAACAGGAAGCGCCAGTCGGCCAGGTAGCGGCGCAGGAAGTTCACGTCGTTGAGCGCGGCGAGCTGGGCCTGGCCCTCGGTGTAGCCGCTGGCCTGGAACTCCTCGTAGTAGGTGATGAAGGGAATCTGGTGGTTGCCGCGCGCGGTCTTGATGAAGTCGCGCACGTAGGCGCCTGGAGGGTCCTGGTCCCACTGCCAGCAGCCCCACCAACCGCACGCCCCGCCCGCGCACGAGGTGCCCGCCGCGGTGCAGCCGGACGCGCACGACGTGCAGGCGTCCTTCGAGTCGAAGATGCCCGCCGCGACGTACAGGTAGCGCAGGTCGAAGGGCGCCGCCTTCGCGGTGGCGTCCTCCATCTGCGCGCCCACAATCAACCGGTCCTTGCCGAGCTGCGAGAGGAAGCGCGACTCCATGCAGCCCGAGGGCTGCGTGCCACCGTCCGTCGGGTTCTCCGTGCCACCGTCGGTATTGGGATTGGGCTCCGTCGGTCCCGGGTCGGAGCAGCCGGCCAGCACCACCAGCCCGAGCACGAGACACAGCCACGGCTTCTGTCGAGAGATTGAGGAGGTCCGCATGGTTGCCGTGCACGCTACCCCGGCTTTGTGACGCCGACGCGGCAATGGCACCCAAGGGCAGCGAGTGTTCGCCGCGCTCCGTCTCATGAGCAGACATTTCGTCTGTGGAGCCCCGGTCAGTTTCCACTCTCTCGAAAGATGGGATGTCTGCCTTTGGGGCGGGTGTGGGCTGACCTGGGTGCTTCAGTATTCGTTGGTCCAGATGAGGTCCAGGCCGCCGTGGCGCGCATCGCCATACTGGCCTTCCACGCTCCACCGAGGGCCGAACTGGTATTCGAAGCGCACGGCGTTGGCGTTCTCGCCTTGTTGCAGGTTGGCGCCGACGCGGCCGGTGTAGCCCACGTAGATTTTGTCCGTGACGTAGGTGCCCACCTCCAGCTTCGTGCCCGCGAGCCCCGCGCCACCGGCCTCGATGGAGAGCACGTCCAAGGGCAGCTTGGAGGCCAGCGTCTTGCGCGCCTGGTTGGCGATGTACGAGCCCACCACCGAGGCGGCCTGCGCGCCCGCCGTCATGGACGCGCCGGAGTTGCGCTCCAGCGTGCGGCGACCCGTGGCGAGCAGCGTGTAGATTTCGGACTCGGGCAGGGGCGGCTCGCTGCTCGTCTTCAGGGTGATGTCCTTGCCCTGGCCGCGGATGGTGACGAACACCGTGACCTGCGCCGAGTCGTTGCGGTGCTCGGCCGTGACGTTGATGTACGGCGCGAGGGCCGGGCCGGTGAAGCGCACCTGGCTGTCCTTCTGCACGTCGAAGCGGCGGCCCAGCACGTCCACGCGGCCGAAGAGCACGGTGACCTCGCCGAACATGCGGGCCTCGTCCGTGTACTCCAGCCGGAAGTCATCCGAGAGGCCGAGCTGGAGGTTCAAGTCGGAGCCCTTCACCCAGATGTTCCGGGGCGCGTGCACGTTGACCCAGTACGCGCGGCGCGCCGGTTCGGGCTCGGGAGTCGGGGTCGCGCCCTCGGGCGTCGCGGTGCCGGGGGCTGGCGACTGCGTGGCGGTCTTGCGCTTGCGCCGCTCCACCGGGACGCCGTTGCGCACCATCACCACGTCGGTGGGACGGTCGAGCGACTGGAGGTCCTTGCGCTTGATTTCGGGCAACTCGACGTGGGCCTCGGGGATGGACAGGTCGGTGAGGTGCACGAGCTGATCCGACAGGCTCCCGCGCATCGTCATGTTCATGCTCAAGAGCGCGAGCAGCTGGTCGTCCACCACGATGGGGAAGTTCTTCGTGGTGCCCTTGCCTTCGAGCGCGTACTCGTCGCCCTGGGCGCGCTGGGCCTGCGCGGTGAGCTCCAGCGAGCCGTTGCCCGCCTGCGCCGAGAGCCGCTTGAGCTGGATGTTCTCGCGCGTCGCATCCAGGTCGAGCTGGATGCCGCGGTACTCGCCGAACCCTTGAAGCCCCAGCTTGCCGTCCGTCCACTGCAGCGTGCCCTGGAACGTGGGCGCGCCCACGGTGCCGCCCAGCCGAGCCTGGGCCTGGAGGATGCCGCCCAACGTGCGCACGGCCTGCGAGGCGCCGGAGAGGAACGACGGGTCGAAGTCGTTCGCGCGCAGGTTCACCTCCAGCGGCGCGCTGGCGATGGGCAGCGATGGGGCCTGGAGCGCCGGGAGTGACAGGTCCAACGTCAGGCCGCCGTTCACCTGGAGCGTGCCGCCACTGGCGCCGGAGAACATCGCGTCCACCGTGGAGCGCTGCGACGCATAGGTGTAGTGCGCGCGCGCCTGCCCGAGCGCGAGCGAGCCCACGCCCAGCTTCTGCACGGTGGTGGTGAGGTCCACCTGCGGCGCCTCCAGCGTGCCGTGGGCGAGCATCTCCAGGGCGAGCAGGCCTTGCAGCCCGCGCGCTTCGCCGCCCGGGTGCGGATGCAGCTCGTGCAGAGGCACGGGGCCCGCGTGGCCCTTCAGCTCGAAGGGCACGTGGGCGAACACGTCGCGGTCCTGCAGCGCGGCGAGGGGCGCCTTGAGCACGAGCGTCAGCTCCGCGAGCGCCTCCTGCTGCCGTTGCGCGTTCAGCGTCAGCTTCACGTCCTCGGTGCTGGCGACGATGGCGAGCTGTCCGTCCATGGGCGGCGCGCCGTTGAGCGTGGCGTTCTTGGCCAGCACGTCCACCCGGCCCACGGGCGTCACCAGGGAACCCGAGGCCGCCACCTGCACGGACACCGTGCCCCCGGGCGCCTCCACACCCGGCATGCCCTGGAGCAGCGCCAGCGACAGGTCCGCCAGCCGTGCCTCCACTTGCACGGGGGTGTCCAAGGCCTGCGCCACGGTGGGCGGACGCGAGAGCATGCCGTTCAGCGTGAAGGGCGTGCGCAGCACCGCGTAGGTCTGCGAGCCCAGGCCCTGCACGTCCACGCGCGCGTCCAGCGTCTGGTCTTCTGGATCCGAGCCCGCGCGCAGCTCGAAGGAGAGCGGATGCGCGAAGAGTTCCTCGGGGCGGCCGGTGTAGCGCAGCTCGCGCCCGCGCAAGGTGAGCGCCACGCGCGGATCCTTCGCGGTGCCGGTGACCTCCAGCAGGCCCGCGAGGTGTCCGGTGGGGCTCGGGGCTGGTGGCGCGTCGGACTCGGACTCCGGCGCGGGGGGGCGGACGAGCGCCATGGCGCCCGCGATGTCGACATCCTCCAGGTTGACTCGCAGGGACACGGGCTCGCGCCGACGCCGCAGGAGGCCCTGGATGGGGACGTCGAAGTCCGCGGTGGCGTGCGCCGCAGGGAGCCCCGCGCTCAGCGTGCCGGTGGCGCGGTCTCCGGACGAGCGAGCCTTCAGCCCGAGCGCGAGGTGCTCGTATCCCTTCGCGCGACCGTCCTTCCACGCGAGGTCCGCATCCGCGTCGGGGCGAGACAGCGCGCCGCGCGTGGCCACGTGGCCCGTGACGGTGCCGCCCAGGCCCAGCGACTCTGGCACGAAGAGGCGCGGCAGCTTCGCGAGGTCCACCGCGCCCAGCTCCACGCGCGCGTCCAAGCGCGAGCCCACCTTCGACATGCCCACCGAGAGCGACTGCGACTCGGAGGCCAGCGCGAGCGGCGGCTCCACGGCCACGCGACCACCGCCGAAGCGCACGTGCGTGGGGTGCCGCAGCGTCCAGGTGGCCTCGGGCCAGGACAGCGACAGCGTGCGCACGTCCAGCCCGTCGCCGCTTGGGTCCACCTGTCCGCGCAGCCCGAGCGCGAACTGCGCGTCGCCGGCGAGGTTGATGTGCGCCTCCAGGTCCTGGTTCTGCGTGGCGATGACGGCGGAGAGGTCGCGGAAGGCGCGGCCCCCGGTGCGCAGCTCGGCCACGGCCAGATTGGCGTCGGTGGTGAGGGGGCGCGTCACGTCGGGGATGTCCACGTGCAGGCGCAGGCCCTTCATGGCGAAGTCGCCGTAGGTGAGCGCGGCGAAGTCTCCGTCCGCTTTCAAGTGAGGCGTGCGAGGCGGGCCATCCAGCTTCAGGTCCAGCGCGCCGCCGCCCGCGAGGGGTGGCACCACGCCGCCCGGCACCAGCCGATTCAGTGCGCGCGAGAGCTGCTCCAGGTTCGTCGCCTGCAGCGTGCCCGTGGCGCGCAGGGCCTTGGTCGTGCCCTCGCCCGTGGCCACGAGTGACGCTCCAGGCACGAGCACCCGCAGCTTCGCGAGCTGATAGCGTCCTTCCTTCGCGCTCGCGCGCACCTCCACGGGGCCCACCGACTGGCCGCGGTACTCGGATGGGGACACGGTGAGGACCGCGTCGCCGTCCAGGGTCTCCAGGCTCGTGCCGCCGCCCTTCGCGACGAGGTCCGCGGACAGGTCCGTGGCGATGCCTTCGTCCATCAGCTCCGCGAGATTCACCGCGCGCGCCTTCACGGTGAGCCCGCTCGAGCGCAGGCGCTCCAGGTCGAAGTCACCGTCCACGTCCAGCGTGGCCTTCGCCGCGCCCGCGGCGAGCTTCGCCTTCACCGTGTCGCCGTCCAGGCCCGCCGTCCCGCGCACCGTCACCGGCACCCTCAGCGGCCAGGAGGAGAGCAGCCCCTGCGCCAGGGCTGGCGCCACCGTGAGCCGCCGCAGGTCCAGCGCGAGCGTCTTGGGCCCCGACTGTTTCGCGGCCGCGTCCAGCTCCAGTCCCGCCACGGTGAGCTGGAGATCCACCTCGCGCGCGTCCTCCTGTCCCGAGCCCTTCACCGTCAGCTTCACCGGGCCCGCGGTGGGACGACTGAGCGCGCCCGCCGCGTCCAACATCACGGTGAACGCCTGGTTCGCCAGCGCGTAGGTGCCCGAGCCCGTCGCGGAGAACTCCTCCAAGCGCGCCTGCCGCTGGCCACCGTCCGGCAGCTCCTGCTGGAAGTCGACGTACGCGTGGGTGAGCTGGAGCGCGCTCAGCGACAGCCGCAGGCGGTTGGGTGTGGGGGAGGGCGGCTCCTCGGGCTTGGGGTGTCGCGGCGCCACCGCGCGCGAGAGGTTCAGCCCCCGCTCGTCCTGCGCGAGATAGAGGCGAGGCGTGTCGAGCTTCACGGAGGTGAGGTCGACGGAGTGCTTCAGCAGCCTGGAGAGCCGCACGTGGGCCTCCACGCGGGCGACCTCCGCGACCAGCTCGCCCTCGGGCGTGTACAGCTTCACGTCCGTGAGGGCCACGTGGCCCAGACCCACGTCCAGACTGCCCACTTCCAGGCGCCCCGCGAGCTGCTCACCCGCAATCCCGAGTCCCTGGCGCAGGAGCCACGCCTCTCCCGGACGGCTGGTCGCGAAGAGCAGGGCGCCCGCGACGAGCAGCACGAGCAGGGCCACCAGGCCGCCCAGTCCCCATGCCAGTCGTCGTCGCCAGCGCGCGCGCTTCAAAACGCCTCTCCAATGGAAATCTGCAGGGCGCACATCCCCTCGGGCGAGCCCGCGAAGGTGCCTTCTGGAGACGTGGGGCCGGACAGGGGCGCCTTCACGACCTTCCGTCCGATGCCGAAGCAACCTCCGGCGGTGGGATAGGTGTAGCCGTCGGTCGCGACGGGCAATCCCCGCCCGATGTTCAACCGTCGCGCGATGTCCAGGCGGATGGGGCCGACCACGGTGAGGTAGCGCATGCCCAAGCCCACCGCGTGGTAGTGGTCGGGGCCGAACAGCTTGGGCGAGTCCTTGCTCAAGAAGCCGTTCACGCCCACCAAGCCCGAGTCATAGAAGCTGGCGAGCACGAAGCTCTCGGAGATCTGATAGCGCAGCTCCAGCGAGCTTTCGAACAGGCTGTTGCCGCCCACGGGGACGGTCTGCAACTCGCCGTTGTCCGGAGAGCCCACGGCCACCATGGGGGACAGCCGGTTGCCGTTGAAGCCGCGCATGAAGTTGGCGCCGCCGGAGAAGAAGCGCGTGACGATGGAGCTTTGACTGCCACCCAGCGTGTTGAGCGTGCCCATGCGCAGCTTGGCCGCCATCGTGACGCGGCGGCGCTCACCGAAGGACTCGTAGAAGCGCAGGTCCGGCAAGAGGCGCACGTAGTTGAAGTCCCCGAAGAGCGGCCCGCCGCCGCGCTGCACGCTCAGGCCCAGGTAGTAGCCGTCGCGCGGCTCCACGGGGTCGTCTCGCCGGTCCCAGGCGAACGCCACCTCCAGGAAGCTCAGCGCTTGGGTGCACTTGCTGGAGGCGCTCGCAGCGCAGCCGAGGACGATGGGCGGCACGGTCGCGTCCGCCGCGACGCTGCCGTTGAGCCGGTACACCTGGAGGTTGTACGAGGGGAAGACGCTGAAGCTGGGGTGCGGCTGCCAGATGACGCCCGCCTGGAGGCGCCCGCCCAGGTAGTCATACGCCTGCTCCACGCCCTTCTCGCCCGTGAGCGAGGACTGCAAGCGCAGGTCGCGCAGGAGGAAGCGCGGCTGCTCGAACTCGGCGGTGAGGTTGAAGATGGTGCCGCTCTTGGCGCTGGAGTTGTCCGAGCTCTTGAGCGCGGCGATGACGTTGGGGATGAACGCGTAGCCCGCGCGTCCCCGCAGCGTCAGTCGGCGCAGGCCGCCGTGGAAGTTGCGGTGCGTCCACTCGCCCAGCAGGCGCACCTCCTGTCGCGCGGCATCCACGCCGATACCACCGCCCAGCCGGATGGACCGGAAGGGCGCCTCGCGCACGTCCACCACGATGGGCACCGTGGCGTTCGTCCGGTCCGGCGCGCCGCGGTTCACCTTGGCCGCGCCGAACACGCCCATGCGGAACACGCGGGCCTGCGCCTCGGCCAGCGCGGACTCGCTGTAGTACGCGCCCTTGTGCACCGCGCCCTGGGCCTGCTCGATGATGCGCTTGGGCGGCACCTGCGGGTTGGCGTCCGTGGCGACGAAGATGTTGCCGAAGCGATAGCGCAGGCCCGGCTTCGCCTGGAGGTGGATGGTGGCTTCTTGCGTCGCCACGTCCACCTGCACCTCGCCCGTCACCTCCGCCTCCGCGTAGCCCAGCTCGCGCAGGCGCTGCTTGAGGTCCTCCTTCGTCGTGGCCCAGGCCTCCTCGCGGAAGATGTCGCCCTCGCGCACGGGCAGGTTCGCCAGCAGCCGCTCGCGCTGCAGCGGGGTGGGCGCGGACTCTCCTTGGGACAGGGACTCCAGCCCTTCGATGCGGATCGCGGCGATGCGGGTGGGCTTCCCCTCCTGGACGCTCACCTCCAGCCGGACCGTGTCCTTGCCAACCTCCTGCACTTCGTTGGCGACGACCTCGGCCTGGTAGAAGCCCTCGGCCGCGTAGTACCGCTCGATGCGGCGCAGGTCCGCCTGCCACGCGTTGGGGTCGAAGTAGTGCGGCTTGCCGAACGGCCAGAAGGCGTACCAGGGCGTGGCCGAGGTGAGGATGCGGTCCTTGAGGGCCCCCTCGGAGACCTGCTTCGTGCCCTCGATGTCCAGGGCCTCCACCTTGGGGCCCGGCGGGGGCTCGGACACGGTGGCGCAGGCCGTCACCAGCGCCAGGAGGGCGGTGGCGAACAGAAGGCGAAGGGAGCGGAGCGGGACGACGGCGGCCACGGGGCCGTTTCTAGCCGGAAGTCCGCGCGCTGAGCTGTTTCCCTTCGTTTCGGCCACGAGACTCTGTCGCATTGCGCCCCTGAAAACTCCTTGCTCAGTGTCGGGTGTCTCTCGCTCGGGCGCCAGAGGACGTGCAACCCGGCTCGGGGTGCGCCAGATTGGGGCTCTATGTCATGGCGAATCACGCTGCTGCTGTCGGCCTCCCTGGCGCTGCTCGGCACCGCCTGCGGGGTCAGCGAGGACGAGGTGGTGATCCTCAAGGAGGGCGAGAGCCTGCGCGATGCGCCCTACTGCGGCTCCCTCGGCTGCGAGGACCCCTACAAGTTCTGCGCGGAGCTGTTCTTCGACTTCGGCCGCTCGCCCCCCATCTGCGTGGGGGATGACATCTGCGCGCGACTCCAGTGCGCCAACGACGGCCGGCGCTGCGCCGTGTTCGACGGCTTCCCGGGCCAGGTGAAGTGCATCAAGTGAGCACTTCCCCGGTGAGCACTTCCCCGGGGCGTGTGGCTCAGCGCCGAGCGGACGCGGTGAGCCACGCCAGCCGCTCGGCGGCCTCTTTCGTCTGAGGGTTCGTCAAGAGCTCGGATGCATCCTGGGCCATGCGGTACGCCCAGTTGGCGTCGCTCATCGAGCCCGGCAGGTTGATGCGATCGCGCGTGCCCAGCACGTCCTGCCACGGCAGCACGCACAGGTCGCTCCCCGCGTTGAGCGTGGCGGCCAGCGTGGCGCGGTGGATGTCCGGGGTGAACTCGCGCGTCAGCGGGACGCCGTGGAACTCCGGCCACGCGCGCGCGGCGGCGTGACGCTCGTCGTCGCGGGCGCCTTCCCACCACTCGGCCACGGTGTCGGTGTCATGGGTGCCGGTGGTGACCAGCGACACGGCGGGGAACTGGTGCGGGTCGCGGTACGTGTGGTCGTCGCGCTCCCAGCGCATCACCCGGTAGCCGGGCAGCTGGAGGTTCGCGAGGATGTGGCGCACGAAGGGCGGGATGACGCCCAGGTCCTCGGCGACGATGCCGGCGCCCTCGGACAGGAGCCGGAAGTTCCGCTCGCCCAGGCGCCGCTGGCTGTCCTCGTCCGGGGGCGTGAAGCGGCCCGTGGGCGTGTGCCCGTCGCGGATCCACTGCCGGAAGTAGCCCACCGCGTGGTCCACCCGGCGCAGGTCGTAGTAGCTGGCGGCCTTGGCGGCGCGCTGCTTGAGCCAGCGGTAGTCCTCGCGCTCCATGGCCGCGAAGTCGAAGTAGGGCAGACCCCAGTCCTGGCCCGTGGCGGAGAAGTCATCCGGCGGCACGCCCAGCCGCGCGTCGCGGCGGAGGATGGCCGGGTGGGCCCAGCAGTCCGAGCTGTCCTGCCCGATGATGAAGGGCTCGTCGCCGCACAAGAGCACGTCATGCGCGCGCGCCTGGGTCCGCATCGCGTTCCACTGCGCCTCGGCCAGCCACTGGAGCCACGCGTGGTAGCGCACGCGGCGCTCCAGCTCCTGGGCCTTGCCGCGCAGGGCCTCCGGGTGGCGCGCGCGCAGCCCCTCGGGCCACTCCCACCACGCGCGGCGGGACTCCTGCTCGCTGATGGCGGTGAAGAGGGCGTAGTCCTCCAGCCACTCGCCCTGCGCCTCGCGCCACTGCTGGAACTGGCGGGCGCGCTCGGTGCGAGGGGCCCACGCCTGGGCCTCGAAGTGCTCGAACGCGCGCGCGAAGGCGGCGTCCTTCAGCGGGAACACCAGGTCGTAGCGGATGCGCGGCGCGGCGCGGGCCTCCCGCAGCTGATGGCGCTCGGCCTCGGAGAGCGCGCCCTCGCCGCCAGTGGCCTGGTACTCGGGCACCTGGGACAGGTCGATGAAGAGCGGGTTGAGTCCGAACGCCGAGCGCGTGGCATAGGGGCTGGAGTCGCCCGGGGCCGTGGGCAACAGCGGCAGCACCATCAGCAGCCGCTGCCTCGCGGCGCGCATCCACCCGAAGAGTCCGGGGAGGGCGCCGAAGTCGCCGATGCCGAAGTCCGTCTGGGAGCGCAGCGAGAAAAGAGGAAGGAGAAGACCGGAGAGCCGGCCAGGCGTGGACATGCCGCGCAATCTGCCCCAGCCCCGCGCCGGTGTGAACTGCCTCGCCGCGGTTGACGTTCCCTGGTGGGCGGGAGACAGAAGGTGTCCATGGACCCGCTCGATGAGGCCTTCTATGCCCGCCCCGCGCTGGTGGTCGCGCGCGAGCTGCTGGGCGCGCTTCTCGTCGTGGAGGAGGGCGGCTGGCGGCGGGTGGGGCGCATCGTGGAGACGGAGGCCTACGTGGGGCCGCACGACCTGGCGAGCCACTCGTCCAAGGGCCTCACCCCGCGCACCGAGGTGATGTTCGGCCCCGCGGGCCGCGCGTACGTCTACCTCATCTACGGCATGCACCACTGCTTCAACGTCACCACGGACACGCCGGGCCACGGGGCCGCGGTGCTGGTGCGCGCGGTGGAGCCGGTGGAGGGCCTGCCCCCGGAGGCTCGCACGGATGGCCCGGGGCGGCTGTGCAAGGCGCTGGGGCTGACCATGGCGCACAACCGCACGCCGCTGTTCTCCCCGGCGCTCCACTTGCTGCCCGGCGCGCCGGTGCCCGAGTCCCAGGTGTCCCGGGGGCCGCGCATCGGCGTGGACTACGCGGGGGCCTGGGCCGCCGAGCCCTTCCGGCTCTGGGTTCGCGACAGCCGACATGTCAGCCGGGCTCCGGCCAAGCGGGCATGAGGTCGGCCTTGACGCGGAGCGCGGCGACTGGTTGGGTGCGCCCTCCCATGTCCGACCAGGTCGACACAGGAGACGACCGCCGACTGCTGGCGCGGGCGCAGGACGGCGAAATCGCCGCCTTCGAGGCGCTGGTGGAGGCCCACCAGGACAAGGTGTACGGCCTGGCGCTGCGGATGACCCGCTCCGAGGCGGACGCCGCCGAAATCACGCAGGACACCTTCCTGTCCGCCTATCAACACCTGAAGGACTTCCGGGGAGAGGCCGCCTTCGGCTCGTGGGTGCATCGCATCGCGGCCAACCACGCGCTCATGCGCCTGCGCCACCGGCGGGTGGCCCAGGCCGTCGAGTCCGAGCTTCAGGGCCCCGAGTTCACCGAGCGGGGCACCCTGGCGGACTACCCCCTCTCCGACTGGGGCCAGAACGCCGAGGAAAAGGCCCTGGACGCCGAGCTGGGCGTGGCCATCCAGCAGGCGACCGACCGGCTGCCCGAGGGCTACAGGGAGGTCTTCCTCTTGAAAGACGTGGACGGCCTCAGTTACGAACAGATTTCAGAGGCAACGGGGGATTCCATCCCTGCTATCAAGAGTCGTCTGCACCGGGCCCGGCTTGCGCTTCGCGAGGCCATCGAGCAGTTCTACCAGCCGGGATGATCGCGGGATTTGAAACCCGCCGGGGGGCTCGGCATCTTCGTAGAAAGAGGATGATGCGCGCCGCAGCCAGCCGAGGTTCGGATGTATACGTGTAAAGATTCCATCAACCTCCTGCTGGAGTACCTCGACGGCGAGATGACGCCGGAGGAAGCGCGCCATTTGAAGGAGCACTTCGCGGGCTGCAGGCCGTGCGAGGAGTTCCTGAGCACCTACCGGGCCACGTCCGGGATGTGCAAACGGGCGTTGGCTCAGCGGATTCCCCAGGAAGTCTCGGCCAAGCTGACCGAGTTCCTGCGGTCGAAGATCAAGCCCGCGTCTTGAACCTGAAGCAATTGTCCCTGCCGGAGCTGCACGAGGCGCTGGCTCCGCTCGCCCCCACGCCGGTGGCCGTCCGCAAGGTGTTCGCGGCGGTGTTCGCCCATGGCCTGCCCTCGGTGGAGGCCATCTGCCGGGCGCCCCAGGTGCCGCGCCGCGTCGCGGACCACCTGCGCGCGCACGCCGAGATGCCGAGCCTCCGGGTGGTGGAGCGGCGCAAGGCGGACGACGGCTTCGTGAAGTACCTCTTCGAGTCGCCGCTGGGCGGACAGATTGAAGCGGTGCGCATCCCCATCTTCGACGAGAAGTACGTCGTCTGCGTCTCCAGCCAGGTGGGCTGTGCGCTGGCGTGCGACTTCTGCATGACGGGGAAGCTGGGCTTCAAGCGCAACCTCCAGACCTGGGAGATTCTGGACCAGGTGCTCCAGGTGCGCGCCGAGGCGGACCGGCCCGTGCGCGGCGTCGTGTTCATGGGGATGGGCGAGCCGCTGCTCAACTACAAGGAGACGCTCCGGGCGGCGCAGATCCTGTCCAACCCGGCGGGCTTCTCCATCTCCGGGCAGTCCATCACCTTCTCCACCGCGGGGCATGTGCCGGCCATCCGGCGCTACACGCGCGAGGGGCACCCGTACCGGCTGGCCTTCTCGGTGACGAGCGCCATCGCGGAGAAGCGCGCGCAGGTGCTGCCCATCGAGAAGACGCACCCGTTGCCGGAGCTCATCGAGGCCATCCGCGAGTACAGCGAGGCGCGGCGCGAGCGGGCGATGATTGCCTACGTGGCCATCCAGGGCTTCAACCTGGGGCGCGAGGACGCCGAGGCGCTGAAGGTGGCCTTCGAGGGCATCCCCATCAAGGTGGACCTCATCGACGTGACGGACCCCACGGGGAAGTACCTGCCGCCCACGGCCGAGGAGCTGAGCGCGTTTCGCGACCACCTCCAGATTCTCAAGGCGCCCATCGCGCGGCGGTACTCGGGCGGCAAGGAGATTGGCGCGGCCTGCGGCACGCTGGCGGCCAGCCAGTACGGCGGCACGGTGCTCGCTCCGCCCGGTGAGTGACACGCCGCCTCAGTGCGGCGGTGTGAGCCCGGGCAGGTCGTGGAAGCGCCGGGGTGAGTTCTTCAGAAGGCGGTGGAGGAACATCCCGATTCCCGCGCCGCCCATGCCGTAGTCGTGGCTGACGCGCAGCAGGTAGCGCCCCGGGAAGGCGAGTCCCGTGGGGCGCTCGATGCGGAACAGCAGCGTCTGCCGGGCCTTCTGTCGGGCCAGCTCCAGGTACTGCGGCTCGCCCGTCACCTGGTACATGTCCAGGAGCGTCTCGCCCATGGCGGTCAGCCCCTCGAAGAGGTGGGGCGCCGCGGAGAAGAACACGCCGCAGCCGCGCGCCGCCCGGCGGGCCACCTGGAGGTAGCGCTCGTCCTGGAGGACGGCGAAGAAGCGGATGAGGGTGGACGCCACGCCCGCGCCGCCGCGCAGCCAGTAGGGGCGGTGGCCGGTGGCGCCCGCGGTGACACCCCACACGAGCGCGGCCCCTCGCTCTTGCGCGTGGGCGATCTCGAAGTCCAGCGCGCCGCGGGCCGCGGCGAGGTAGCGCGCCTCGCCGGTGGCGCGCCCGAGGTAGAGCAGGAACAGCGCCGCGCCGCTGCCGCCGAGCGCGAAGCCGAGCCGCGCCACGGACTCCCCTTCGTTGCGCCACCAGAGGCCGTGCTCGTGGGACTGGGCGTTGGCGAGCAGGTGGTCCGCGGCGCGGCCCGCGAGCGCGAGGTACCGGTCATCCCGGGTTCGCTGGTGGAAGGCGAGCGCCGTCAGCCCCCAGCCCGCGACGCCATCGAAGATGTCCACGGCGCGAAAGGCGAGCGGTGAGGTGGAGACCTTCTCGAAGAGCGCCTGGGCGTGCTCGAGCAAGCCCAGCTCCGCGAAGGTCCAGGCCACTCCCGCGATGCCGGAGTAGAGGCCCGGAGGATACGCGGAGGGCTCCACGGGCTGCGCGAGGAGCCACTCCCTCGCGACCTGGGGAAGCTCTCCCAGCACGTCGTGGAGGAAGAGCGCGGGCCCGCAGGCGCCATAGGCCAGGTTCAGCGCGTTCGTCTGGAACGCCATGGCGTCCGGAGGGAAGAGGCGGTCCGCGCGGCTCGGGTCCATGGTGCCGACCATGTGCCGGGCCAGCTCGCGGAGCGTTTCCTGGAACGAGTCCGCCTCTGGCAGGGCCGGGGCGGAGGCGAAAGGAGCGTGCGACATGGGAAGGTCCTGGTTCGTTCGCGAGGGGACTCAGCCGAGAGGACGAGGACTGGCCGCTCCGGCTCCGAGGGGATCCCACGCTCGGGCCTGGGCGCGTGCCGTGTCCGGGTGGCCCTCCAGCAGGGACTGGATGATGTCCTTGATGGGCGAGGGCAGGCCGCCTTCGATGAAGTGGTCCAACACGCGGAAGACGGGCTGGGCCTTGTCCAACTCGAAGAGGTTCTGGATGGGGCAGACCAGGTTGTAGAGGAGCATTCCGCACGCGTAGAAGTCGTCGGACGACTCCAGCGCATGGGCCTGTCGCCGCGAGGGATTGCGGAACCCGGGGTTGAACCACTGCGCGGAGAAGGGGGACGTGCCGCCCTGGGCGAGCGCGGCCTCGAAGTCGATGAGGCCCAGCGCGCCCGTGTCCCGGTCGAGCAGGACGTTGCCCGGGGAGATGTCGCCCACGAGGATGCCGCGCGCGTGGATGGCGTCCACCGCGTCGAGGAGTTGGAGCGCGAGGGTGCGCCACGTGACGCAGAAGCGGAGGACGCGCTCGGGGTCGTCCATGTCCGTCATGACGATGAAGTCATCGTTGGCGCGCAGCGTGGCGAGCGGCGTTCCGCCCACGTGCGAGATGACCAGGAACGTGTGCTCCCACTCCTGGAACATGTCGAGGGCGCGAGGGACGAAAGGCAGTCCGTCCAGGCGCTGGAGGATGTCGTGCTCGTGGCGGAGCGCGACGGTGGCGTCCACGGACAGCTCGGCGCCCATCCACGCTTCGGTGTAGGGCCGGGCCTCCTTGATGACCACGGTGGCCCCGGTGGTCCGGTCCACTGCCTTGTACACCCCTCCGGTGTTGGTGAAGGCGAGCGCCTCTCGGACCTCGTAGCGCCCGTGGAGCAGGCCGGAGTCGTCATCCCCTTCCGGCTCGGGGTCCGGCAGCGGATCCTTCACCCAGTCTGGGAGCTGGAAGTAAGGCAGACGGTCGTCCTGGACATAGGTGCCGTCCGGCTTGCGAACCATGAGGTTGCGCATGCCATCCACGCGCAGGTCATACATGCGCTGAAAACCGCCGTAGCGGTAGAAGACCACCTTGCTGTCCCGATAGCGCTTGTCCGACAGGATGTAAGGGCCCGTGAGGTCTCGGGTCGCCTGATAGAGCTGCTCGATGAGCGCGAGGAAGGTGGGCTCATCCTTCGGGTACAGGGTGATGAACTTGCCGGAGCCGTTGCGCGAGTAGCGCTTGGAATTGAGGAAGCGCAGCAGCATGGGCGCGGCGATGATCTTGAACATCACCTCGGCGCGCGCGCACAGGGGCGCCACCCGTTGGAGCAGCGTCGCCGCTTCCGCCACGGGCGCGGACAGGTGAATCTTGAAGCCTTGTGGCTTCAGGATGGTTCGCTCGGAGCCCGCCTGGAGGAAGATGTCGAAGCGGTTGACGCTCCAGTCCGGCGGGAGCAGGGACTTCAGCAACTCCGCGTAGCCCGAGGTGGCCGGAAAGCGGCTCAGCGTCTCGAAGTATTCGGGGTCGCACAGCGTATAGAACGAGAACTCCTCCATGAGGCGCTCCGGCTCCGGGTGGGGGCTTGTCTGAGAAACCACGGCCACCCGTTCAGGCGGAAAGCTTGAACAGACCGGAAGGGGTGGCCGTGCACTTCACATCACGCGTGTGTCCATGGGGTCGCCAGGGGCACACGGGCAATGACTAGCTGCCGCAGCCGACGCTGCAGCCGCTGTTGCCACCACTCACCACGATACACATCACGCTGCTGCCGCTCGCGGCAACTGCGGTGGTCTCCTCGGTCGGAAGCTTCTGAAGGTCGAGAATCTTCTTCATGGCTGACTCCTCGGTTGTAGGTGAAGTACGGCGGGTGAAGCGTTGAAAAGTCTATGTTGTTGAGTTTCTAAGAATCAACAGATGGCAGTGAATTATTGAAATACGTGAATGGGTAGCGATTGACACGGTCTGGGTCTCGTTTGTCTGTCTTTGTGCGTCATGCGCTGCCCGAGGGCGGGCGGGTGTTGTGAAGCCAACAGTTTCCGCGGTGCGCGAAAGCCTTTTGTGGCGGGCCCGGGCGACTTATGTCTGGTCCGAGCGGAAGGAAGGACGCGCCATGGTGGTGGCATTCATCGACAAGCTCATCGGGACGCTGGGGCCGTTCGGGCTGCTCGTGCTCGGGATGGCGGCGACGCTGGAGTACGTGGTGCCGCCCTTTCCGGGGGACACCATCACCTTGTTGGGCGGGGTGTACGCGGTGCGCGGTGCTCAGCCGTGGCCGCTGGTGTTCCTGGTGGTGACGGTGGGCAGCGTGGTGGGCGCGGCCATCGACTATTCCGTGGGCCGGTGGCTGGCCCGCCGGTTCGATGCCCATCCCGAGTGGAGCTTCTTCGGCCTCACCCACGCCCGACTGGTGCAGGTGCAGGCGCGGATGCGGACCACCGGGCCGTGGCTGCTCATCATCAATCGCTTCCTGCCCGGTATCCGCGGCGTCATCTTCATCGCCGCGGGCGCCGCGGAGATGCCGCGCTTCAACGCGCTCCTGCTCGGCGCGGTGTCCGCGATGGCGCACACCGCGCTGGTGCTGGGGTTGGGCATGGCGGTGGGAGGCAACCTGGAGCGGCTGACCTTCCTCATGAGCCGCTACCAGTACGCCGTCATGGGGCTGGTGGTCGTCGCGGTGGTGGCGCTGACGGTGCGCGCGCTGGCCCGGCGCCGCGCGGCGCCCACGGGGCCGTGACGAGGCGCCCGTGGGACGCAGGGGCGCGTCGGCTCGCGGACGCCCAGGTGGGCGATGATTGCGCGTCTCCAGGTTGCGCGCTTGAGTCCCGCCATGGTTCGTGCCCGCTCCTGGTGGCTGCTCCTCGTGGCGCTCGTGTTCGCTGGCGGATGTCACTGCGGTGACGGAGGCGTGAGCGGCTCGCGCGGCGGCTTCCGCGTGCGCGACGAGGGCGAGGTGGACTTCGGCCGCGTGCTGGAGGGCACCCAGGAGCGCCGCTCCGTGACGCTGGTGGCCACCGGGCGCGCCAGCGCGTCCGTGACGGCCTCGGTGGAGGGCGGGCCCTTTTCAGTGGTGACCGCGAGCGTGATGGTGCCGGGGGCCGGGGAGACGGCGGTGGACGTGGTGTTCACCGCGGGCGGCAGCGCCGAGACGGGCACGCTGGTGCTCACCTCGGGTTCCACGTCGGTGTCCGTGCGCTTGAAGGGCCTGGGCGTGCATCCGCTGACGTGTCTGCCTTCGGCCGAGTGCCGTGAGTCCCGCTTCGACCTGGCGACGGGCACCTGCATCGAGACGTCGCAGGAGGACGGCGCGTCGTGCAATCCCTCCAGTCGCTGTCAGGAGCACGGGCGCTGCCTGGCGGGCGTCTGCGTGGGCACGCCGCGCTCGTGCAACGACGACAACCCCTGCACCGTGGACTCGTGCTCGCCCACGCGCGGGTGCGTGAACACGGACGTGGTGTGCCCCGCGTCGAGCAACCCCTGCAAGGTGGGCGTGTGCAATCGCAACCGAGGCTGCGTCGAGTCGGATGCCGAGGACTTCCAGCCCTGCGGCTCGGTGGACTGCAAGCACGCCAACGTGTGCTTCTCCGGCGCGTGCAAGAGCGTCCCCACGCCGGAGGGCTTTCTTTGCGCGCCCGCCACCGCCTGTCAGGGCGAGGGGCACTGCGCCAGCGGCGAGTGTGCCCGTCCCGACGCGGGTGACCTGACGCCCACGTTCAGTCAGGTGCTGGGCGGTGCCCCCGTGGCGGAGGGCGGCGGCCCGGTGCTGCTGTCCCAGGGAGGCGCGCTGCTGGCCTCGGTCTGCGATGCGGACGCGGGCTGCCGCCTGGTCTCGTACACGTCTCAGGGACTCCTGCGCTTCGAGTCGCCCTATCCCGATGGCGGCCCGCGCACGCTCGTGGCCAGCTCGGATGGCGGAGTGCTGCTGCGCGCGCCGGAGGCGCTGGAGTCCTATGCGCTCTCGGCGGGTGGGGCGCGGCAGTGGGCCGCGTCGCTGGGCGCGATGTCGCCGGAGGACGCGGGCCTGGAGGGGTGGCGCGCGGAGACGGGCGCGGGCCAGGTGGCGCTCACTTCCGAGGGGGACATCCTCGCGTACGTCACGTGGACGGCTCCCGAGGCGGACGGGGGTGTCTCCACCTCGCCCCGCGCCGCGCGACTGGTGAAGCTGAGCGCGGATGGCGGAACGGTGCTGCGCGCGGGGCCGCTGGAGCCGGGGCTCGGCGCGGGGCGGCTCGCGGTGGACGCCACCGGTCGTGCCTATCTCTTCACGCCCGAGGGCCGGCTGGTGCTGGCCGAAGCGGAGGACTCGGATGCGGGGGCCGCGGCGCTGCGGCTCGTCACGCTGGGCGACGGGGTGCCCGACGCGGGCCTGTCCTTGTCGGTGGCGGCGGGGCGGTTGTGGCTGGGCGCGAGCGCCTTCACCGACACGGATGGTGGCGTGCGAGGACGCGCGGACTGGACGGAGCCGAGCCAGCAGCTCTCGCCGTGGAGCGAGCCCGCGCTGATGTCCCCGACGTCCACGGGCTATGCCTTCGCGCTGGCGTGTGGGCGCCCGCCCGGCGTGCCCTGTCCTCCCGAGGAGGTGCGCGTCGTCCTCCGCGCGTTCGACTCGGATGACGGGCGCCGCTTGTGGGACGTGGACGTGCGCCCCTTCGACACCTCGCCCGGCGCGCTCCTGGAGGCGGCGCTCCTCGATGGCGGTCGGGTGGGCGTGCTCGCGGACTCGGAGGTGTCGGGAGGCCGCCGCACGTGGCTGGAGATGTTCGCCGCGGGCAAGCGCGTGTCGATGTGTCCGCTGCCGGGCCTGCCGCACGTGGCGGGCGCGGTGTTCGCGGGCGGCGCGCTGAGCGTGGTGCTGGAGCGCGATGGGGTCTGGCGCCTGGAGTCCTATGCGCTCGACCACGGGGCCGTCGCGGAGACGCGCGGCTGGCCGCAGCGCCACGGCGGTGCGTCTGGGGCACGCCGCGCGGGGCCGTAGCGGTTCGCCTCAGAAGCCCGCGTTGGGGTCCACCCACAGGTCCTCGAAGCGGACCTGGGGCGGCGTCTGGTGCAGGCGCAGTCCCTGGATGGCGGGCGAGGCGGCCGCGTGGATGCGGTCGTGGAACAGCGGGATGAGCGGGCAGTCGTCGTGGAAGATGCGCTCGGCGCGGCGGTAGAGCTGGTCGCGCAGCTCCGGGTCGATGGAGACGCGCGCCTCGGCGGTGATGCGGTCCAGCTCCGGGTTGCGGTAGCCCACCGGGTAGACCGTCTGCGCGCCCGAGTTGAGCAGGAAGTGGAGGAAGGAGTCCGGGTCCGCGAAGTCCGCCAGCCACAGCGTGCGGAAGGCCGGAATCTTCCCCTCGCGCAGCCGCGCCGTGTACTCGAGCGACGGCATCTCCAGGTGCCGCAGCTCCAGCAGGCCCGCCTGCACCAGCGGGCGGAACAGCACGGCGTCCTCGGCGGACGTGTCGCGGCCCGCGGGATGGTGGATGGTGAGCTGGAGTCGGCGCACCCCGGCGTCGCGCAAGAGCTGCTCCGCGAGCGTCACGTCGGGCCCAGGCGCGGGGCCCAGGTCGCCCGTGTCGAGCAGCTCCGGCGGGGTGAGCGTGCGGGCCACGCGCGCGCCCGGGTGGAACTGCTCGACCATGCCGGGGACGTCCATGCCGGCCCGGAGCGCGCGGCGCACGCGCACGTCGTCGTAGGGCGGCTCGCGCAGGTTGAGGCCCACGAACGCGGTGGACGGCGTGGTGCTGGCCACGACCTGGAAGGCCTCCAGCCGAGGCTCCTCGGTGTGCTCGGTGGGCAGGAAGGACACCAGGTCCACGTCGCCGGTCAGCAGCCGCGTGATGCCCGCCTGACGCGAGTCCACGAGCTGGAACTCCAGCCGGTCCAGCATGGGCGAGCCGCCGCGCCAGTAGGTGGGGTTGCGCTCCAGCACCACGCGGTCGGGCTCGAGCGCGATGAGGCGGAAGGGCCCGGTGCCCACCAGCCGTCCCGTGGTGTCCACGCGGGCCACGCTGGTGGCGGTCAGCGCCATGAGCTGGAGGAAGAAGGCCTTGGGCTCGCGCAGGCGAATCTCCAGCGTGCCCTCGTCCAGCACCTCGATGCCTGTCACCTCGCGCGCCAGCCCCTGGCCGTACTCGAGCGCGCCCTCCACGTCCTCCAGGAGGCTGCGGTCCGGCGAGCGCACCGCGGGGTCCATCAAGCGCTCCAGGTGTCGCTTCACGTCCTGGGCGGTGAGCAGCGTGCCGTCATGGAAGGTGACGCCGCGGCGCAGATAGAAGCGGTAGCGGCGCGCGGAGGGGTCCGCGTCCCAGCGCTCGGCGAGGTCCGGCACGAGCAGGCCGTCCTCCAGCCGCAAGAGCCCGGAGAACACGCAGGCGGTGAGCTCCGCCATCTGGTTCTCCACCGTGAACAGCGGATCCACCGCCTGCCGGTTGCGCAGCGAGGCCGTCTGGTGCAGCGCCACGCGCAGCCTGCCGCCCACGCGCGGGCTGGGGAGCTGGAAGCGGAACACCTCGGCCTCCAGGCTGCGCGCCTCGTGGCCCAGCTGCTCCACCGTGCGGTCCAACCCATCGCCGATGCGGATGACCCGGCGCGCGTCCTCACGCACCTGGGCGACCTCCTCGCGGATGGCGGCGTCACCTCGGGTGAGGACCGCGTGCGCCATGCGCAGCTCGTCGATGGCCGCGCTCAGCCGCATGACGGCCTCGGACAGCTCGCGGCCAGTGTGGGCCTGGGCCTCGGCCTTCTGCGCGGCGCCCTGGCCCACGCGCGCCATCTCTTGCGTCTGGCGCACCAGCTCGCGGGCATGGCCGGACTGCTCGATGGCCATGCGCGTGACGTCCTCCACGCGCGTCGCCACGCGGCGGCTCGCCTCCACCACGGTGGAGCCCTGCGCCTCCAATCGCTGCGTCTCGGCCACCGTGGCCTCGACGGCGGCGAAGGTGCGCTGGGTGATGGTGCGAATCTCGGCCAGCGCCTCGGAGGCCCGGTCTCCCAGCTGCACGCCCGCGGTGGCCTGCTCGCGGCCCTCCTGCACCAGCGTCACGGCGGTCTGCACCGCGTCGCGGATGCCCGTCACCATGGCGCCAATCTCGCGCGTGGAGCGCGTGGTGCGCTCGGCGAGGCTGCGAATCTCGTTGGCCACCACGCCAAAGGGGCGGCCGTGCTCGCCGGCCTGCGCGGCGATGATGGCGGCGTTGAGGGCCAGCAGGTTCGTCTGGTCGGCGATCTCCTGGATGACGTCCACGATGCGGCCGATGGCGGTGGAGCGCGCGCCGAGCGTGCCCATCAGCTCGGCCGCCTTGCGCACCGTCTCTTCCACCCGGTACATGCCCTGGACGCTGTCGCCCACCAGCAGCTCACCGTGCTCGGCGGTGGCCGTCACCGCGTGGGCCAGCTGGTTCGTCTCGTTGGCGCGGCGGCGCACGGCGTCGATGCCGCCCTCCACCATGGCCACGAAGTCCTCGGCCTCGCTGGCGAAGCGGCCCAGCTCGTCGCCGGACGCGGCGATGTGCGCCAGCCGCTCGCTCATCGCCTCCATGAGCGAGCTGGTGCTCTGGCCGAAGTCGTTGACGGTGGCCATGCCCGCCACCACCTGGTGCAGCCGCTCGGTCATCTCCAGCAGCGCGCCCGTCGTCTCATGGGCGAAGGTCTCCAGGTGCTGCACGCGCTTGACCGCGGTCTGGAGGCTGTCCCCGCTGCTGCCCACCGCGGTGAGCGTGCGCTCCACCGCGCTGCCTTGCCGCCGCGCCGCCTCGAGCAGCTGCGTGGCCTGCTCGCCCACGCCGTTGCAGGTGCGGTGCAGGTTCGCCGTCACGCGCTGCACCTGGGACAGCGCGCGCCGCAGCGACAGCACCAGCCGGCGCACGTCCTCCTGTCCCTCGAACTCCTGCCGGATGGGCGTGGCGAGGTCTCCCTCCGCCAGCCGGCCCATCACCGCGCGCCGGGCATGGCGCCGCAAGGCCGCCCACCGGAACCACGCCAGGTAGCCGCCCACCAACCAGAGCGCGGGCACGCCCAGCAGCAGCACGGCCCACCCTTCCACGCCGTGCGGCTCTCCCGTCACGGCCCGCAGGAGCAGGCCCAGCACGAGGGCGGACGGGAGGCCCGCCGCGACCCCGAACGCGAAGAGGTACCGTTTGGCTCCCATGGGCCCCTCCACGCTATCCCGCCTTCTGGCTCCGGTCCTCAAATCGACACACACTCTCCGCCCGTGAACGCCCTCCTGGTCGCTCTGCTCCTCGCTCTCCCAGATAAGCCTGTAAACACGGAGCCTCCTGCGCGCTCGGACCGCTATGTCTTCGCGTGGCGCGGGGTTCCGGTGGGCACGGTGAGCCTGCGCTGGGAGGCGGGGCGCTTCACGTACGAGAGCCGTCACCTGCACACGCGTGAGGGGCAGGTGGGCGAGCGGGTTCGCGAGGTGCCGCTGCGGGTGGATGCCGCGGGGCGCGTGGAGGGGACGGACGCGGTGCCGCAAGCGCTGTGGCTGTGGCACGGGCCGCCGCCGGTGGGGTGCGTGACGGGGCGCGAGGAGCTGTCGGGCCAGGAGGGGCCGCACTGCGTGACGGTGGTGCGCGGGGCGCAGGTGGAGGGCACGCTGCTGGGGGCGGCGTTCCGCGCGCGTTACGGCGAGGACGGGGGACTGGTGGCGCTGGAGGTGGGGGACTCGCGCTTCACCCGGGCGGCGCCGGGAGAGCGGCTGCGCGCGCCGCCGGAGCTGTTCTCCGCCGGACTCCAGGTGGAGGGGCAGGGGAGCGGGCCGCTGCGGTTGGAGCCCGCGCTGGAGGTGCCGGAGCGGCTGCCGGACATGACGGCGTGGACCGCCGGGCCCGCGCGGGCGCTGGCGGCGCGGGTGCACGCCGCGTTTCCGAGCAAGGGGCCGTCCGCGGCGGACTGGCGCGTGGGCGCGGACGCGGAGGCGGGCGGGTGCCTGGCGCACGCGCTGCGCTTCGCGACGCTGGCGGCGCGGCAGGGGAAGCGGGTGGGCGTGGTGCACGGCCTGCTGGTGGTGGATGGCGGCCCGGCGCGCCCGCACGCGTGGGTGCGGGTGGCGCTCGCGGGAGGCGGTACGCTGGACCTGGACCCCACCTCGCTGGACGCCGTGTCGCCGGCCACGCACGTGGCGGTGGCGTTGGTGTCCGCGGAGGGGCCCGGCCTGGAGGCGGGGGAGCGCTGGCTGGCGCTCCTGCGCGGGGCGCACCGGGTGGTGCGGGGCGCTACTCGAAGGGAATGATGGACAGCCGGGCGCCGGGCTCCACGTCGAGCACTTCCTTGGCGCGAGCGGGGAGGTAGACGACCTGGTTGTCCAGGCGCGCCTGGCAGCGCACGGCGCGGAAGCGGTTGCGGCCCGAGTCGTTCTCGATGGCGACGAGCACGTCATCGCCCTCCATCTCGAAGTCCTCCTCCGCGAGCTTCACGGTGCGGTAGCGGCGCACGAGCGAGACGTCGCCGGTGTTCGCCTCGAAGTGGGGGCCGCCGTCGAACGGGTCGATGCGCTCCACGTAGCGGAAGCCGATGCGCTCCAGCATGCGCTGCACGCCGCGCGTGGCCGGGCCCACCTCGCCCAGCACCTTCTGCACGCGGTCCGGGAACAGCGACGCGTAGATGTCCGAGGAGGGGAACAGCTCCTTGATGAACTCCTTGTTCTGCCGGCTCAGGCGGTCCGCCTCCAGGTACGTCAGGCCGGTGAACTTCTTGCCGCACGCCTCCCACAGGAGGCTGCGCCCGTCCGGCAACAGCGGCGGCAAGAGCTCCGCGAGCACGCGCGGGCGGAACAGCCGCCGGTGCATGGCGATGAAGAGGAAGCGCACGAAGGACAGCTGCTTGCCGGGCTTGTCCGGCGTGGCGCGATAGGGCGGGTCCACCACCAGGCCGCCAATCTCCGTGGGGCCCTCGTAGTTGTAGGCGATGGACAGCACCTTGTGCCGCAGGTGGCGCTCGAGCGACGCCGAGTAGTGCTCGCGCTCGCTCACCTCGTAATAGATGTGCGGGGCCTCGTACGTGCCGTGCTGCGCGATGATCATCGACGTGCCGATGATGAGGTTGTTCCGCACGTCCTCGAGCACGAAGAGGTACTCGCGTCCGAAGGGGTCCTTCACCTTGCCCGCGAAGCTCTTCACCGACTTGTCGATGATGGCTTCGAGCGTCTCTTCATTGTTCGGCAGGTTCACGGTGTTGAGCACCGCGGCCAGCCGCTTCAGGCCAGCAAGGTCGGTCTTCTGGACGTCACGCAGGACGAGCATGGGGCACCCGGGACGGCCCCGGAGTGGGGCCGCCGGTAGGGGTGTGGACCATACACCACGCCTGCGGGCCGCCAGCCACCTGGATGCATGTCCGCCATGACGCACCGCGTTGGTGGTGGCCTGGACGCCCGGACGGAGGGTGTGGGCTCGCCGCGCGCCGCCCTGTGAAACATGCTGAAGACAGACATCCGCCCGGCTGAGTGGATGCCCTGTTGTCAGACAACCGGGATGACTTCTCAAGAGGAATGAAGGCTGGAATGCATTGCGATAGGGTTTGTCAATCGTTGGCTGTCAAACCTTCGCAAGGATGTGTCATTGAGAGTTCTGCCCCTTTGGCTTGCGATGTCGGTGGTACCGGCTCTGGCGTCCGCGGAGATCGTCTGGAAAGGCGACTTCGAGACGGGGGACCGGTCGCAGTACAGCAGCACCCAGATGGTCAGCGCGGATCGCCTCCAGGTGGTGACGTCACCGGTGGCCGAGGGCAAATACGCGCTCAAGGCCACGGTGAAGCAAGGGGACGACCCCATCGGGTCCAGCGGGAATCGCAATGAGCTGGTCTACATGGGGGACGAGGCGGTGGGCTCGGAGTACTACTACCGCTGGAAGGTGATGTTCGCTCCGGACTTCCCGAGCGAGGAAACCTGGCAGCTCTTCACGCAGTGGCACCATGACGGCTGCTGTGGCTCGCCGCCGGTGGAGTTCTTCGTCTATGGCGAGGAGATTCGTCTGTCATTGAATGACAGCGAGACGCCGTGGACCACCAAGCTGACCCGTGGCGTGTGGCACGAGTTCATCTTCCACGTGAAGTGGTCGTCGGACCCGAAGGTGGGCTTCGTGGAGCTGTGGCACAACGGCCAGCTCGTCCTGCCCAAGCGCAACGTCGGGACGATGTACTCGGGCATGAAGAACTACCTGAAGCTGGGCCTGTATCGGAACGAGACCGTGTCCCAGACAGGCGTCGTCTACCATGACGGGTTCATCCAGGCGACGCGCGCCGAGGATGTCTTCCCCTCGACGCCGACGCCCACGCCGGATGCGGGCACGCCCACGCCGGTGGACGCGGGCACGCCCCCCACCGTGACGCCGGATGCGGGGACGACTCCGCCCACCGTGACGCCGGATGCGGGCACGCCCCCCACGACGGATGCGGGGACGACTCCGCCCACCGTGACGCCGGATGCGGGCACGCCGCCCACCGCGACGCCGGATGCGGGGACGACTCCGCCCACGGTCACGCCGGATGCGGGCGTGACGACCCCGCAGCCCGTGGCTGCGCCGGATGGCTGCTCCTCCACGGGAGGTTCGCTCGCGGCACTGTCCCTCTTGGGCTTGCTGGGGCTGGCGCGCGCGCGCCGTCGCGCCTGAGGTCCCCGGGCCCCCGGTGTTCCCAGCCATGGGGCATCGGGGGCCGCTTCGTTGGGGAACCCGCCCTCTCTGCGGACGAGGGGGCGATGCCCGCGAGGAAGCGGCGGAGCGCGTGAGGGGCTGTGGCATCATCGCGGCCCCGCATGTCCTCGCGCCCTCAGGTCTCGCTCGTCCTCAGCTATCAGTACCCCGGCAAGTACGCGTTCACCGTGCTGGCTGGGGCCGTGGAGGCGGACCCGGCGCTCGCGGACGTGTCGCTGCACTTCCCGCGCGACCGCGAGTCCCTGCTGACCACCGTGCGCGAGCGGGTGGACGCGGGCGACGTGGTGGTGGTCGCCTGGTCGTTCTACTCGGCCAGCTTCGGCCCCGCCGCCGAGGAGCTGGCCTGGGTTCGCGCACGGCTGGAGGGTCGTCAGGCGCTGTGCATCGCGGGCGGGGTGCACGCCACGGCCGAGCCGCTCCAGACGCTCCAGGCCGGCTTCGACCTCATCGCCGTGGGCGAGGGTGAGCACACGCTGCGCGCCCTGCTCCTGCGCGTGCTCCGCGGCGAGGACCCGCGCGGGACGCATGGCGTGGCGTATCTGGACGCGGGCAAGCTGGTGCAGCGAGGCCATGGCGAGGGCGTGCGGCTGGATGACTTCCCGCCCTTCGCCGCGCGGCACGCGAAGTTCGGCGCGGTGGAAATCACCCGAGGCTGCATCTACGCCTGCCGCTTCTGTCAGACGCCCTTCATGAGCAAGGCGCGCTTCCGTCATCGCTCGGTGGCCAACGTGGCGCGGTGGGCGGGAGAGCTCCGACGCGCGGGTCGGCGGGACATCCGCTTCATCACGCCCACGTCCATGTCCTACGGCACGGCGGACGAGACGATGAACCTGGCCGCGGTGGAGGAGCTGCTCGTCGCGGTGCGCGAGGCCATGGGGCCGGACGGGCGCATCTTCTACGGCACCTTTCCCTCGGAGGTCCGCCCGGAGCATGTGACGCCCGAGGCCCTGGCGCTGCTCAAGCGCCACGTGCACAACGACAACCTCATCATCGGAGGCCAGTCCGGCTCCGAGCGCATGCTCCAGGCCACGCGTCGGGGACACGACGTGGAGACGGTGGTGCGGGCGGCACGCCTCGCGGTGGAGGGTGGCTTCGTGCCCAACGTGGACTTCATCCTCGGGCTGCCGGGCGAGGAGCCGGAGGACGTGGACGCCACGCTGGACTTGATGCAGCGGCTGGCGGAGCTGGGCGCGCGGGTGCATGGGCACACGTTCATGCCCTTGCCCGGGACGCCTTATCGAGACGCGCCCCCGGGACGGGTGGATGCGCGAGCCCAGCAGCGACTGGATTGGCTCGCGTCACAGGGGCGCTTGTACGGACACTGGAAGCAGCAGGGCGCGCTCGCCGAGCAGATTGCCGCCCGAAGACAGCCACGCGCGCGGTAGCGGGCGCCGTTAGGATGGATGCGATGGCAGACCAGACGCCGCCCTATTGGGTCCTCATCTCCGTGCTGTTCAGCTCCCAGCCGCTGACGCCGGCGCTGGCGATGACGCTGCACGAGGCCGCCTATGAGCTGCATCAGCGCGGCGAGGGCTCGCGCGAGGTGTCCGGCGACCTGCTCAGCGGGCGGGTGCGCAACCTGCGCAAGGACGTGTCGCTCGGAGGCGTGGCGGGACCGGCCTTCGAGGCGGAGATCGAGACGGAGCGAGGCTCGGGCATGGTGCGCTTCGTCCTCACGCAGCAGGGGTTGGAGCTGATGCGCCAGTCCGAGCCCCAGCCGCGCGTCCCCGCCCGCCCCAAGTACCTCAACTGAAGCTTCTGAAATGAAGCCTCGGAAATGAAACGGGGCGGGCCCACCCGCGAAAGTGGAGCCGCCCCTCGAGACTCGCGTCGTGCGCCGCGTGCGCTACTCGCGCTCGAGGTCGATCTTCATGTCGTTGCCCATGCCGAGGATGGCCTGGGACATGGACACGGAGGACATGATGGCCAGGTCGTTGAGCGCCTTGGTGTCATCCGCGGAGGGCGCCGCGCCCGCCTTGCCACCCTGGCCGCCCTTCACCGCGTTCATCATGTAGGAGCCGAGCAGCGCGCCGTGCGGGGACGCGCCCACCTGGGATAGCGCCGACGCCACCACGGAGCTGCCGGACAGCGGGTCCCCCGGGCGCGGAGCCTGGGCGCTGGAGCCCTGCACGAGCGCGCCGAAGCGGGCACCGGACGTTCCGCCCACCGAGCTGCCCGTGTTGGTGGTGGGGGCCTGCACCCGAGGACCACCGAGGGACGTGATGCTGTTCATGGCTGCTCCCGTCACGACCCCGTGGGCACACCACGCGCTTTTGGGGCGTCTGATCCCCATTATCGCCCGGCCGGGCCCGAAGTTGCGCGCCCCGACTGAAAAGCCGAAGGCCGCGAACCCACTGGGGATTTCCCCACACGGGCCGCGGCCTCGGGCGTCAAACGGGCCGGCCTAGAACTGATGGGCCTCGGTGGATTCGTGCAGGGCCAGGGTGCTGGCGCTGCCGCCGGAGATGATCTCCGCCACCTGGTCGAAGTAGCCGGTGCCCACCTCGCGCTGGTGACGCGTGGCGGTGTAGCCGTCCTTCTCCGCGCCGAACTCGGCCTGCTGCAGCTCGCTGTAGGCCGCCATGCCGCGGTCCTTGTACTGGCGCGCCAGCTGGTACATCGAGTGGTTTAGCGAGTGGAAGCCGGCCAGGGTGACGAACTGGAACTTGTAGCCCATGGCGCCCAGCTCGCGCTGGAACTTGGCGATGGTCGCGTCGTCCAGGTTCTTCTTCCAGTTGAAGGACGGCGAGCAGTTGTACGCCAGGAGCTTGCCCGGGTGCTTCGCGTGAATGCCCTCGGCGAACTCGCGCGCCTGCTGGAGGTCCGGGGTGCTCGTCTCGCACCAGATGAGGTCCGCGAAGGGCGCGTACGCCAGGCCGCGCGCGATGGCGCACGCCAGGCCACCCTTGAGCCGGTGGAAGCCCTCGTGCGTGCGGCCCGCCTTGTGGTCGATGAACGCGTGGTCGTACTCGTCCGCGTCGCTCATCAGCAGCTTGGCGCTGTCCGCGTCCGTGCGCGCCACCAAGAGCGTGGGCACGCCCATGACGTCCGCCGCCAGCCGCGCCGCCGTCAGCGTGCGGACGAAGTGGCTGGTGGGCACCAGCACCTTGCCGCCCATGTGGCCACACTTCTTCTCGCTGGCGAGCTGATCCTCGAAGTGCACGCCCGCGGCGCCCGCCTCAATCATCGACTTCATCAGCTCGTAGGCGTTGAGCGGACCGCCGAAGCCGGCCTCCGCGTCCGCCAGGATGGGCGCGAACCAGTAGCGGTCGCTCTTCCCCTCGGCGTGGTCGATCTGATCCGCGCGGCGCAGCGAGTTGTTGATCTTCTTCACCACGGACGGGACGCTGTCCACCGGGTACAGGCTCTGGTCCGGGTACATCTGCCCGGCCGAGTTCGCGTCCGCCGCCACCTGCCAGCCGGACAGGTAGATGGCCTTCAGGCCCGCGCGCACCATCTGCACGGCCTGGTTGCCCGTGAGCGCGCCGAGCGCGTTGATGTACGGGTCCGTGTGGAGCAGCTCCCACAGGCGCTTGGAGCCCATCTCGGCCAGCGTGTACTGGATGCGGATGGAGCCGCGCAGCTTCTCCACGTCCTTGTGGGAGTAGTTGCGCTGGATGCCCTCGAACCGCCGGGCATGGAGCTTCGCGTGGGGGGAGGCTTCGGAAGGGGTCTGCGTCGCGTCGTACATGCCGGGACTCCTCGCTGCAGGTCAGTCAGGTTGGGGTGGAACTTCAGGAAGCGGTGTCGAGGGCCTCGTAGGCCGGGAGGGTGAGGAAGTCCTCGAAGGTGTCGGCGGTGGACAGCTGCTCGAAGAGGCCGCGCGCGCGCTCCAGGTGCGCGGCGCCGTAGCGCTCCTTCGCGCCTTCCTTCTCGATGCGGGCCATCTCCTGCGCGAGCAGCTCGCGGAACAGCGCGGGCGTCACCTTGCGGCCGTCCTCGAGCGTGGCGCCGTGGTGGATCCACTGCCACACCTGCGCGCGGGAAATCTCCGCGGTGGCCGCGTCCTCCATGAGGTTGTAGAGCGGCACGCAGCCCAGTCCGCCGAGCCACGCGGCCATGTACTGGATGCCCACGCGGATGTTGTGGCGCAGCCCTTCCTCGGTGCGCGTGCCGGAGGGGACCTTGAGCAGCTCGGCCTCGGTGATGCGCACGTCGGCGCGCGCATTGTCGAGCTGGTGGGGGCCCTTCATGTTCGCGTCGAAGATGTCGCGCGCCAGGGGCACGAGGCCGGGGTGCGCCACCCAGGTGCCGTCGTGGCCGTTCTTCACCTCGCGCAGCTTGTCGACGCGGACCTTCTCCATCACCGCGTCGTTGGCGGCGGCGTCACCCTTGATGGGGATGAAGGCGGCCATGCCGCCCATGGCGTGCACGCGGCGGCGGTGGCACGTCTGGATGAGCAGCTGCGAGTAGGCGTTGAGGAACGCCTTGTCCATGGTGACCTGCCCGCGGTCCGGCAGCACCACGGACGCGTCCGACTGGAGCGTCTTGATGAAGCTGAAGATGTAGTCCCACCGACCGCAGTTGAGCCCCGCCGAGTGCTCGCGCAGCTCGTGCAGGATTTCGTGCATCTCGAACGCGGCGGGCAGCGTCTCGATGAGCACCGTGGCCTTGATGGTGCCGCGCGGGATGCCCAGCGCGCCCTGCGCCTCCAGGAACACGTCGTTCCAGAGGCGCGCCTCCAGGTGGCTCTGCATCTTCGGCAGGTAGAAGTACGGGCCCGTGCCGCGCTCCAACTGCGCGCGCGCGTTGTGGAAGAAGAAGAGCCCGAAGTCGAAGAGCGAGCCGGACACCGGCTGGCCATCCACCGTCAGGTGCCGCTCCAGCAGGTGCCAGCCGCGGGGCCGCACGAAGAGCACCGCCGTCTTCGGCTGGAGCGCGTAGTGCTTGCCGCCCTCGGCCGTGAAGTCGATGGTGCGGCGCACGGCGTCGCGCAGGTTGAGCTGCCCGCGCACCACGTTGTCCCAGGTGGGGCTGTTGGCGTCCTCGAAGTCCGCCATGAACACGTTCGCGCCCGAGTTCAGCGCGTTGATGATCATCTTCCGGTCCACCGGGCCGGTGATTTCCACCCGCCGGTCCTGGAGGTCCGCCGGCAGCGGGGCCACCGTCCAGTCGCCCTCCCGGATGGCCTGCGTCTCCGGCAGGAAGTGCGGGCGCTCACCCCGGCGCCAGGCCGCCGCCTTCTCCTGGCGCCGCGCCATCAGCGCCTCGCGCCGCGCCCCGAAGGCCCGGACGAGCCGCGCCACGAAGGCCACCGCCTCGGGCGTCAGGACCTCCGCGTAATCCGGCTGCCACGGGCCCTGGAGGCTCACGCCCGGACCGAAGGTCGGGCTCTTCTGCGTCGGGACGGTCGCGCTCATCCGTGCTCCTGACATGCCGCGTTGTAAATGCGCTCTGCCGGGTCCGAAAATGCTTCGCCAGAGTGCGAATTGGAAGCCTTGGTGAATTAGAAGCCGCTTGGCTGTAAGGTTGTCAACACCTAGTGGATTAAATCTGTAAATCAACAGACTTGCGCAATGGGGTCGCGGCGGGCCCGTAAGCCAGGATGAGGCTCGGCTCCACGCGGAAGCCGGCCCTCGGAGGGTCACGCCATGGAGGGAACGAAGCGCTGCACGGCTTGCTCGAAGGAACTCGGCGCGCGGGTCGTGCGCTGCCCGGAGTGCCACGAGCGCCTGATTCCGATGCACCGAGGCGAAGGCCGCACGTTGCTGGGCGCCTGCGCGGCGCTCGCGCGGGAGCTGAACGTGGACCCCGCGCTCGTGCGGGTGGCCTTCATGGTGACGCTGGCCGTCTCGGGCGGGACGGCCCTGCTCGTGTACCTGCTCTTGTGCGGCTTCACGCCGGCGGCGCAGGGCGGCACGGCCCCGCTGCAGCGGTTGGTGGACTGGCTGGCCCGCGTGGGCAACGCCCCGGTGGACGAGGCGCCGCGCTACGAGCGGCGCGTCTAGCTACACGCGCCAGGCGCGGGCCACGGCCTCCATGCGGCCGGCCACGTCACGCAGCTGCTGAGTCATCTGCTGCGTGACGCGGAGGCCCTGCATCGTCTCTTCCATCACCCGGGACAGGTCCGTCACCGAGGTGAAAATCTGGGCGATGCCGGCGTTCTGCTGGGTCACCGCGGCGGCAATCTGGTGCGCCGCGGAGGCGTTGTCCTGGATGATGCCCGCCAGCTCGCGCAGGCTGTCTCCGCTGGCGCGCACCTGGGCCAGGCCCGTCTCGGTGCGGCGCTGCCCCTCCTCGGACAGCGCCACCGTGGCGTGGATGCCGCCGCGGATGTCGTCGAGGATTTCCCGCACCCGGCCGGTCGCCTGGATGGACTGGTCCGCGAGGCTGCGAATCTCGCGCGCCACCACGTTGAAGCCCTTGCCGTGCTCGCCCGAGCGCACCGCCTCGATGGCCGCGTTGAGCGCGAGCATGTTGGACTGGTCCGCCAGGTCCTTCACCGTCTGGGTGATGCCGCCAATCTGCTGCGTGCGGTCGTTGAGCTGGGCGATGCTGGAGGCCATGCGCGTCACCTGCTCGCGCAGCTGCTCGAAGCCCTGGAGGCTCTCGCCGACGGTGCTCTCGCCGGACTGGCCCACCTCGCGGGCGCGCGTGGCCACGCCGAGCACCGCCTGTGAGCGCTCGGCGGCCATCATCGACGTCTGCTTGATTTCCTGCGCCGTCACCTGGGTCTCCTGGATGGCGGCGGACTGCTGCGCCAGGGTGCGCTCCTGCTGGGCCGCGGCGGAGGTGAGCGCCTCCACGGTTTCTCCGAGCACGCGCGTGCCCTGCTGGAGGCTCGTGGTGGACTCGCGCAGGTGCGCGAGCAAGCGGGAGAAGGCGGTGGCCAGCTCGCCCACCTCGTCCTGTCGGCTGTGGAACTCGACCTTCTGCGTGAGGTCTCCCTCGCGCACGATGCGGCCCACCACGTCGCTCAGCGTGGCGATGGGGCGGGTGATGCCGCGCGCGAGCCACGAGGACGCGAGCGCGCCCAGCGTCAGGCAGATGACGACCATGAGGGAGGCCACCTGGATGGAGTTCGCCACCACCGCGTAGGCCTCGGCGGAGTCCACGGTGGCCACGAAGCGCCAGCCGTCTCCCACGTCGTGCAGGTGGGAGTCGTTGGCGGCCTCCTCGCGGATGGGGGAGGTGGGGCGCGCGGTGGCGGCGTCACGCGAGTCGTAGAGCGACGTACCGTCCGCGGCGAGCACCTCCAGGGCGAAGCTCTCCTGGCCGCGCGCGTGGGCGCGCTGGATGACGGTGGACACCACGTCGCCCACCTGGGCCCAGTCATACGCGGCCAGCAACAGGCCGATGCGCTCGCCGGTGATGGGGCTGACCACGGGTACGGCCAGGGACAGCACGCGCTTGCCGAAGAAGGGGTCCACCTGGGTGAGGGTGTGCGCGTCGAAGTGGCCCTCGCGCGTCGCCTGGAACCAGGGGGCGGCGAGCACCTCGCGCTGGTGTCCGGCGAAGGCGTCACGCAGCGCGGGCGTGCTGAAGGACACCGCTCTGCCGTCCGGAGTGAAGAGCGCCAGGCCGGCGAAGGACGGGTGCCGGCGGTGGAGCGAGGCGAGCACCGCGTCGCTCTTCGCGTAGGTGTCGAAGAGGAGCGAGCCTCGCATCACGGAGTCCTCGGCCCAGCTCTGGACGCTCGCTTCGCGCTCGGCGAGCGTCCCCTCCACCACGTCGCGCAGGCCCTCGGCCTCCACCTGGAGCGTGGCGTGGATCTGCTTCTGGAGGTCGCGCCGGGAGAAGGACACGCCCAGCGTGACGAGGGGGACGATGGCCACGAGCAGCAGCAGCGAGACGGACAGCGTGAGGCGGCCGCGCAGTTTCATTCCAGCCAGCAGGCGCATGGGAGGGGGGCTTCAGAGGTCGAGGAGGGAGATGCCGAACGTGACCGCGCCAATGACCTGCGCACCGTCGCGGATGGGGAGCGAGACCTGGACGACGAAGGCCTGGGTGGACTCGTCGAAGACGACCTCCGAGCGATGCTCTCCGCCTCGGCCGCCCGCGTACGCCCGTTGCCACGCGGGCTCGTCGCCTTGCCAGTAATCCGATGTGCGGCCCGTGGCGCCCACCAGCGCGCCCTGATCATCCATGGCGAAGGACTCCGCCACCTTCAAGCCCCAGGGCTGACGCAGCCGCCGCAGCGCGCGCGAGCAGGTGTTGTCCAGCAGCGCCTGTTGGAAGGGCGTCAGCGCGGTGGCGGCGGTCCACTCGCCATCCCGTTGGAGCACCGTGGCCCTCGGCACGTGTCGCGCGTTCTGCGCCCGCACGGCCTTCACCACCTCCGGATCCGCGGCCAGCTTCCGCAGCTCCGGCACCAGCGCATCCACCTTCTTCACCTGCGCGACGCCCTCCGGAGGCATCTGCGCCAGGACCGCCACCGCCAGACTCAGCCACACCATCGACATGCACGCGCACCCCGACGCGCCTCGGTGGCGGGACTCGGCCTGCCGGGCGTCCCACGGAGTGTGACACATGAAACATTTCCCCTTCCAACCCGATGCGCCTGCCTGCTCTCCGCCGCGCGTCGCCCGAGGGAAACGCAGGGGCCCGGGTGCCTCCGGACTCGCATGGGGATGTGTCATGTTTCACGGGAATTAAATGTTTCGCACGGTCGTGCTGCCGGGGCGCAGGGGGCGTGTTAACTCGGGCGGACAGGCCGAGGCTCGCCCGCTGGGAGGAGGGGTGGGCTCGGGAAGAAGGGATGCCATGAGCACGAAGAACGTTCGCATCGAGAAAGACACCTTTGGTCCCATCGAGGTCCCCGCGGACCGGCTCTGGGGCGCGCAGACGCAGCGCAGCCGCCAGAACTTCGCCATCTCCACGGAGCGCATGCCCCTGGCGCTCATCCAGGCGCTGGTGTTGGTGAAGAAGGCGGCGGCGCTCGTCAATCAGGAGAACGGCTCGCTCGGGGGCGACAAGGCGGAGGCCATCGTGCGCGCGGCGGACGAGGTGCTCGCGGGCGGGCACGACGAGGAGTTCCCGCTGCTCGTGTGGCAGACGGGCAGCGGCACCCAGACGAACATGAACTGCAACGAGGTGCTGGCCAACCGCGCCTCGGAGTTGATGGGCGGCGAGCGCGGCGAGAGCCGACGCGTGCACCCCAACGACGACGTGAACAAGGGGCAGAGCTCCAACGACGTCTTCCCCACCGCGATGAGCGTGGCCGCGGTGGAGGCGCTGACGCGGCAGGTGCTGCCCGAGCTGGAGTCGCTGCGCGACGTGCTCGCCGAGAAGGCCGAGGCGTTCAAGGACATCGTCAAGATTGGCCGCACGCACCTCCAGGACGCCACGCCGCTCACGCTGGGCCAGGAGTTCAGCGGCTACGTGGCGCAGCTGGAGCACGCGCGCGCGCACGTGGAGGCGTCGCTGCCGCACCTGTCCGAGCTGGCGCTGGGCGGCACCGCGGTGGGCACGGGCCTCAACGCCCCGCCGGGCTACGCGGAGCGCGTGGCGCGAGAGATTGGTCGGCTGACCGGACACGTGTTCCGCACCGCGCCCAACAAGTTCGAGGCGCTGGCCGCCAACGACGCGCTGGTGCACGCGCACGGCACGCTCAAGGGGCTCGCGGCGGTGCTGTTCAAGCTGGCCAACGACGTACGGTGGCTGGCGTCCGGGCCGCGCTCGGGCATTGGGGAGCTGACCATCCCGGAGAACGAGCCGGGCAGCTCCATCATGCCGGGCAAGGTGAACCCCACGCAGAGCGAGGCGCTCACCATGTTGTGCGCGCAGGTGATGGGCAACGACGTGGCCATCTCGCTGGGCGGGGCCTCGGGCAACTTCGAGCTCAACGTCTACAAGCCGCTGCTCATCCACAACTTCCTGCAGAGCTGCCGGCTGCTCGCGGATGGCATGCGCAGCTTCCGGCTCCACTGCGCCGTGGGCATCGAGCCGAACCTGCCGCGCCTGAAGGAGAACCTGGAGCGCAGCCTCATGCTGGTGACGGCCCTCAATCCGCACATCGGCTACGACAACGCCGCGCGCATCGCGAAGAAGGCGCACAAGGACGGCACCACGCTCAAGGAGGCCGCGGTCGCGCTGGGGCTCGTCACGCCCGAGCAGTTCGACCAGTGGGTGCGCCCCGAGCAGATGACCGGGCCTCGGTAGCGCCCCGCGCGTGAGGTAGGCTGCGGCCCCTCGAGTCGAGCCCCGGGGGGCCCCGCGTGAGCGCGAAGCAGGCGAAGCCGGTTCCGCAGGAGTCGTCGTCGACGGGTGCGTCGAAGTCCTTTGGCGCGCTCATCTCCCAGTTCGCGGACGACCCGCGCGTGCAGGCGCCTCAGCCCTCGCGGCGCGCGTTCGGGTCCACGGCCCTCAAGGTGGAGGGCCGCATCTTCGCCATGCTCGTGAAGGAGCGGCTGGTGGTGAAGCTGCCGAAGGCGCGCGTCGAGGCGATGCTCGGGGCTGGCAAGGGCGAGGCGTTCACCGCGGGCGGTGGGCGCGTGATGAAGGAGTGGGTGGTCGTGGTGAGTCCGGCGCGGAGCTGGCCCGCGCTCGCTCGCGAGGCCTTGGACTTCGTGGCCGGTGAGGAGGCTTGAGATGACGCGGACCTTGTGGGTCGGTCGGCTGTTCGCGCTGGCGTTGCTCGCGGGATGCCGGACGGTGGCGTCGGGCGATCCGATTCTCCAGGCGCTTCATCGACAGGCGGCGGCCACGCCGGACGATGTCGCGGTGCTCTACTCGCTCGCCGCGGTGGAGGCGGGAATGGCGCGCTGGCGCAGTCGCGGCGGACGCTGGAGCGGCTCGATGCGCTGGGCTGGGGCCATGCGCTGGAGCCGCTCGACTTCGGCCCGTGGAGCGCGAGCGCGGAGTTCCAAGCGGTCGCGAAGCGCATCGCCGCTCGCGAGGTCGTCGTGGCCCGCAGCCAGCCCCTGTTCACCCTCGCCGAGCGCGACTTCCTCCCCGAGGGCATCGCCTGGGACGCGCGCACGGGGACGTTCTTCGTGGGCAGCCTCCGTCATCGCAAGGTGGTGGCGTTCGGGGCGGACGGCGTCGCGCGGGACTTCATCTCCGAGGCGCGTGACGGACTCTGGAGCGTGCTCGGCATCAAGGTGGACACCGCGCGCCGCCACCTGTGGCTGGCCAGCCGGGCCGGCACGATGGGCAAGGACATCCCCGAGGCGCAGCGCGGCCACACGGGCATCTTCCAGTACGACCTGGACTCGGGCGCGCTCCTTCGCAAGGTGACGTGGACAGGGAAGCTCGGTGAGCACCTCTTCAACGACCTGGCGCTGCATCCCAACGGCGACGTGTACGTCTCCGACACCGACGCGGGGCAGGTCCACGTGCTGCGCGCGGGCAGTGACGCCCTCGTGCCGCTGGTTCCGCCGGGGACGGTGGTGGGGGCCAACGGCCTCGCGCTCTCCGAGGATGGCGCGAGGCTGTACGTGGCGGACTACCGGGGCCTGTGGTGGGTGGACCTCGCGAGCGGTCGAGCGAGTCCGGTGCAGTCGCCTCCGGGCACCACGCTGGGCGGCATCGACGGGCTCATTCCCCAAGGGGAGGGCGGGGCGCTCGTGGCGATCCAGAACGGCCTGGGGCGAGGGCGCGTCCTCCGCCTGATGCTGGGCTCGGACCCGGCGCGGGTGGAGCGCGTGGAGGTGCTGGAGACGGGCAATGCCCTCTTCGAGACACCCACCACGGGCGTGGTGGCCCAGGGGCGGTTCGTCTACATCGCCAACAGCCATGTCCGGGAGTGGGTGGCGGAGGGCCATCCGCCCCGCGAGCCACTCTCCGCGTCCCAGGTGCTGAGCCTGCCCCTGGGCGGCGTGGACGCGGCGCGGTAGGGCCGGCGCAACCGTGGGGCAGCGCACGCTCCGTGCCAAAGAGACGGGCACGACGCCGCGAGGACGATTAGGGTAGGGACGCCATGAACGTCCCCTTCGTCATTGAAACCACGCACCGCGGCGAGCGGGCGTACGACCTCTACAGCCGGCTCCTCAAGGACCGCATCATCCTCCTGGGCACGCCCATCAACGACGACGTCGCGAACGTCATCGTCGCCCAGCTCCTCTTCCTGGAGTCCGAGGACCCCGACAAGGGCATCAACCTCTACATCAACTCGCCGGGCGGCTCGGTCACCGCGGCGCTCGCGATGTACGACACGATGCAGTACGTCAAGTGTCCGGTGTCGACCATCTGCATCGGACAGGCCGCCTCCGCGGGCGCGCTGTTGTTGCTGGCGGGCTCGAAGGGCAAGCGCGCCGCGCTCCCCAACAGCCGCATCATGATTCATCAGCCGCTGGGCGGCGCGCAGGGCCAGGCCTCCGACATCGCCATCCAGGCGAAGGAGATCCTCCGGCTGCGCAGCTACATCAACGGCCTCATCGTGAAGCACACCGGCCACAGCCTGGAGCGCATCGAGAAGGACACCGAGCGCGACTACTACATGAGCGCCGAGGAGGCCCGGCAGTACGGCCTCATCGACGAGGTGGTGGAGAAGCAGGGCGTTCCGCTGCCCACCCGCTAGGTACCCGCCGGGGCGACTTGCCTCGCGAACGGGAATGCAGAGACAGGGCCACTGCTCCGGGACGGGCGGTGGCCCTTCTGTTTCGTGCGAAGCCCGGGGCATTCCGCACGCCCAACGGTGGCGCGGTCCCGTGCTGGTGCAGTGGGCAGGCGCAGTGGCCTCGGGCGAGGCGGGCCGCTCGGGCTCCTGCGAGGGGCGCGGCGCGTGGCCAACGTGCGGATATGGCGCCTCGCACCCTGGCATTCCTTCTCGCCGCGTCCTCGCTGCTGGGCTCCGCGTGCATCGGTCCCACTGGACGTCCTCCCGAGCCACCCAACTCCGCGCGAGTCCAGGAGGAGCTGGGCGAGCGGGACGTCATCCAAGCGGGGCAGGCCTATGCCCAGCAGAACAGCCTGGTGCTGTCGCAGCCGGGCGAGGCCGTGCAGATTCGGCCCAACTACTGGCGTGTCCGCTTCGGCCTGCCGGAGAAGGGCTCCGGCAAGGTGCTGGAGCTGGAGTTCGACTCGTTGGCCCGGCACGTGACGCGCGTGCAGGAGATCGACGTCGTCTCCGGCGAGGCCATTCCGGTCAACCCCTCCAGCGCGGCCGGGGGCCCCACGACCCAGCCTCCGCCTTGAGCGGGGCGCCTCGGCCTGCGTGGCGAGCTGGCGGCGAGCCAGCGCACGAGGGCTGCGTCACGAGGTGGGCGGACCGGGGCGTTGCTCGGCGGGGCCTTCCACTCCGCGCCTCCAACCGTTGAAAGGCGTCCGCGCGCATCAGACTGGCGTAGCGGGGACGCGGTGGGAGGTCCAGGATGCTGCCGTGGACGCGCGCTCGGCGCCGTCTTCCGCTAGCGTTCCTGGGTTGGCAGGAGGTCTTCGCGATGGAGTCGCACGAGACGCGGTTGGAGCGGCTGGAGCAGCGCTACCGGCGGTTGCAGGGAGTCACGCTCACGGCGCTCGTGCTGGCGGGGCTGGGGATGGGCGCGACGGTGCTGCGCGAGGAGTCGATGCCGAGCGGTGAGCTGGTCGCGTCGCGCTTCGTGCTCACCGATGCCCAGGGCCGCGCGCGCGCCACGTGGGGCGTGGAGGAGAACGGCGCCACCCAGCTCGTCTTGCGGGACAACGCGGGGCGGCCTCGCGCGCTCCTGGGCGTGGATGGGGATGGCTCGCCGCGGCTGCGCTTCTCCGCGCAGGGCGGCGAGATGCTGGCGGAGCTGACCGTGTACTCCGACGAGGCGCCGCGGCTGACGCTGGCCAAGCCCGGCGGCGTGGAGTTGTTCGCGGTGGGCCTCCAGGTGGATGGCTCGTCGCGGCTGGAGCTGTCGGATCCCGATGGTCGGCCGCGCGTCATCCTCGGCGCGGATGAGCAGGGCTCTCCGGGGCTGCTGCTGGTGGACCGCAAGGGCCAGGCCCGGGTGAACCTGCGCGTGTCTCCCTCCGACAACGCGAGCCTCATCCTCGAGGGCAATGACGGCGAGGTGTTCCGCGCGCCAGTGCCCGTGCAGTGAGCCTCACGGCGTGGGCGGGACCACCGAGTAACCGCGTTGCAACAAGGGCGCGAGCCGGTCGCTGACGTCCCACGCCTCCACCACCTGTCCGTCGCGCATGCGCCAGAGGGACTGCCCTTGCAGCGTCACGCGCCGGAGCTGGCCGTGGGGGTCTCGCGGGCCCTTCGCGTCCGTCCCCGTGGCGCGCCAGTGCAAGGAGACCAGGTCTCCATCCGCCATCACGTGCAGCAGGTCGAAGCGCAGGTCCGGGAACGCGGCGAAGCTGGCCTCGGCCTGCTGGCGCAGCAGCGCGGGCCCCTGTTTGTTCGGGGGTGAATCCAGGGTGCGGTCCATGAAGTCGGCCGCGATGTACTCGGGGATTCGGTCCAGGCGCTTCTGGTTGTAGACCTCCTCGGTGAACTGCCGCGCGCGCAGCTTGTTCTGCTCGCCGGGCGAGGCGGTCCGCTCGGCGGGCGCGGTGGTGGCGCACCCAGCGAGGCAGGCCGCGAGCAGGAGGGACAGCGTCAGGCGTTTCGTCATGGCGCCCGGAGTCTGCGTCCGGGCACCTGGCGCGGCAGGGGTCGCTCGGGCGAATCGTTCAGCTCATGGCGCAAGGCGCCCCAGACCAATGGGCGCGGCCAGACAGGTGTCCGGAATCCCGAAGCTGTCCACCAGCGCGACCGCATCCGGGCGCAGCTCCGCGCACAGGCGAACGACCTCCTTGCGGATGGCGCGCGCCTTGGTGCCCTCCAGGTGGCCGTGCTCCAGGAACCAGCCACTGGCAGCTTCCAGACAGGACAAGCCGTGGAGGTCGCACAGGCGCTCCAGCACGTGCCGGAGCGCGACCTGCTTCACGGCGGACACGGCGATGCGGAAGCGCTCCAGCACCACGCGCTCGACATGCGCGTGGGCCAGCGCGAGCAGGTGCGCCTGACATTGGTTGAACGCCTCGAAGGCCTCCACTCCCGAGGCGAGCCGCTTGCGCAGGCGCCGCGCCACCGAGGTGAGCAGCTCTTCCTCGCGGAAGCGCAGGGCGCGGAGCTGGAAGTCGTCATCGCGCAGGTGCCCGCTGTCGGTGCGCCGCGTGGTGAACGGATTGCGGTCCGTCACCGCTCCCGCGGCCCGGTCCAGGATGAGCTTGAGCAAGGTGTGGACGCGGTCGTCCTCGAAGCGCTGGCGGTAGCCCGTCATGAGGCTCTTGGCCACCAACTGCATGAGCACGGTGTTGTCGCCCTCGAAGGTGGTGAAGACATCCGTGTCCGCCTTCAGCGTGGGCAGGCGGTTCTGCTCCAGGTAGCCCTGGCCACCGCACGCCTCTCGCGCCACCTGGAGCGCGTGCGTGGTGTGCCAGGACGCGTGGGCCTTGAGGCCGGCCGCGAGCGCCTCGACCTCCTGCGCATCCTCCTCTGTGCGGTGGACGTAGCGGTCCACCAGGTACTTCAGCGCGAAGTCGAGCGCGTAGGTCTTCGCGAGCAGGGGCACGAGGCGCAGTTGGTGGGCCTGGTGGTCCAGGAGGCGAATCTCGTGCGCTCCAGCGGGGCCGAACTGACGGCGCAGGTCTCCGTAGCGCACCGCGATGGTCAGCCCGCTCTTGGCCGCGCTGAGCGCCGCGCAGGCCACGCTCACGCGCCCCGCCACGAGCGTGCCCAGCATGGTGAAGAAGCGCTTGGAGTCTCCGGGAATGGCGCTGGTGTACTCGCCCGACTCGCTCACCCGGCCGAAGCGGTCCAACAGGTTCGCGCGCGGGATGCGGACGCCGTCGAACCACAGCCGCCCGTTGTCCACGCCGTTGAGGCCCATCTTCTCGCCGCAGTCCTCGATGTGGACGCCGGGCAGCACCTGGCCCTGCTCATCTCGGAGCGGCACGAGGAGCGCGTGGACGCCCATGCGCTCACCGCCGACCTCCAGTTGCGCGAACACGGTGGCCATCCGCGCGTGGCATGCGGCGTTGCCGATCCACTCCTTGCGCGCGGCCTCGGAGGGCGTGTCCACCACGAACTCCTGGGTCGCGGCGTCGTAGCGCGCCACTGTCTCCACGTCGCGCACGTTGGAGCCGTGGCCCAGCTCGCTCATGGCGAAGCAGCCGGGCAGCTCCAGCGAGGCCACGCGCGCCAGATAGTCCCGGTGATGCGGGCGCGTGCCGAGGAAGAGGATGCTCGAGCCGAACAGGCCGAAGTGCACGCCTGCCTTCACGACGAGGCTCAGGTCGAAGAAGGCCAGCGTCTCAAAGGCGGCGATGAAGCCTCCCAGGTCCGCGCCGGCCTCGCGTCCCTCGGGATACGCGATGCGGCCGAGTCCCTGGTCCGCCAGTCGCTTCAGCCACGCGAAGACCTGCTCGCGATAGGTCGTCGTGCTGCGCGTGTCCGTGTAGCGGAAGGCCGGGTCCTTCAGCCACTCGCGCACTTGGGCTCGGATGTGGGGGTACGTGGCGTCCAGCAGCGCGTTCATCGCGACGGGCTCGAAGGACGCGCTGACGGAGCTGGGCGGGAGCGTCGTGTCGGGCACCAGCGCGCGCACCGCTTCCCGGCCGGAGACTCCGAGCGACTCCTCCAGCCCGAGGAGGGCGTGGGTCAGCTCGGGCATGGGCGCGGGGAGGGCCTCGTCTCCCGAGATGACCTGCGCGAGCTGTGCGCCCAGCTCCGCGAGGTTCTGCTGCTGGCTGTGGGTGAGGCGCTCGGCGGTGCGGCGGATGTGCTCACGGAGCAGGGCCAGCTCGCGCGCGGAAGGGGGCATGAGCGGATCCACCCACTTCGCGAGGACCGCGGTGGAGCGCAGGTCCAACCAGCGCTGGGCGCGGGCCGCGGCGCCGAGCGTGCGCAACTCGTCGGCGGTCAGCTCGCCATCCGTCCACGCCATGTACAGCATGGGGACCAGCGGCATGAGGCGGGGGAGGGACAGCAGCTCCTGCGCGGACGGGCGGGCGGCGTCATCCTTCATGGCGTCTCTCCAGGTGGCGAGGTCCGCGCAGTCTGGCCAGCGCGGCGGGCCACCGCAATGGCGGAAGCCGGGGGGGCTGTCCACGGTGATGACGTACTCACCGCGCCGAGGTGACGCCGACCTGCTGGCAATACTCGCGCACGGGACACGTGGAGCAGCGGGGGCGCGAGCCCGTGCAGACATGCTTGCCGAAGGGCACGAGCAGCCGGTTCAGCTCGACCCAGTATGCGCGAGGCAAGCGGGACTCGAGGGCCCTGAGCGTGGCCTCGGGCGTTCGCGTCTCCACGTAGCCCCAGCGATTCGTCACGCGATGCACATGGACATCCACGCTGATGGCTTCGTGGCCGCACGCGATTCCCAGCGCGAGGTGCGCGCACTTGGGGCCGACGCCCTGGAAGGACTGGAGCACGTCCGCGTCGCAGGGGAGCACGCCGCCGAACTCATCGCGCGTGCGCACGGCGAGCGCGTGGAGTTGTCGGGCCTTGGCTTCATGAAACGTGACGGGTTGGATGAGGGCGTCGAGGTCCGGGGTGGAGAGGCGCGCGAGTGCCTCCGGCGTCGAGGCTCGGGAGAGCAGCGCGAGGGAGGCGGGCAGGCTCACTTCGTCCGGCGTCCGGATGGAGAGGATGCAGCCCACGAGCTGTTCGAAGAGGGTGGCGTGGCCTCGCTCGGCCAGCGCGAACATGGCTGCGTCCGCGAAGGCGCGGACCTGTTCGCGGATGCGGGCGAGCACGGTGTCGATGTCGAACGGGCGCTTCGAGGTGTGCGCGCGTGGCTCGGGGGTGGTGGGCATGTCCGGCTCCGTGGGCTCGGGCTGCCTCGAAGGTGGCGATGCGGGTGGGGTGATGC
Source organism: Myxococcaceae bacterium JPH2 (assembly GCA_016458225.1). Lineage (NCBI taxonomy): Bacteria > Pseudomonadati > Myxococcota > Myxococcia > Myxococcales > Myxococcaceae > Myxococcaceae bacterium JPH2. The sequence goes on along the minus strand of JAEMGR010000001.1, from coordinate 1,007,150 downwards.
CCGCGCTGATGCTGGCTTGATGGGCGGGCGATGTGGCGAGGGCTGGGCGGGTTGTGCAGGTCCTTGCACAGGTGCCACCGGTGCGATGCGGTCGGGTTGTGCAGGCGAGGCGGGGCGCAAGTTTCAATCCCTTGTGGTTTCAAGGCATTCTTCCTGGCACGTCCGTTGTAGGAGGGGGGCCCATGTACTGTTCCGCATGTCGCCAGGAGCGGCTCGGGAGTGCGAAGTCGTGCGTGATGTGTGGCTCACGCATGGGCTCGCGAACCCGGCCGGTGCTGGAGGCCGAACTGGCCCACGTCCACTTCCTGCTCGACGAACTCCAGCGCTGGGAGCCCTCCGAGGTCCCCGCTCACGTCCGTCGCTTCCTGTCGGAGCGCTACGAGCGGCAAGCGCGCATCCTGCTGTCCGTGATCAGTGAGCTGCCTCCGGAGCCGGTGGCCGCGGGCGCGACGGGGCACGAGGCCGGCTCGCTGAGCGTGGCCGCGCGAGTGGCGGCGCACGAGGTTCGCGCGGGCTTGGCCGACTCCGTGACCGCGGCCGATGCGGCGGTGGTTGCGCGAGCGGACGCGGACATGTCGGGCGCAGCGGGGGCTGCGCAGACGGGCACGGTTGAAGGACGTGTTGCTGAGTCTTCGGGTGAGTCCGCGCGGGCAGGGTGGGACGCGGCGGAAGGTCGTGTTTCTGAGTCTTCGGATGTGTCCGCGCCGGGAACGTTGAGCGCGGCGGATGGGGTTGTTGCTGGCGCTTCGGATGTGGCCGCGCGGAGTGCGGCGGATGAGGTGGACACCGCGTCGCCGGGTGAGTCGGTCGGGGCCGTGAGTGATACGGCGTCGATGCGCGATGTCGCGCAGCAGGGTGACGCTGCTTCGGCAGGGAGGGCGTCCGCGGCCACGACGGGAGCGAACGCCACCGCGCGGGGACTCGGGCAATCCGCTGGAGCGGAAGGCTCGGCTTCGCCGAACGCGCCAGCGTCGAAGTCGGCCTCGGTCGGTGCGGGACAGCAGGTGCCGCGTCCTGGGACTCCTCCGGGGAAGGGCTTGCCGCCTCGGGGCAAGCCGCCGGCTCGGGGAGCAGGGCGCCCGTCCTCGCTGCCCATGCGGCCTGGAGACCCGTTCAGCGAGCCTCCGCAGCCCAAGGGAAAGACGGTCCGCATCGTCGAGGAGGCCTCCTCGTGGAATCGGATGTGGCGGCCGTTCCTCTACGAGAGCATCGCGTGGTTCCTCGGCGCGTTCCTCATCCTCTCGGGCACGCTCTATCTCGTCTTCGAGTCGTGGGCGGGGATGACGTCCGTCACCCGCTCGCTCGTCGTGTTCTTGATGACGGCGGGGTACTCGGCGGGCTTCTCCATCTGGGGCAACTTCCTGTCTCGCCGCGAGGCGCTGCGTCAGCCGGGAAAAATCCTGGGGTTGATCGGCTCGGCGGTGGCTCCGCTGGTGGGGATTGCCCTGGGGCCCATGGGGTTCGGGGATTCGCTCCAGCTCGATGGCGTATCGCCTGTCCTCCTCGTCCCGTTGCTGTTCGGCTGGGCGGGTGTTGCCGCGGTGTTCGCGCGCAAGCCCCTCGAGGCCTTCGACGCGCCATCTCGCCTCCATGTGCAGGTGGCCCTGGTCGCCACCACGCTGATGATGGGCCTGGCGCCGCTGGTGGCTCGGCTGGGTTCGTTCGCTGTCTGGCTCAATGTCCTGCCCTGCGCCCTCTTCTTCCTCCTGTCGCGCAAGGCGCCTCCGACTCCGCGCGAGAGCGGCGCGCTCGCCTTCGTCATCGCGGCTCCGCTGTTCCTCACGGTGGTCTTCGCCGTGCGCCTGCACGTGGCGCTCGCGTCGGCGGAGGTTGCTCCCTCGGTGGGCACCTACGCGCCGTTCGCTGCGTTCGTGCTTGCGACCTGCTTGCGCTTCCGCGATGAAGACGAAGCGAGCGTGGCGGATCCGCTGTCCCTGATCGTGGTGGCCCTTCAGGTGGCGTGTCTCGCGGCGGGTGCCGCGGGGGCCGCGCCGGCCTTGTTCCTCACCGCCGGGGTTGTCACGTGGACGCTGTGGACCCTGGCTCGTGGTCCCATCGAGCGGTTGCCGTGGCTCTATCCCGCGTATGGCGCGGCGTACCTCGCGTATGCCTCGACCGTTGAGTTGGTCCCGGGGCCCGCGCGCTCGCTGCTGGCGGCCATCAAGCAGCGCATGGGCTACGCGCCCGAGAACGTGTTGCCGTTCCAGTACGGCGCCCTCTCCGCGGTGCCCTTCATCCTCGCGGGCCTCGTGCTGGCGGCCCGGGCTCGGTGGCGAGGCGAGCGCACGAAGGAGGCGCGAGACCTGGGGCTCTCGGAGGTGTTGCTGCGCGCCACCGCGGTGGCCATCCCGAGCTTCGTCCTCTACGGACATCTGGGCACGGATGCGCGCCCCGCGTTCTGGGCGGCGCTGAGCCTGTCCCTGGTGGGCCTGGGCGCGGGCCTCTTGCTGGAGCGCTTCTACCTGGTGGTGGTGGGCGCGGCGGTGTTCTTCCTCCTGCCCTTCTCCGCGGTGGGGGCCTACGGGACGGGAGTCGCGTCGGTGGTGTGCGGCGCGGTTGCGCTGGCGCTCGCGGGCGTGAGCACGCTGTGCACGAAGCGCACGCGCACCTTCCTCGCGTCGACCGTGGGGGTGGTGTCGACCATCGTCTTCTTGCTGGGCGGGTTCGCGGGCTCGGGCGTCGCCGAGGTCGTGGGCATGGGCCTGGGTGGCACGGCCGCGCTCGTGGCGGCGTGGACGGTCCGCAGCGAGCCGGCCTTCGCGTTCGCGGCGTTCCTGCTGGCCGCCACGTTGCCGAAGCTGGCCTTCATGCACGGCCATCGCACGGTGGCTCCGGTGATGGCGGCCGTGGCGCTGGGGCTCGCGGTGCTGGGCGAGCGCGGTGGCCTCCTCAAGCGGCTCGGTGTTCCGGCGGTCGTGTATGCCGTCGTGGCGTTCATCTGGGGCATGACCGCGCAGGTGACGCTCCTGGGCGCGGTGGTGCTCGTGTGCGCCGCGGCCGTGGCGGTGGCGTCGCGCAGCTTCCCGGCGATTCGGCCGCTCGCGGTGGTGATGGCCGCGTTCGCGCTGTTGCCTGACATGCCCTCGCTGTATCGCCCATGGCATGGCTGGATGACGCCGTGGATGTCTCAGGCGCTGTTCGCCGTGTGGGCCCTGGGCAGCTCGGTCCTCTCCGCACGCCGGGGCCGCAGTCCGAGCACCATCGCCGCGGGGCTCGTGGCCTTGGTGTTCCCGCTCTGCGCTGTCGCGGTGGGTGCCACGGCTCGGATGGAGTGGCACCTGCTGGCCGCCGCGTTCGTGGCGCTGCTCACGTCGCGCAGCCTGCATCCGTCGCTCAGCCTCGGCATGGCCACCGTGTACGCGGTGGCGGGCCTGACGGCTTCGGGCCCCGTGGCGCTGCTGGGGTTGGCCACGGTGCTGGCGGTGCTCGCGGTGCTGGAGGAGGTGCCCGCCGTGCTGCGCGTCGCCGCGGGTGGTCAGCGCTTCGCGTGGGTGGGGACGCTGGGCTCGGTGGGCGTGCTCGCGCTCGCCACGGTGCGCTGGAGCGACTCCCGGCTGACCCTGTTGATGGTGGGGACCAGCCTGTTGCCTCTCCTGTGGACCCGCGCGACGCGGCAGCCGTTCTTCGCGAGCCTGATGGTGGTGTTCTCGCTCGCGGGCATCATGGTGGTGGGGCACCCGCTCGAGTGGGCCTCGGGCTTGTCGTTGTTCGTGCTCCTGCTCGTGCGCGCCGTGGAGCATGTGCCCGCGGCGTCTCGCGCCCTGCTGCGGTCCACCGATGAGGCGCCGCGGCGCGCGTTGTCCTTGTGGATGCAGGTGCAGCTCGGCCTGCTGGGCGCGGTGCTGTGGATGGTGCCCTGGTCGTCTCCCCTGGCGCTCATCCTGGTCGCGGTGTCGCTCGCGCTGCTGCCCGGACCGCTCCCGTCGCTGCGGGTGTCCGGTGCGGCGCTGCTCGTGCTCACCGTTCCTTCGGCGCGGCCGTTCGCCACGGTCCTGCTCCTGGGGCTGGCGTTGGCGGAGCACCATGTGTCCGCCGCGCTGCATCGCTTCTTCCGCGCGCCTCGGGATGGCGCCTTGCGGCCCGCGGCCGTGGGCATGGCGTTCGTGCTGACCGTGCTGCCGGCGGCCGAGTCGAGCACGCCTTGGGCCATCGCGTCGGTCGCGGGCGTGCTGCTCGCGGCGGCCTTCCTGCTCTCGCAGCGGTGGTTGTTGGCGGCGGCGGTGGTGGTGCTCGCCTGCGCGCCGCTGGGAGAGACGGCTGACTTCGCGCGCGGGGTGTGGCGTCCCGAGGCGGGCCCGTGGGTGTTGGGTGTGGCGCTGTTCGCCGCGTTGCTCGCCGCCGTGTGCCAGTCCGAGTCCGTGCAGGGCGCGCTCTCGCGGTGGTCCGAGCGGCTGACGCCGGGCTTGGAAGACACCTGGAGTGAGCCGCTGTGGGTGGGTGGAGCGCTCGTGCTGGCCGGGGTGGTGGTCACGCGGCTCCTGGCCGAGGGGCCGGGCGCGCTGACGCCGATGATGGCGGGGATGGCGGCGCTCACGGCGCTCGTCCTGATGGTGACGCGCACGCGGTGGATGGCGGGCGTGGCGCAGGGGTTGTTGGCCGCGTCGATTGTCGCGGCGGTGCCGCTGCTCTGGGCTCCCGCCGTGCTCGGGGGCGCGGGGTTGGTGTTGTGCATCGCGGGGCTGTTGCTGGACGCGCGCGACATGGAGGTGGGCGAGGTGCTCCACCACGGCGGGTGGGTGCTGGCGCTGCTGGCCTTCGGTGGGCTGAGGGACCCTCGCCACTCGAGCCTCCCGCTGTGCCTGGCGTTCGGTCTGGGCTGTGCGTGGACGGTGGTGGTGCGGCGCCGGGAGCGGGAGTGGGTGGGGTGGCTGGCCTCGCTCGTGGCCGCGCATGGCGCGTGGGTGCACCTGGGCGCGGTGTACTCCACGGGCCGAGGCCCGGAGTTCATCCTCCCGTACTTCGGCGCGTCGAGCGCGGTGCTGGCCACGGTGGCGTTGCTCGTGGCGAGCGAGCGTGAGCGCGGTCGGATGGGCCAGCTGTTCACGCTGGTGTCGCTCACCGAGCTGGGGCTGGGGCTGATGTGGATGGAGGTCGCGGGCGGCGCGGTGCGCGAGGCGCTGGTGGCCTCGGGCTCGCTCGCGGTGCTGCTGTTCGCGCTGGTGCACCGGGCCGTGACGAAGCGTGACGAGGTCTTCGCGTGGCTGGCGCAAGCCGCCCTCACGGTGGGCTACCTGTGCGTGCGGCGCATGGGGCAGGGCGCGGTGCCGGGCATGGAGGACAGCCTCGCGGCGCTGGTGGGAGGCGCGCTCTTCAACGGGCTGCACGCCTTCGCGATGCGCGAGGGCGCGGACCTCCCGGCCTTCCGGCGGCCCGCGTTGGTGGGCGCGTACCTCTTCCCCGTCCTGGGGTTGCTCGCGGTGCCGTGGGCGTCGTCGCCGCTGGTGGCCGCGGCGCTGCTCGTGGGGCATGCCGCCCACTTCGCGGCGCTGGCCACGCATCCGGAGCGTCGAGGACTCGCGTCGCTGGCGTCCGTGGTGGCCTTCAACGCGGCGCTGGTGTTGGTGTGGTTCGGGACTGGCGTGGGCCAGCTCCAGTACTACGCCATCCCCGCGGGCCTCTCGCTGCTCGCGCTCCTGCGCGTGTTCCGCGATGAAGTGGAGGAGGACACCTACGCTCGCCTGCGCGCGGTGGCGGCGTCCGTCATCTACATGGCCGGCGCTTGGGAGCCGCTCCAGTTCAGCAATGGGAGCGCGATGATTCTGTGCGTCTTCCTGTGTCTGGTGGGCGTGGGCGCGGGCATCGCGCTGCGGATCCGCTCCTACGTGTACCTGGGCACCGGCTTCCTGGTGACGTGCGTGGCCGCGAACCTGGTGCGCTTCGGCATGCGCGACCACCGCGTGGGCGCGGCGTTCCTGTCCTTGCTCGGTTTGCTGGTGGTGGGCTTCATGGTGCTGCTCAGCGCGCACCGCGCGGCTTTGCTCCAGCGGTACGAGCGGGTGAAGGACTTGCTGTCCACCTGGGAAGGTTGAGCAAAGTTGGACGTGCAACGGTCCTAGGAGGTGAGGTTGAATGCGCCCGCCTCACCCCTGGGAGGAAGTCTGTTGAGCCGTCCGAGCCTGCTGGTCCTCATCCCGCTCTGTGCCCTCGTCGGCTGCGCCACCGTGCGGCCGGTTCCTTCGCCCGAGGTCGCGCTCCAGGTCCCACCGCCCGTGCAGGCTCCCTCTCCCGCGGAGACGCCTGTGTCGACCGTGGGCGAGCTGGGCGCCAAGGTGGAAGAGGCACCGCCTGCTGAGCCCGCTCGCCCGGTGGCGACGCACGCGGAGGCCGTGGCGTCCGACACGCAGGCGCTGCTCCAGCCCGTGGCCGGCGTCATCTCCGCCGCGCTGGAGGCCGCCACGCTGTTGACGGGGCCCGCGAGCGGCACCGGCCGGTTCTGGGATGAGCTGCTGACGCACACGGCGCCCGGGCTGCAAATCGTGAAGCGCGCGACGCAGCTCGTGGGCGTGCGCAACCTGGGCCGCGTCAGCCGCGGAGTGCCCAATGACTGCTCGGGCTTCGTGCGACTGGCGTATCTCCAGGTGGGCATCGACCTGGTGGCGCACGGCTTCCTCGCGGGCGAGAACGCGGTCTCCGGCATCTTCCGCCGCGCGTTGGAAGTGGGCTCGGTCCACCGCCAGAACCCGAACCCCGGCGACCTCGTCTTCTTCCGCGAGACGTATGACCGCAACCGCGATGGCAAGCGCAACGACGGGATGACGCACATCGCTGTCGTCGAGGGCGTGGATGCCGACGGCACCGTCACCTTCATCCACCGCGGCAGCAAGGGCGTGGCGCGCGGTCGGATGAATCTGTCCTTCCCCACCACGCATCGGCTCGCGTCCAACGGCACGGTGCTCAACGACTTCATCCGTCCCGCCGCCAAGGGCAGTCGCGCCTACCTCGCGGGCGAGCTGTTCGCGGCCTTCGCGTCGCCGGGCGGCCTGTAACCTTCCAGCCTGTCTGTGTCTGCACTCGTGGTGCGTTTGAAGAGGCAGGGCCTGACACCGTAATGAGGTGTCATGCGAATCCCCCTGCTTCTCGGTGTGCTGCTGGTGGGTGGCTCCGGCTGCATCGTGGCCCGGCCCGGTGGTCCCGTGGTCGTCCATCGTCCGGGCCCCTCGCGGCCACCGCCTCCGCCGCCCTCCCGTCCCTCGGCGATGTCGTACGACGAAGCCGTCAACCTGGGGTGGGGGCAGTGCCGCTCGCGCGGCTATGACTGCCAGCTCCAGGAAGCGCACCTGACGGGCAACAACGTGTGGAAGGTGAAGTTCCGCGCCTTCGCGCAGGGCGGCAAGGGCCACCTGCACCTGGACTACGACGCGTACTCTCGCAACCTGCTCCGGGTGGACGACAAGGTGAAGGGGCGCGGCGACTGGGACGACGACGACGATGACGACCACGGACGTGGCCGCGGCAAGAAGCGCGGCCACGCGAAGTGGGACGACTGAGTCGCGCGCTCAGGGCATCGCGGTGCGCAGCAGCGTATCGGTGTGCGTGAGCAGCTCGGGTCCGCCGGGCTGCCCATGGCCTGGCACCACGGTGCGCATCGCGGGGAAGCGCTCGCGCAGCGCGGTGAGGCTCGCGGGCCACGCGGCCAGGTTCGCGTCCTTCGTGTTGCCCAGGTCCTGGGCACTCGCGTCCTTCACCGCGCAGCCCCCGAACAGGATGCCGCTGGCCGGATGCCACACGACGAGGTTGTCGGCCGTGTGCGCGGCGCCCGGGTGGAACAGCTCCACGGGCGCCAGGCTCAGCGCATGAGCGAACGTGGTGGTGGGGATCGGCTGCTCATGTGAAGCGGCGAGCCGCGCCGTCTCCTCCAAGCCGTAGACGGGAATCCCCCGCGCCGTGAGCGCGGGGATGCCCGAGGTTCGATCCAGGTGGAAGTGTGTCACCACGGCCGCGCGCACGGGGCGGTGCAGCGTGTCCCGAGCCCACGTGAGCAGGTGCTCCGCCTGGGACACGTCCCAGCCTGTGTCCACCAGCACGGAGGTGGCGCCCTCTTCGATGAGCAGACCGTTGGCGGGTGCGTCCGGGAACGCGGGCGTGAGCGTGACGTGCAGCCAGACGCCCGGAGCGATGCGGCGCACGCGCACGTCCGGAGCCAGCACGATGTCTTCGGCCGCGACGGGCTCGGTCGCGGTGGAGGAGGGCGCCGCGGTGGGGACGGACGCGCAGGCCCAACTCAGCGCGAGCAGGGGCCAGACGCAGAGCGAGCGAAGGGACAACGAGGACATGGAGGCTCCGGGACCAAGGCGCGCGGGCAGCGCGCGGTGCTCGGCCGTGTGCAATGCGCGTACCTCGTGAATGCGCCGCGAGGTGTGGCGCAGGAGCCGCGCGGGCGCTCAGCCGGACTTCTTGCGGAGCTGGCGCAGCGCGTCCTCGGCCTCGTCGTGGCCACAGCTCTTCAGGCCCAGCAGGCCCTTGTCGCGCGGCTGCTCCGTGAGGCGGGTGAGGGCGGGGATGGCGTCCGCGTCTCCCAGGGCCGCGAGTCGCCGTGCGGCCCGCGCGCGCACGCCGCAGTCGCGGGACTCCAGCGAAGCCGAGTACATCTTCACGAGGTTGAGCCCCTCGGTGTGCTGCGAGGCTTCCAGGTAGCGCAGCGCGCCCCACTGGCGAGCGGAGTACTTCTCCGCGGCCAGGTCCTCGAAGCGCGCCAGGACATGCTTCTCGGGGAGCGAGTCGAGCAGTCGGCGCAGGCCGCGATCGCTCTCGGACTCACCGAAGTCCTCGGCCAGCCCGTCCAGCACCCAGTCGCGCACGTCGGTCCGGTCCGCTTCGCCCAGCGTGGCGAGCAGGTCGTGCTCCGGATCATGCTTCCCCAGGGCGTGCATGGCCGCCGCGCGCGCCTGCTTCACGGAGGGGCTGGACTTCTCGGGCTCGGCCAGCGCGTTGAGGCGCTTGAGGGCCTCGGCGGGCTTGCCCTCCGCGAGCAGTGCGCGCGACTGGACCACCGCGTCGCGCGAGTGCACCACCCACGCGATGCCGCCGACGAGGAGCACCGCCGCGCCCGCCACCGCGCCGAGCTGTCGAGGTTGGCGGCGCAAGTGGACGGCGAGTTCACGCAGGCGCCCAGGCAAGGTGCGCAGCAGCTCTTTGAAGGGCACCGCGCGAGCGCGCGCCACGCCAGCGGAGAGCACCGCGAGGGCCTGTTCGCGAATCGCGATGAGCGGTGAGGGCCGGGGCTTGGAGGCGAAGCGCTCGCCGAAGGGGGCTCCCTCCGCGGCGCGCACGCAGCGATACAACTGGAGCTGCTCCTCGCGGCCGGGCAGGGGGATGGTGCCGCACGGGTCGGCGGGAGCCTCCACGCGGTTGCGGGCCAGGTTCACCGCCTCGGTGAAGGTGACCTCGCCCGCGGAGGCCACGTGCTCCACGGCCTTCACGACCTCCATGGGCTCGCCCATCACCGAGTCCTGGGTGACGAGCACCTCGCCCGCGTGGAGGCAGACGCGCACGTGGAGCTGCTGCTCGGCGGGCACGGTCTGGTTGTGGCGCCACAGCGCATCCTGCATCGCCATGCCGCACAGCACGGAGGCGGTGGGCGAGCGGAACACGACGAGCAGCGCATCGCCGCGCTTCTGGATGAGCCGGCCGTCATGCTCGCGCACGAGCGGCAGCAGCAGCCGGTCATGCGTCTCCAGCATCCGCGCGTTCTCTTCGTGCGTCTGCCGGCTGGTGCGCTCGGTGAAGCCCTGCAGGTCGGTGAGCATCACCGTGAGGTTCTGCGGCTTCGCCACCAGGGCGGATCCGCCCGTCACCGCGGCGTTGCTTCCCGAGGGGCGCGTGCCGAACGCCGCGGTCCCCGAGCGTCCCGAGGGCGCGGGGGCCTGCGAAGCGGCGGGGGCGGGCGTGGTGCCGAACACGGCCGTCCCCGAGCCCGGCGTTATCGGCATCGAGCCGGCGCCACCGAACATGGCCGTGCCGCTCGGAGGTGAAGGCACGGCCGCGCCCGCGCCGAACATGGACGTGCTGGACGCCGGCGTGTGGCTGCCCGAGGGCGGTGACGCGGTCGCGGGCGACAGGGACAGCAGCGCCTGATGCGCGGCGGTGAGCGCGTCCGCCAGCTCATGCGCGGACTGCACGCGGCGGGAGGGGTCCTTCTCCAGCAGGCGCATCACCAAGGCCAAGAGGCCCACGGCGCGAGACAGCCCGGGCGCGGCGCGGTCCAGCGGAAGGGGCGCGGCGGAGGCGTGCTGCGCCAGATAGTGGCGCGGCGCGGGGCCATCGAAGGGGAGGCGCCCGGACAGGACGCGGTAGCACAGCACGCCGAAGGAGTAGAGGTCGCTGCGCGTGTCCACCCGCGCGCCCACGGCCTGCTCCGGCGAGAGGTACTCGGGCGTCCCGAGCACGACGCCAATCTGGCTCAGGTTGCTGGCGGCGTCCGGCTCCACCAGCCGCGCGATGCCGAAGTCGAGCAGTCGGGCCTGTTCGCCGCGCCCGCCCTGGGAGACGAAGACGTTCTCCGGCTTGAGGTCGCGGTGGATGATGCCCTTGTCGTGGATGGCGGCCAGTCCCTCCGCGAGCTGCTGCAGCAGCGGCAGCGCGCGCATCGGAGCGAGCGGCCCCGCATTGAGCATGTCGTGGAGGCTGGTGCCCTCGACGAACTCCATCACCAGACACGCGGCGTCGCCGGACTCGCCGAAGTCGACGATGCGCACCACGGCGGGATGCTCCACCGCGGACAGCAGGCGCGCCTCGCGCTTGAACCGCTCGGCCATGCCCGCCTGCGCGTGCAGGTCGTGGTGCAGCACCTTGATGGCGACCTTGCGGCCCAGGGAGACTTGCTCCCCCAGGTAGACTTCGCCCATGCCGCCGGAGCCCAGTGGACGGAGCACCCGGAAGCGACCGTCGAGCACGAGGGAGTCGTTGGCCAGCACGGTGCGACATCTTGCACGGCTTCGGTTCGTTGCGCACCGCGTTCTATGGGGGCCGTGAAAGGGGTCTCCCTCGCCCCGCCGCCTGCCCGACAAGCGGGGGATTGGCAAAAATTTCGAGGGCTTAGCCTGCGTGGTACCCTCCACGCCTCCGCGATGGCCACCGAAAGCGACTCCTCCAAGCCCGCCGCGTCCTCGGCGGGTGCCGCCGCACCCGAGCTGCGTCTGCTGGACCGGCGCGCCTTCGTGGGCTTCCCGGCGCTGGAGGTGCAGCCCGGCCTGCGCATCTCCGACTTCGCGCTCCAGATTCCGGACGTCAGCTTCCCGTTCAACGTCAGCGCGGGCGCCACGCGCTACCAGCGCAAGAAGCTGCTGTTCGGCTTCCTGGAGCTGTCCGTCGACGCGGACCTCGTGGGCCGCAAGGTGGCGGAGCTGGCCGGACGACTGGCGGGCATCGAGGACCTGCGGCTCCACTTCCGCCCGGGTTACCTGGAGGGCCAGGGGCGGCTGCCCGCGCCGGAGCGCACGCCGTTCACGTTCAAGGTCGCCTTCGACGCGGATGGGGACAAGCTCGCCGTCTACCTCTACGACGTGCGGCTGTATGGCTTCTGCGCCACGCCGTCGGTGCAGGTGCCGGGGCTCTTGTCCACGGCGGTGGGCGCGCTGGCGCTGCTGCCCGACGTGGAGGTGCGCGGCGCCACGGGTTTCTCCACGCGCGTGTTGCCGGCGCTGTGTCAGCTCGCGGCGCTGAGCCGGGGCTACAAGATGCCCACGCTGGACACCGCGCGCCTGTCCGCCGCCGAGGTGTCTCCCAGCGGGCTCCGGTTGCGCTTCTCGGCGGGAGGCTTGCCGCCGCCGTCCCCTCCGGACGAGGAGCTGATGCTCACGCTGGAGGGCGCGCGGGCCTTCGCGGATGCGGAGGCGCTCGTCGCGCAGGGGCGACTGGCCGAGGCGCGTCAGGCCTATCTCCAAGCAGGGGACGCGCAGGACGCGCACCCCTTCGCCGCGGAGCGACTGCTGTCCCTGTTGGTGGCGGATCCGCAGGCGCATGACCTCGCGCTGGACGTGGCGGCCACGCTCCTGCGCCGACGCGACCGCAGCCCGGCGGCGCTGTGGGGCGAGGCGGTGGTGCGCGAGCGACGCGGCGAGGGGGCTCGCGCGGCGGAGCGCTATCTGGCGCTGTGCGCGCAGGCTCGGCGCGTGTCGGAGGACGCCGCGGCCTTCTTCGCCGCCGAGGCCGCTGCCCGCTCGTCGCGCGACACGGCGCCTCAGGTCGCGGTGAAGGCGCTGCATGAGCTGCTCGGCCTGAAGCCGGACCACCTGCCGTCGCTCAAGGCCCTGGCGCGCGCGTCGGATCAGGCGCGGGACCGGGCGGGCGCGGTGCGGGCCTATCGCCGATTGGCGGCCCTGGCGCGCGACCCCATCGAGGCGGCCGATGCGCACGTGCACCTCGCGCGGCTGTGCGCCCAGACGGATGACGACGTGGCCGGCGCGCGGCTGCACTGCGAGGCCGCGCTGCGGCTGTCGCCCGATCAGCCCGATGCGCTGCTGCTGTTGGGCGAGCTGTGCCACCGAGGCGGCGAGCACCTGCGCGCGCTCAAGGCGCTGGACCGCCTGCGCGACGTGGCGCTGGCGCGGCACGAACTGGACCGGGTGGGGCAGTCCAACCTGCTCGCGGGCCGCGTGTGGGAAGAGGGCCTGCGCCAGCCCGAGAACGCGCTCTTGCGCTACCGCGAGGCGGTGTCGCTGCTGCCCGGCGAGCCCGAGCCGCTCTTCGCCGCCGCGCGCGTCGCCGAGGGACTGGGGCGGCTCCAAGAGGCGCTCTCCGGTTACCAGCAGGCGCTGGAGCTGGCGGGCCCGGCGCCGCGCTCGGAAGGGGTGCGCAAGGCCGCGCATGAGAGTCACCACGCGTTGGCTCGGCTGTACCGCTCGCGGCTGGGTGACCCGGCGCGCGCGCGTGAGCACCTGGAATCCGCGCTGGCGTTGGATCCGCGCGACGGCGTGGCGCTGGACGAGCTGATTCCGTACTTCCGGGGCACGGGCCGCGGGCAGGAGCTGGCCGAGGCGCTGGAGAAGGCCGCCGCGCTGAAGGAGGAGCCCAAGGCGCGCGCCGCGCTGTGGGCCGAGGCCGGCGAGCTGTATCGCGGTCGGCTCCAGCAGCCAGAGAAAGCAGAGCGACTGCTCACGCTCGCGCTGGAGGCCGAGGGTGACCACCGCCCCGCGCTGGAGTCCTTGCTGTCGCTGGCGGAGGCGCGGCGGGATGGCGCGCTCTTGACGCGGTGCCTGGCCTCGTTGGCGCGGCTGACGACGGAGCCCAAGGAGCGAGCGCAGCGCTATCGGCGATTGTCGGTGGCCGCGCGCGACCTCGCGTTCGACCTGGACCTCGCGGCGCACGCGCTGCAAGAGGTGCTGCGCGCGGAGCCGGATGACCTGCCCTCGCTGGGCGAGCTGTGCGCGTTGCAGCGCAAGCGCTCGGACATGGCGGGGCTGGCCACGGCGCTGGAGGAGCGCGCGCGGGTGGCCGAGGCGCAGGGCGACAAGCGGCTCGGGGCGGCGGCCCTGCGCGAGCTGGCCAACGTGTTGGAGGCCCGCCTGGGTCGCGTGGGCGAGGCGCTGGTGGCGCTGGAGAAGGCGGCGCGGCTGGCCCCCGACTCGGCGGTGCTGCTGGACCTGGCGGACCTGTCCCTGCGCTGCGAGCGGCCCGAGCATGCCCGGCGCGCGCTGGAGGGACTGCTCGCGATGATGCCGCGCACGGCCGCGCCCGAGAAGCTGGCGGACGTGCGCTCCCGGTTGGGTCGCGCGTGCGAGATGCTCGGCGACCGCGAGGGGGCCATCGCCGCCTACGCGCAGGCCTTCCCGCTGCGTCGGTTGGATGACGCCCTGGCCGCGCGGCTCGAAGCCCTCTACACCGAGGCGGGTGAGGCGCAGGCGCTCGCGGAGCTGTGGGCCACGCGTGCCCAGGCCCTGGTGGGCGCGAGCCGTGCGGAAGAAGCCGCGCCGCTCTATCTCCAGAGCGCTCGGGTCCTGCTGGAGCGAGGAGAGCGCCCCGCGGCGCTGCTGCGCCTGACGGCCTCGCTGGAGGCCAGCCCCAAGGGGCCGCTGGCCGCCGAAGTGCTGGAGCTGCTGGCCGAGCTGGAGCTGGAGCGCGGCGAGAAGCTGGAGGCCGCGCGCCTGTACGCGCGCCGCGCCCTGTTGGTGCCGGAAGCGCGAGAGGGCGCGAAGCTCCTCTTCCGTGCCTCGCTCCTGGCCGCGGGAACGAGCCGCGAGGAGTCGTTCCTCGCCGAGGCGCTGGAGCGCGACGCCACCTACGCGCCGGCCCGGGTGCACCGGGGCGAGCTGCGCCTCGTCACCGACGCGCGCGCCGCGTTGGAGGACTTCGAGGCCGTGCTGGCCCTGCCGCCTTCGGACGCGGACGCGCCCCGAGAGACGGAGCGGGTGGCCCTCACGCGCAAGGCCGCCACCGCCGCGGTGCGGGCGTCACGCACGGACGCCGCGCGACGACTGCTCGCGGAGTACTGCGCGCGCGCGCCGGAGGACCTGGACGCGCGCCTGGAGCTGGCCGCGCTGCACCGCAAGGCGGGCGCACGCGAGGCCCTGGCGGACCTGCTGGTGGAGCTGTGGCCGCGCCTCACGGGAGAAGCCCGGCGTCAGGTGCGGCGCGAGCTGGCGGAGCTGAGCCTCGCCCTGGGGCGGACCACCACGTCGGCGGACTCGCTGCGCGGGCTCCTGCGCGACGAGCCCGAGGACACCTGGGCCGCGCAGGCCCTGCTGGAGCTGCTGCCGCCCGCCGGCACCGGGACGCCCGACGAGGAGGCCGAGCGCCTGGAGTTGCTGGGCACGCTGGTGTCCGCGTCCACGGGTGAGGCCCGCGCGGAGTTGCTGGCCCGTCGCGCGGCGCTGCATCGAAGCGCGGGGCGCTTGGATGTCGCCCGCGAGGACTACGCCGAGGCCGCGTCGCTGTCGCACCGCCCCGCGCCGCTGTGGCTCGCGCTGGCTGAGCTGGCGCACGAGGCGCAGGAGGAGTCCTCTGAGCTGGAGGCGTGGCGCCGCGCCGTGGCCGCCGATGCCTCCCTGGGCGCGAGGGCGCGTGAGCGGATGATGGCGCTGGCCGCCGTGCTGCTGCGCAAGGACTCGCGAGGCCCCGCGCGTGAGGCGCTGCGGGCGGCCATCGACCTGGAGCCGCCGGCCGAGGAGCGCTGCGACGCCTTCTTCGCGCTCGCGGAGCTGGCCCGCCGAGATGGCCAGACCGACGAAGAGGCCTCCGCCTTGGCCGAGGCCGCGCGCCAGGGGCCCGTGCCTCGACGTGTGGAGGCGTTGCTGACGCGCGCCGCGCTGCTCGAGGCGGCGGGTGGGTTGCGCGAGGCCGCTCGGGACCTGGAGTCCGCGCTGGCGCTCGCTCCGCGCCACGCGCGCGCCATCGACGGGCTGCACCGCGTGCTGCGCGGGCTGGAGGACTGGAAGGGGCTGACCGCGCTGTTGGCCGAAGAGGCGCCGCATGCGCCCACGGGCTCAGGCGCGGCGCTGTACGCGGAGCTGGCCGGCCTGTACCTGGACCGACTGGGTCAGCCGGGGCCCGCCGAGGCCGCGCTGCGCCAGTCCCTGCGCCTGGAGCCAACGGACTCGGCGGTGCGTCGCCGGCTCGTGTCGTTGGTGGCGGGGCGGGGCGAGCCGCTGGAGGCCGCATTGCTCCTGGAGGCCGCGGCAGAAGGTGCGTTGCCGGAGGAGGCTGCGTCGCTCTTGCGCGAAGGCGTGGCGCATGCGCGCCGGGCCGAGGACGTGGACCGGGCGCTGCGGCTGGCGCGTCGAGCGCATGCCCTGATGGCCGCGCAGGGCGAAGACCTCGCCATCCTCGCGGAGCTGCTCTACCAGCGCGGCGCGGTGCGCGAGGCGCTCCCGCTGCAAGAGTCGCTCGCCGCCGCGGCGGACTTCCACGATGCTCCGGACCAGGCCGAGGACGTGTTCCTGCGGCTGGGCGAACTGGCCGAGCAGTCCGGGGACGTCCGGCGCGCGGTGACGGCCTACCGGACCCTGCTCGCCGAGCGACCGCTGTGCGAGCCCGCGGTGGGGCGACTCTCCGCGCTGCTGGAGCGGGATGATCCGCGGGGCGCGTTCGAGGTGCTCGTCACGCACGCGCGCGCGCTGGCGCCTTCGGAGCGCACGGCGCAGCGGCTGGTCGCGCTGGCGGACCGCGCGCGGGCAGCCCTGTCCGACGCGGGCGTGGCGGCCTCGCTGCTGTCGCGCGCTGCGAGCATGTCCGAGGCGCCGCTGCCGCTGCACCGTCGGCTCGTGTCGCTCTACCGCGAGACGGGCCGCGTGGTGGACCTCCTCGTCGAGCTGCGACAGGTGGCCGGGCTGAGCCTCGCCGCGGACGACCTCGCCTCCGCGCTCGCCGCTTACGAAGAAGAGGCCCGGCTCGCGGAGGACACGGGCCGCGCGGACGAAGCGCTGCGCGCGCTGGTGGACCTCCGGGAACTGCTGACCGAGCAGGGCCGGCCCGCCGAAGCCGCGACGCACGAGCGTCGTCGCGCGGAGCTGCTGCGCGACGTGAAGCTGGACCTCTCCGCCGCGGAGGAAGCGCTGGAGAGCGCCTTCGCGCTGGCGGCGGACTTGGGGACGGCGCGGCTGGGCGCGGCGCTGGCGGAGCGCCGGGACGATGCCTCGGCCGAGGCGCGCTGGTTGGAGCGCGGGCTCCCGCTGCTCATCGAGACGCCCGCGCGAGCGCCCGTGCTGCTCCGGCTGGCTCGGCTGAACCTGGGCGTCCTGGCCGACTCGACCAAGGCCGAGGGTTTCCTGCGTGAGGCGCTCCGTCAGGACCGCGCGCTCGCGGAGGCGGAGACGCTGCTCGCGGGGCTCCTGGAGAAAGAAGACCGGTTGGGCGAGCTGGCCGCCTGGTACGAGGAGTGCGCCGGAGACGCGCCCGACGCGGCTCGCCGAGCGGACCTCTTCTACCGGGCCGCGCTGCTGTACCGGGACCGTGCCCACAAGCCCGAGGCCGCCGCCGCGGCCCTCATCGCCGCGCGCTCCGCGAGGCCGGACGACCTGGAGCTGACCGCGCAGGCGGCGGAGTTGCTGCACCAGGTGCGTCGCCCCGCCGATGCCGCTGAGTTCGACGCGGTGTTGCTGGAGGCGGATCCGTTC
This sequence comes from Myxococcaceae bacterium JPH2, assembly GCA_016458225.1. Taxonomy (NCBI): domain Bacteria; kingdom Pseudomonadati; phylum Myxococcota; class Myxococcia; order Myxococcales; family Myxococcaceae; species Myxococcaceae bacterium JPH2. The sequence goes on along the minus strand of JAEMGR010000001.1, from coordinate 990,102 downwards.
CGCGAGCCCGTCTTCACCCGGCACCACGCCTTCCTCGTGTCCACCGAGGACTGGCAGGCCCTGGCCGAGCTGATGCTCCGCCGCGCCGGACGACAGTCGCCCACCGAGGCCGCCGCCAGCTACCTCTCGGCGGCCCGGGCCTTCCGTGACGCAGGCGCTCACGAGCGCGCGTTGCTGTGTGAGAACCAGGCCTTCGAGCTGAGCCCCGCGAGCGAGGAGGCCTTCGAGCGCGTGCGCGAGCGCGCGGCCGGAGACGTGCGCCGGTTGGCGGAGTTGCTCGCCCAGCGCGCGGCGGCGGTGACGCCGGACGAAGCCCTGCCGCTCTTGCGCGAGCGCGCGACGACGCTGCTCGACGCGGGCGAGGCGCTGCTGGCCGCCGAGGCCTTCGACGACTATCTGGCCCGCGCGAGCACCGACGTGGACGCCCTGTCTGCACGCGCGGAGCTGGCCGCGAGAGACGGCGGCCCCACCGCTGCGCGGCCGTATGACCGCAAGCTCCTGTCCGCGGGCGGTGACGCGCTGCCGGTGCCGCTGCGCGCGCGCACGCATCTGCGACTGGGCCATGCCTCGCTCGCGGCGGGCGCCTTCCACGACGCGGCGGAGTCCTTCGACGCGGTGGTCGCGTTGGAGCCAGAGGGCGAGCGCGGTCACGAAGCGCTCTCGCTGCTCGCGGAAGTGCACGCGCGCACGAACAACGCGTCGGGGCTCTACCGGGCCTCACTGTTGCTCGCGCAGCGCACCGACGATGGCGCCACCCGCGAGGCGATGTACCGCCGCGCGGCGGAGCTCTTCGAGGATCCGCGCGAGGCCATCGACGCGCTGCTGCCCCTCGTTCGGCTGCGGCCCTCGGACGCGACGGTCATCGACCGAGCGGTGCGAGGCCTGCGCGCGCTGGGGCGCCACGGCGACCTGCTGGCGGTGTACGAGGCGGGAGCGGAGGCCGCAGGAGGCGCCCGCGCCGCCGAGCTGCTCCTGGCCGCCGCCTCGGTCGCCGCCGAGTCGATGGCGGACCCCGAGGCGGCCTGGGCGCTCACCCAGCGCGCCGCCGAGGCGGATCCATCGGACGTGCCGGCGCTGCGAGCGCTCGTGGAGGGACTGCGCGCAAGAGCGCAGACGGCGCTCCTGGTCGACGCGCTGGAGCGGCTCATCCCGCTGACGGTGGACGCGGACGAGGCCTCCACGCTGCGGCTGGAGTTCGCGACGCTCGCGCGTGAAGCGGGGCGCGAGGACGTTGCCCGCGAGGCGCTGGAACTCGTGGTGGCACGCGGCCCGTCCGGCGCGGGCTACGCCGAGGCGCTCGAGGTGCTGGAGCCGCTGCTCGGAGAGTCGCACGCGCGACGCGCCGAGGTGCGCGTGGCGCGAGCCGAGCTGGTGACGGGAGCGCAGCGCGTGACGCTGCTCGTCGCCGCCGCGCGCGCGTTCGAGAAGGCCGAGCGGCTGGAGGACGCGCTCAAGGCCGCGAAGGCCGCGGCCTCCACCGAGCCGGACCTGCGCGCCGCGCTGCTGGTAGCGCACCTGCATCGAGCCTCGGGAGACGCGCCGCGCGCGGCCCAGTCACTGTTGCAGGCCGCGAAGCTGGCCGCTCCCGACGAGCGCCCCCCGCTGCTGCTGGAGGCGGCCGACCTCTGGGAGAAGGCGAACGAGTCGGGTGAAGCGCTGGAGGTCATCGAGCGCATCGCCTCCGAGGCCCCAGACACGCTGACCCCCGCCGAGCTGGCCGAGCGCTTCGGACGACTCGGCGCCTTCGCGCGAGCCGTGGCCGTGGGCTTCGCGCCCGCCATGGCCGCCGGCGAGTACACCGACGCGCTGGCGATGGCCGCGCAGGCGGGCGACACGGCCCGTTCGCGCGAGGCGCTGTGGGCGCTCGTCGCGTTGCCAGACGCGGATGCCGCCCACGCGGGAGCCCTGGCGGATGGCCTCCGCGCGGAGGGCGAGTGGGAAGGACTGCTCGAACTGGCGGGCCTGTCCGCCGAGCGCGACGCTGCCTTCGCCGTGGCGCTGCGAGATGAGGTGGCGCGCGGCGCGGCCGCGTCCGTGCGGGCTCGCCTGCGCGCACTGGACGAGCTGTCCACCACGCCGGGCTTCGCGGCCCGACTGACGCTCCTGCTCCCCGACGCGGGAGGACTGCCCGAGCCCGTGGCGGAGGCCGTGCTGACGCACGTGCGCGCACAGCCCGAGCCCGCGCGCATCGAAGCCCTGACGATGCTCGCCGACGGCTGGCCCGAGCGGCGCGCATCCCTGCTGCGCGAGCGCTACACGCTGGAGCGAGCCCTGGAGCGGTTGGAGCCCGCCGAGCGCACGCTGGCACGGCTCGCCGAGGGCGACGCGGATCCGAAGTCGCGCGCGGCGCTGCACCTGGAGCGCGGCGAGCTGCTCCAAGGCCCGCTGGCGCAGCCCGCGGAGGCGCGTCAGGCCTTCGAGTCGGCGCTCGCGGACGATGACGCGTGCCTGCCCGCGGTCCGCTTCCTGCTCGCCCTGGTGGACGAGTCGCGCGAGCCCGCGGTCTTCCTCTCCCTGGCGGAGCGCCTGTCTGCAGAGGAGGGCCCGGACGCGTGGGCGCCGCATCGCGAGCGGCTCGCGGATGCCTTCGAGGCCCTCGGGCGTCCCGGCGACGCCGCCGCGCAGTTGGAGCAGCTCCCGGAGACGGATGAGCGGCTGGCCCGTCGCGCGCGGCTGGCGGAGGAGCGAGGCCATACGGGAGAAGCGCTCCAGCTTCGCGAGCGGCTCACGGACGAGCCGGCGATGCTGGAGTCCATCCTGCGCGGCTACCTGGAGGCGCAGCTCGTGGCCCCGGCGACGCGACTGGCCGAGCGACTGGCGGACTCAGGCGTGCTCTCCCCCGAGGCCACGCGCCTCGTCGCCGAGCGGCTCGCGCCGACCGCCGAGGGTGCCTCGCTGGCGATCCGCCTCTGGCCGGCGCTGCTGCGCGAGCGCACGGTGGACGTGGACGGCTGGACGCTCTTCGCGGAGGCCCTGCGTGCCGTGGGCCGCAAGGACGTGGTCGAGCGAGTGGACGGCATCGCGGCGGCGCTCGCGTCGAGCAAGACGCCCGCCCCGCGCCCGCCCGTGTCCGCGCTGCCTGCGCGCGAGGGAACCTTCGAGCACGTGCTGCCCGCGAACGCCGTACCGGTGACGACGGAGAGCCTCCCGCGGCTGCACTCCGCGCTGAGCCCCATGCTCGCGTCGCTGGGCGCGGCGGACGTGCGCATCCGCGTGGCCCCCACGGGAGGCGTGGAGGCGTACCTGCTGACGCCGGACACGCTGGTGCTGGGCGCGGCGTCGCTGGCGTGCTTCGGGCCCGTGGAGCTGGGCTGGCTGTGCGCGCTGGCGCTGGTGCTGGGCGAGGACGGCGCGCGGCTGACGCGTCCTGGACCCGTGCCGGGGCTGGACGCGGCGGCGGTGACGGCCTGGCGCGCGATGCCTGCGTCGCTCGCGGCGGGCCGGGTGTTGGCGCTGCTGGACGCGAGCGTGCGTGGCGGGGATCCGATGCGGGTGGAGGTGGGTGCGGTGCTGGCGAACAGCGAGGCCTTCCGCGCGGTGGCCCTCGCGGCGCTGGACGTCTAACCTCGCGGGCCTCATGCCCTTGAAGCGACTCGCGCTGCTCCTGGTCCCCGTCACCGCGGTGCTGGTGGCGATGGCCTGCTATTCGGACCCCGTGTACCCGGGCAACCAGGTGGTGGGCTCGTTCCGCTTCGAGGCGAAGCTGGATCCGGGCCGCACCACCTGCGACGCGGGCTCGCCAGACTTCGCGCAGATTGACGACGCGGGGACGTTCCGCTTCGAGGGCACGTTCTCGCGCGACACGGACGCGGGCACGGGCTTCTTCACGGTGCAGGGTTTCACGCGCGACGCGGGCTTCGAGGGGCAACTCGCCATGTCCACGCACCGCGCCTCCGCGCCCCGCGCGTCATGTGGCACGGGCTGCGAGGACTCGCAGATTGAAGAGGCGCTCAACGTGATGTTGCTGAGCGACAGCCAGACGCGTGGCATCGAGGGCGACTGTGCCCGCCTGGATGGAGGCACGCCCACGGGCACGCCCCCAGGGCCCAGGGAAGGCGGCTACGACGCGACGCTCGCGTGCGGCACGTTGCGAGACGTCTTCCTTCCGGGCTCGGGCCCCAAGTGCAACTGCCAGCCCTCCACCTGCACCACCGTCTACACGATCCGGGGCGAGCGAACGTACTGAGCCATGGCCCAGCCCCTGCCCGCAGCGCCGTCCCCCGACGAGCGGCAGTCCGCTGAGCCCACCGCGCGAATCCCCGGCGCGGAGTCTCCCGCTCCAGCCTCATTGCGCCTGCCCTTCCTGGAGGGGCTGCGCGGTCTCGCCGCGCTCTACGTGCTGAACCACCACATGCTCCAGACCGTGGGCTGGACACCGCCCACCCCCGGCGTGAGCGCGCCGTGGCGGCACGTCGTGGACCTGTTCGTCCGAGGCCACTCGGCGGTCGTCGTCTTCATCGTCCTGTCGGGCTACTGCTTGATGTTGCCGGTGGTGCGCTCGCGGCGACGCGAACTCTCGGGAGGGTGGCGCACGTACCTGCGCCGTCGCGCGCATCGCATCCTGCCGCCGTACTACGCGGCCTTCGTGTTCTCGCTCTTGTGCGTGCTGCCCTCGTTCCTGCTGGGGCGGGAGAGCGGGCGGCACAGCTTCTCGCCGGGCAACGTGGCCTCGCACCTGGCGCTCGTGCACAACCTGTTTCCCGAGTGGGTCTACGCGACCAACGGCCCCCTGTGGAGCATCGCCACGGAGTGGCAGATCTACTTCTTCTTCCCCTTCCTCCTGTTGCCTGCGTGGCGGAGATGGGGCGGAGCGGCGGCCATCGGCGCGGGCACGGCGGTAGGCTGCGCGCTGACGTGGGCCTTCCCGAGCATCCACTCAGCGGCGCCTTGGTTCATCGGCCTGTTCGCGCTCGGCATGGTGGCCGCGTCCATCAACTTCGCTGAGCACGAGTCGCCGACTTGGGAGCGCGTGCCGTGGGTCTGGCTCGCGGTCGGGTTCGGGGTGGGCGCCGAGGTGCTTGTCTACGTCTATCCCCCGCTCAACTGGTACGCCCCCTCCGGCGTGGAGCGCAGCCCGTTCCATTGGGTGAGCGACTTCATCCTCGCGTTGGGAACGGCCTGCCTCGTGGTGCACTGCACTCGGGTGACGACGCGCGGCGAGGAGGCGACGAGCCGCTGGGTGCGCGGGCTCACACCGAGGTGGCTGGTGGCCCTGGGGGGCTTTTCGTACAGCCTGTATCTGGTGCACGTGCCGCTGCTGATTCGAGTGGAGCAGGTGGGGCGTGCGCTCGGTCTGTCGTCCGGTGGGCTGTATGCGTTCCTGGCGCTCGTGGGGGCACCGCTCATCGTGGTCGCCAGCCGGATGTTTCACCGGTACTTCGAGCAGCCCTTCCTGGGGCCGGGCCCGGTGGCTTCATCCAGTCGGGCGAGCTGAAGCGCGCGTCGTGTAACGTGCGCCGCGACGAAGCACGGAGGAACTGATGACGAAGCGCGCGGTGGTGCTCCTGTCCGGGGGCCTGGATTCGACGACGTGTCTGGCGATGGCGAAGGCGGCGGGTTTCGAGCCCGTATGTCTGGGCATCGCGTATGGACAGCGTCACTCGGTGGAGCTGGAGCGGGCCCGCAAGGTGGCTCAGGTGATGGGCGTGACGGACGTCCGAATCGTGACGGTGGACCTGCGCCAGATTGGTGGCTCGGCGCTCACGGCGGACATCCCGGTGCCCAAGGACCGCTCGGACGGCGAGATGTCGCACGAGATTCCCGTGACGTACGTGCCGGCGCGCAACGCGCTGTTCCTCTCCATGGCGCTGGGCCTGGCGGAGGTGGTGGGCGCCACGGACATCTACATCGGCGTCAACGCGGTGGACTACAGCGGCTATCCGGACTGCCGCCCCGAGTTCATCCGCTCCTTCGAGTCCATGGCGAACCTGGCCACCAAGGCGGGCGTGGAGGGCGCGCGCTTCACGGTGCACGCGCCGCTGTCGGGCCTGACGAAGGCGCAGATCATCCAGGAGGGCGTGCGGCTGGGCGTGGACTACGGCCTGACCCACTCCTGCTACGACCCGGACGCGAAGGGCCGCGCGTGTGGCCGGTGTGACAGCTGCCTGCTGCGCAAGAAGGGCTTCGAGGAGGCCGGAGTCCCGGACCCTACGCCGTACACGGACGGAGTCTGAGCATGCGCGTCGCATTGGGATGGCTGGTGGCGGTAGGGCTGGGGCTGGGAAGCGGAGCGCTCGCGCAAGCGCCCCAGCGAGCAGCGAGCCCCCCGGCGCCGGATGCGAAGAACGCGGGCATCGCGCCGCTGGTGGACGCGACGACGGTGGTGGAGGACCTGGTGCTGGACCTCCGCTATGCGACGCCCGACAACTTCCTGAATCGCAAGGTGTATCCCGACGGCGCGCGGTGTCTGTTGTTGCCAGACGCCGCGCGCCGGCTGAAGCAAGCGGCGGACGCGCTGCGGCCGAAAGGCTATCGGCTGAAAGTCTATGATTGCTATCGGCCGCGCGCGGTACAGTGGGAGATGTGGAAGATCATGCCCAAGCCTGGGTATGTGGCGGACCCGCGCAAGGGCTCCAATCACAACCGAGGCGCGGCGGTGGATCTGACGCTGGTGACGCGGGAGGGGGGCGAGGTGGAGATGCCCACCCCGTTCGACAGCTTCAGCCCAGCGGCGCACCAGGGCTATGCGGGAGGAACGCCCGCGTCCCGAGAGCACCGGGCCATCCTCCTCGAGGCGATGACGGCGACGGGCTTCACGCCGAACAAGATGGAGTGGTGGCACTTCGACTTGCCCGGCGCCACGAAGCTCCCGGTTCAGGACGTGCCGTTCACGCCGCCTACGCCCTGAGGTCGTTGGGGGAAGTCGCGAGGAAGGCCAGTGCGGCGCGAGCGAAGGGTTCGCGCTGCTCCCCGAAGATGGGGCAATGGCCACCACCCGGAACGACCCACAGGCGGGACGCCGGAAGCGCGCGGTACAGCTCGACCGAAAGCTCCACGGGATAGAGCGGATCCCGGTCTCCCTGGACGACCAGGGTCGGCGCGCGCACCGTGCCCAGCAAGGGCGAGGTGAAGTTCATGTCGTCGAAGCTGTTCGCGAAGCCGCGCGCGTGGCGCCAGAGCGCGCGAATCTGCGCGTCACCCTGCATGTGCTTGGAGCGCATCTCCGCCCACTCCGCTTCGGAGCGCGACTCCTCCGTGAAGGTGGCCATGAGCCGGCGCGCCTGCGCGGGGTAGTACGGCGTGCTGGACACGAGCACCATGCTCTCGATGCGTCCAGGGGCGCGAGTCGCGACATGGAGCAGCGTGTTGCCGCCCAGGCTCATTCCCAGGGCGCGACACCGCTCGACTCCCAGCGAGTCCAGCAGCGTCAGGACATCCACCGCGCACTGGCGCATGGTGAAGTCCTCCGAGGGATTGTCGCTGCGGCCATGGCCGCGCAGGTCCGGGATGATCAGCCGGTACTGGCGGCTCAGCGCCTCCAAATCAAAGACATGGGCCCAATCCGCGCCCACGCCGGTGAAGCCATGGAGCAACAGCAGGGGAGGGCCCTCGCCCATCACCGTGTAGTGCATGCGCAGTCCGTCGAGCACGGCGGTCCGCGAGTCTCTCGTTGCATTCATTGCGGATGTCTCCTGGATGGACCGGAAGAACCCCGGTCACACGCGGAAGTACGGAAGACACGCGCAAGTTGATAGCTTCGTTCTTTTCTGCAAGGCTGCCACGCGGCATCACGGCATGGAAGATTCGCCGAGCCACAGCCCAAAGACAGACACTGAGTAGAGCGCGCTGGGAAGTCGCGAGAGTCCGCGGCAGCACAGCGGCGAGACGCGTCCATGCTGCGGACGCTCACTCCCGGACGTCCGGTTCACGTATGACGAAACGATGATGAAGCGAGGATGTTCTCGTGAGGCACGGAGACGGCCGGCCTGCCAATGATGCGACATCACCTGCTCCGAGGCGGTCGTCATGAGGCTCCCCTGTGCATTCGTTGGAGCTGTCTGGAGGAATGGCGAGTGCCGCGGGGACGGTGAGCAGTGACGAGCTGAAGCAGTCGCTCGTTGGGGCTCCGTGAGCGTGTTCTCCCAGTCCTTGGAGGGGAGCGGCGCACGGAGGCGAATGCGAAGCGGGAGGACGTCATCACGGAGTCGCCGAGGGGGCGATCACTCCGAGAGGGAGAGGCGAGGGGCTTCAAGTCATTCGTGAGGGCGGCGGGGCTGAGGCCCAACTGGGTGCGGCGCTTTGACGTGGCGCTGTCCCCAGTTGGGTCTCGCATGGGGGCCCATGGCTGGAAAGACAGTCTTGCCGCTCAGCGGCCGGCGTGGACCAGCCAGTACCAATGGGACGCGACGACGCGGCGTCGGCTCGACCGAGCACGCCGCAGCTCGAAGCTCGGGGCGAAGATTCTCTGCACGACATCGGGCGAAAGCTTCAGGTCGCTCGGCGTGGAGTCCAGCGCCCAGATGAGATGCGTGGCTCCTGGCTTGAGCAGGCGCGCCACCTCCGCGACATAGGCCCGCTGACCCTCAGGGTTGAAGCAGTGGAAGCACCCGACATCCACGGCCATGTCGAACGGTCCCTGGAGAGAATCCAGGCGCGTCACGTCTCCGACGAGGTACTCGGGGCGGACGGCATCCTGCGCGACCCGGGCCTTCGCGTGGGAGATGGCGACGGGAGAGAAGTCGACCCCCGTGGCGCGCAGGCCTTGGTGGGCCAGGTAGCGGGAGATCCTCCCGACTCCACACCCCAGCTCCAGAGAGGTCCTGGGTGATTCCTGCCGGACCAGGTCCTTCACTTCGGAGGGGATGCGCAGGTCGCCCCAGAGGGTGAAGGGGGCGAGGTAGGCACGGTCGAAATCGGCGCTCGACGAGGGGACGGACATGGAACCTCCAGAAGTGCTGCGGGCTGGTCTTGGACCGCGAAACAATGTAGATAGCATGCTATGAATATCAAGCGAGGCCCCCGCTGGGACCCCGAATCGGCGCCGACCTTTTGGATCAACCACGCGTCCCGGTTGTTGATGCGGCACTTCGAGCAGCGGCTCCGGCCGCTCGACTTCGGGATGGCGTACTTGCCGGTCGTGTTCGCGCTCGAGGAGAACGGCTCGCTCTTGCAGCGGCAGCTCGCCGAGCTGGCCCATGTCGAGCAACCCACGATGGCGGCGCTGCTGACGCGGATGGAGCGCGACGGACTCATCACCCGAGAGCCGCACCCGAGCGACAAGCGGGCGAGTCAAATCGTTCTCTCGGCGAAGGCGAAGGCGCGCGTGCCGGCGGCGAAGGAGCAACTGTGGGAGGTGGCCGAGCAGGCAACCGCGGGCTTCACCGCGCGCGAGCGCGCGACGCTCATCTCGCTCATGCGCCGGATGGTGGAGAACCTGGACGCGACGCCCGAGGACTGAGGACGCGGTGCGCGGACCGGGTGGGATGACCCCGCTCGCCTGCCTTGGTGGGGCGAGATATCTGGGGCTACCCACCTCATCGCGGGCCACGCATGATGAAACGATGATGAAGTGACGAGCAGCACATGCGGTTTGCTGTGGGCGTGCTCGGGATGATGTCCTCCTCCCGTCGCGCTGAGGTCGCCCCGATGAGGTTCGTGTTTCGAAGTGCCCTGTGCGCGTGGATCCTGCTCTTCGTCTCGCCCGCCTGGGCGCAAGGCGAGGCGGGGAAGGCCGCGGCCGGCGTCCTACTGGGCCGGGTCACCAGCGCGCGGAATCCGAACGGGGAGTCGGCTGTCGTCGTGGTCGCGACGTCGCCCATGGGCGCTCAGACCGTGATGACGAATGCCACGGGTGACTATCGAGTCCCCCAGTTGCTGCCGGGGACCTACTCCCTCCGATTCGAGAAGGCAGGCTTCGCCGTGGTGGAGCGAACGGGCGTCCGGCTCCGAGCGGGCCGAGTCGTCCGAATCAACATCGCGCTGAAGCTCGTGTCCGAGGTGTTCGAGAGTGCGGATGCGCCCACGGAGGATGTTCGCTCCACGGTTCCGGGAGCGACGGTAGACCAGGAACTCATCCACCGAATCGCTAGCGAGCCGGAGGGCAAGGAGGGGCAGCAGGACGATGCGCTGCTTGAGAAGATAGTTGAAGGACTGAGCCCGGACGATGTGTCCTACCCGATGCATGGCAGTCCTCTGCTGCCGGGACCTCTCTCTCAACCGACCTCCCAGAAGCGCAATCGCGAGTTCGATGGCCTCGCCGAAATCGAGCGGCTCACGGATGGAGGCAGCAACAGCAGTCGTGACGCCGCGCCCGACTGGGCCGTGCCGCTCATGCCGGTGGTGATTCCGGATGGCACGCCTCAGACGGTGTTCCGCGCACCGCGTCCCAGCGAGCCCGTGCCCGGTCACTCCGAACCGGTGGCCACAGCCCCGCCCTTGAGTGACATGTACTTCAAGGGCTACGGCGTGAATCCCACCGTGGACACGGAGGAGCAGCGCTTCTCCACGTTCTCCGTGGACACCGATACGGCCTCGTACTCGCTCACCCGTGCCTATCTCGAACGGTCCGCGCTCCCAGACGAGCGCGCCGTGCGAGTCGAGGAGTTCATCAACGCGTTCGAGTATGGCTACGTCAACGGGGGCGATGCCCCGTTCACCGTGAGCGTGGAGGGCTTTCCGTCCCCCGCGCGCTTTGGCTACCGGGTCCTGCGCATCGGCGTGAAGGCGCCGGAGGTCCGCGCCGCGGAGCGCAAGCCGAGCCATCTGGTCTTCGTCATCGATGTCTCGGGGTCCATGGACGGAAGCGAGCGACTGGGGCTCGTGAAGCGCGCGCTGCACCTGCTGGTGGATGCGCTCGACGCGCGCGATCGGATCTCCATCGTCGCGTATGGCAGTGAAGCGCGAGAGGTCCTCGCGCCCACGGTCGCCACCGAGAAACAGACGCTGCACGCCGCCATCGACTCCGTGTCCATCGGTGGCTCCACCAACGCGCAGGCGGGTCTGGAATTGGGCTATGCCCTGGCGGCGCGCAACCGGGTGGAGGGTGGCATCAACCGCGTCATCCTCTGCTCGGACGGCGTGGCGAACAACGGCGTCACCGATGCGGATGGCATCTGGGCTCGGGTGAAGGATCAGGCGGCCCAGGGCATCACCCTGTCCACGGTGGGCTTTGGCATGGGCCATTACAACGACGTCCTGATGGAGCGTCTGGCCCAGGTTGGGGAGGGCAACTACGCCTACGTGGACCGGCTGGAGGAGGCGCGGCGCATCTTCGTGCAGAACCTCACGGGCCTGCTCCAGGTCGTGGCCAAGGATGTGAAGTTCCAGGTGGAGTTCGACCGCGCGGTCGTGTCTCGCTATCGCCTCATCGGCTACGAGAACCGGGCCCTGACGCGGCAGGAGTTCGCGGACGACAAGGTGGATGCGGGGGAGGTGGGCGCGGGCCACGAAGTGACCGCGCTCTACGAGGTGAAGCTCCGCGCGCCCAACTTGCCCCTGGGGATGTTCCGCGTTCGCTTCAAGGCACCGGAGGGAGGCGCCTCGAAGCCGTTGGAGGTTCCGCTCCCCTCCGAGGCCATGCGGTCCTCGTTTGAGGCTGCTGCTCCCACCACGCGTCTGGCCTATGTGGCGGCGGCGTTCGCCGAGAAGCTGCGCGGCTCGTATTGGATTCGCCCGCTGACCTATGACCGCCTCATCGGACTGTGGGAGGGATTGGGGCCCGCGCTGAAGGACCGGCCCGACGTGAAGACGCTGGGGGCGCTCATCCGGACCACCCGCTCGCTCGACAAGCGCGACGACCGCTTCGAGTCCATCGTCCCCGTTCGCGGAATGGACTTCGACCGCGCGCCCCGCATCAAGTAGGTCTCCCTCCGAATGACTCGCCGGCTGTTGCCCACCCTGATTGCCCTCGTGCTCGGCCTCGCCGGGCTCGGGGTGGGTTTGTGGAGCCTCCAGAGCATCTTCATCGACGAGCGCGACGACGCGCGCGCGGCGCTGCGCTCCCAGCGCGAGGCCCTGGAGCAATATGCCCGGGCCTCACTGCGGCAGTCCTTGCGGCGGGAGCTGGAGGGCGTTCGTCACTCGCTGGAGGCCGCTCGGTGGGAGCCGCTGCTGCCCGCCACCGGGCTCTACCTGCGCGAACATGATGAGCAACTCCTCCCTCGGCTCGCGCGCTTCAGCCCGGCCAAGGGGGCGCCAGCGCAGGACCGCTACGCGCGGCTGCGCGCTGGCACGGAGGTGACGAAGGCCGGCGAGGGGCCCTGGGCCGAGCGCCTCGCGCTCATGAAGAGCGTGGAGCGCGCGCTGGCGGTGAAGGGCCGGACCGCGGCGACGATGCAGGCCCTGGGCGCGCTCTTCTTTCACCGAACGCACTACATGCTGGCCTCCTCTCGGGACCTGCCTTCGCTCCTGCTCGTGGTGGAGCGCGTGGCCGCCCAGGGGGGCCTGCTGCCTGACGTGATGCGGGCGATGGTGCGAGAGGGCTGGCGCGGCGGGCCGGGCTCGGTGGGGATGGAGGGGTTGCAGCGCTTGTTGTTGCTCAAGCGCTCGAAGCTCACCGCGGCGGACTTCCAGTTCCTCCGCGAGCGCATCACCACGTTGTCGATGCGCCTGGGCATTCCAGCTGATGACTTCGAGGCGCGCGCCCAGGAACTCGCGACCGCGCCCCTGGACCTGCCGGAGCACATCGACGGGCCCGTCCTGGCGCGGTCCGGCTGGTACCTGGAGCCGGACCGAGGCGCCATCGTGCGAGGCGTCACGGTGAACGTGCCCGCCCATTTGGAAGCGCTCACCCGCGAGATGCGGGAGCGAGGGCTCTTGAGCGAGGACGGGACGGTGACGCTGCCCGGGGATGAGCCCGTGCTCCTGCTTGCGTCGTTGCCGGTCTCCGTCGAGTCACCCCTGTGGGCGCGGGGTGAGGCGGCCCTTGCTCGGCGTCATGCCTTGAAGTCCTTCATGGTGGGGATGTGCGCGGTGCTCGCGTTCGTCATCGCGGGCCTGGCATTCCTGGCGCAGCACCGGAAGCACCGCTTCCTTGAACTCAAGAGCGACTTCGTCGCCACGGTCTCCCACGAGCTGCGCACGCCGCTCGCCTCCATTCGCCTGCTCGCGGAGACGCTGGAGTGGCGGGTGGCGGAGGGCGCGGGCGCCAGGGATTACCCCGCGCGAATCATTCGCGAGGCGGACGGTCTGGGCTTCCTGGTGGAGAACCTGCTGTCCTTCAATCGCATCGACAAGGGGCGCTGGACGCCCAAGCTCGCGCCGGTGCGCTGGGACGAACTGCTCGCGGGGCTGCGCCAGGACCTGGAGGGCTGGACCCAGGTGCCGGTGTCCCTGTCCGCGGACGTGGGCGACCATGGGCTGAATGGCGACGCGCAGTTGCTGCGCCTGCTCCTGGCGAACCTGGGGCGCAATGCCTGTCTGTACAACACGCGCGACCCCGTGTGCCTGCGCGTGGAAGTGTTTCCGGGCGGTCGCCTGCGTTTCTCGGACAATGGCGTGGGCATCCCCGAGTCCGAGTGGGAGCACGTCTTCGACGAGTTCCGTCGCTTGCCTTCCGTGGGCAGGCGAGACGTTCCAGGCAGTGGCCTGGGGCTCTCGCTCTGTCGACGCATCGCCGCGCTGCACGGCGGCTCGCTGCGGGTCGCCGCATCGAGCCCCGAGGGCACCACCTTCGAGCTGAGTTTTCCGGAGCGCTGACATGACTGCTTCATCCCCCGCCATCCTCGTCGTCGAGGATGATCCGAACCTGCGGCTCGCGCTGCGCGACAACCTGGAGCACCAGGGTGGCTATGTCGTGGAGGAGGCGACCTCGGTGCGCGAGGCCCGCGAGCATCTGTCCCGGCGCGGATTCCAGCTCATCCTCCTGGACGTGATGCTCCCGGACGGGGACGGCTACTCGCTGTGCCGGGCCATGCGGGACGAGGGCGCCACGGTGCCGGTGATGATGCTCACCGCGCGGACGCTGGAGGACGACGTGGTGCGCGGCTTCGAGTCCGGTGCGCAGGACTACCTGGGCAAGCCCTATCGTCTGCGCGAGCTGTTGGCGCGCGTGGGCGCGCTGGTGCGCCGCGCGGGAGGCGTGCAGGCGAAGACGGTCCGCTTCGCGGGCTACACCCTGGACCTCGCCGGGCGCCGGGTGGAGCACCCGTCTGGCGAGGCCATCGAGCTGACGCGCAAGGAGTTCGACCTGCTGGCCTTCTTCATCCGCGAGCGGGAGCGCGCGCTGCGGCGCGACGAAATCCTCGACGCGGTGTGGGGGACGGACGTGGTGGTGGATCCTCACACCGTGGACAACTTCGTCTCCAGCCTGAAGCGCAAGCTGCGATGGAACAGCGCGTCGCGCTTCTGTCTTCAGACGGTGCGAGGCGTGGGCTATCGGCTGGAGGTGGAGGGCGAAGGCGCCGCGCCGGCGTGAAAACCCGGGTGCGGGATGCGTGCCGCGAGACGGCCTGCTATTTCAGGGGCCATGGCCGACACGCTCCTGGAGCACCCTGCCACCGACGTGGGTCACGAGGACACGCTGCTGTCCTCGGGCTCCTCCCATGAAGCACCGCTGGGCACGCCGTCCGCGGCGCCGCGCAACACCGTGTTGCCGCGTGTGGAGTGGAAGGGCGCGCAGCCCGCCGTGGTCCCCTTCGCGCGCGAGCGCTTCGAGGAGGTCCGTCCCCTGGGCCAGGGAGGCATGGGCGAGGTCGTGCTGCTCCAGGACCACGACATCGACCGTCAGGTGGCCCTCAAGCGCATGCACCCGGGCGCGGACATGGACCGGGTGCTGCGCTTCGTGGAGGAGATTCGCATCGTCGGCCAGCTCGACCATCCGAACATCGTCCCGTTGCACGACGTGGGCGTGGATGAGCGCGGCCGGTACTTCTTCGTGATGAAGCACCTGGAGGGCGAGACGCTCGAGTCCATCATCGCGAGGCTGCGCCGAGGCGACCCGGAGGCTCACGCGCGCTTCCCGTACACGATGCGGATGCAAATCTTCCTCGGCGTGCTCAACGCCGTCTCCTACGCGCACCGCAAGGGCTTCATCCACCGGGACCTCAAGCCCGCGAACATCATGGTGGGCCCGTTCGGTGAAGTGACGGTGCTGGACTGGGGTCTCGCGAGGCGCGTGCGCTCCGGTCCCGAGTCCGTGCCCCCGCCGCTTCCGGTGGCCATGCGCCATGGCTCCCCGCCGGCCTTGCCCCTGCCGGAGACCACGTCGCCGCACACGCAGCAGGGCACGGTGATGGGGACGCCGCTGTACATGTCCCCCGAGCAGGCGCGCGGAAGTCACGCCACGCTGGACGTGCGCAGCGACATCTACAGCCTCAGCGTCGTGTTCCACGAGTTCCTCTGCCTGCGCCACTACCTGGAGGGCCGCAAGTCATTGGAGGACATCTTCAAGGGCGTGGAGACGGTGCTGCCCTCGATGCAGGACCTGCACCGCACGACGAACCAACCGCCCGTGCCGGCCGAGCTGGCGTGGTTCGTGGTGAAGGGCTTCTACAAGGACCCCGCGCAGCGCTACGGCTCGGTGGAGGAGATGGTGACGTCGCTCCAGGGCGTGCTGGATGGGCGCATCCAGGTGCACTGTCAGCGCACGCTCCTCAAGAACGGCTTGCATCGCATGCTGCGCGTGGTGGATGCGCACCCGGTGCTCGTGGTCCTCGTCACCGGCGCGCTGTTCTCGCTGGGGCTGGCCTCAGCGGTGAGCCTGGGCATGTCGCTGTTCACCGCGATGTTCCGCTGAAGCGCCCCGCGAGGCGGGTGAGCCCTGGCGACGCCAGGGCTCGGGGCTCCGACTAGCAGTTGTTCCCGCTCGGGCACTTGCACGAGCCAGACTTCACCTGCGACGAGCGGACCTTCTCCGCGTCCGTGCGGTTGCTGAAGTGACCCAGACACTGGTCCGTGCCACGCTGGTCCTTCATCTTCGAGTGGTCGCGCGTGTCGATTTCACACTCGCCATTGGACGTCTTGTAGACGTGATAGCTGTCATTGGCCAGGGCGGGAGTCGCCATCAGGAACAGCGCACCCAGGAACGCCTTCGTCATCGTCTTCATCGCGTGTGTCCTCCCTCGTTGCGAGACAGCCCCGGGGGCACACCGACTCCCCGGGACTCGCGCAATGAAGCCCGTTTGCGTATTTGTTTCAAGTAGGAGCCATCAATCACACGCACCGGGTGGGAACGCCTCGCGATGTCAGCCTGTCTGCGAGGCGCTGGAGGTCCCCAGCGAGACTTCTCGCAACAACGTCGCGGTCTGCTCGGGCCGGGCGCTGCGCGCGATGTCCGCCAGCGCCACCATGCCGCACACCGTGCCGTCATCATCCAGCACCACCATGCGCCGCACCTGCGCCGCTTCCATCAACTCCAGACATTGCGCCACGGTCGTGTCTCCGAACACCGTGGCGGCGTTGGGCGTCATGGCGTCGTTCACGGTCAGCGCCGCCGGGTCTCTTCCCTGCGCCACCACGCGGCAGGTGATGTCCCGGTCGGTGATGACGCCCACGGGCAGCCCGTCGCTGTCCACCACGGGCAGCGCGCCGCAGTCGCCCTCGACCATCCACTTCGCGGCCTGTCGCATGCTCGTGTCCGGCATGCAGGTGACAGGATTCCGGGTCATGATGTCCTCGACCTTCATGGGACGCCTCCGGGCGTGAGTGGGCACGGTTCGCCTCACCCAACGTGGGGTGCCAGGACTCGCTCCCCCAGACGCATCGCTGCGAGCGACAGCGCTCTCGCCTGGAGAGCAGGGGAGGGGACGGGCCTGTGTGCCCTGGATGCGGGCGTGTCGGTGCGCACGCTTGGGGCATGCACATCCGGAACGTGACGGAAGAGTCCTCGTGGTTCGACGTCTTGCTGACGGGCAAGCGCTCGCAGGCCGCCGTGATGCGGCTGGACCCAGGTGGCGCCAGCAGCCCCGCTCCGCTGTCCAACGAGGGCAGCGACCAGGTGCTCCTCGTACTCGAAGGACTGGTGGAGGTGGAGCTGCAGGGAGAGACCCGCCTGATGCGGCGCGGCGACATGCTCCTCGTCCCCGACGGAACACCCGTGCGCGTCGTCAACGCAGGGGATGTCGAGGCGGTGACGTTCAACGTGTACGGTCCACCGGCCTACCCCACGACCGAGCAGGTCGAGTCGCTCGCCACCTCGCCGTCACACTAGCCACGTCGTGAGAACGTGAGACGCCGTAACATCGCGATTTCTCGCGTCTTCATGCGTGCTTGGTGCACCCGTCAACACCGGACTATGCTCCCCGCGGTCCCGCGACCTCGCGTCGCGTCATGGTTTTCCCGAGGGGATGATGAGCGCCGAACCGGCAGTCGCCGCCACCCTGTCCGAAGCCGCCCGCGAGATCGTGGACGTGGGGCGCTTCCTCAGCGTGCGGAACTTCGTACCCGCCACAAGTGGCAACTTCTCGCGCCGCCTGGATGCACGCACCGCGGCCGTCACGCGCTCTGGAGTGGACAAGGGGGAGCTGACCGAGTCGGACGTGCTGGTGGCGGACATCCACGCCCCGCCGCCCAAGGGCTCCTCGGCGGAGACGCCGCTGCACCTGCAAATCTATCGCGAGCGGCCCGAGGCCCAGGCGGTGCTCCACACCCACTCCGTGATGTCCGCGCTGCTGTCCTCGATGCTGGAGGGCGAGGGTGAAATCAAGCTGAGCAACTTCGAGCTGCTCAAGGCCCTGGGCAACACGCGCACCCACGAGACGACGGTCTGCATTCCCATCTTTCCGAACGACCAGGACATCCCTCGGCTCGCGGACAAGGTGACCGCGGTGCTGGCCCAGCGCGCGGACCTGGTGGCGTATCTCATCGCGGGACATGGCCTGTATGCCTGGGGCCGCGACATGGCCGAGGCGCGCCGCCACACGGTGGCGCTGGAACATCTGCTGACCTACGAACTCGAAAAGATGAAGGTGCGTCGATGAGCAGCCTGACCATCTACCAGGAGTCCTCCCCCAAGCCGCTGGGCGTCTTCACCGAGACGCAGGACATCGGGCGCGAGCTGAAGTCCATTGGCGTCCGCTTCCGTCGCGTCGACGCCTCCATCGCGCTGCCGGACGGCGCGGGCCAGGACGAGGTGCTCGCGGCCTATCGGAACGTCGTGGACGCGGAGAAGGCGGAGCACGGCTACAACACGGTGGACGTGGTGCGCATCAAGCCGGACGCGGCCAACGTGGCGCAGGCGCGCCAGAAGTTCCTCTCCGAGCACACCCACACCGAGGACGAGTCCCGCATCATGGTGGAGGGCAGCGGCTGCTTCTACCTGCACGCGGCGGACAAGGTGTTCCAGGTGGTGTGCACGCGCGGGGACCTCATCAGCGTCCCCGAGGGCATGCGCCACTGGTTCGACATGGGGTCGCAGCCCCTGTTCGCGGCCATCCGCTTCTTCATCCGTCCGGATGGCTGGGTGGGGAACTTCACGGGCAACGCCATCGCGGACCTCTTCCCCAAGTACGAGCCGTGAGCGACCTGCGAGCGATTGTCACGGACATCGAGGGGACGACCAGCTCCATCTCCTTCGTGAAGGATGTGCTGTTCCCTCACGCGCGGCGCCACCTGGCGGCCTATGTGGCCGCGCACCGGAGCGACCCCGAGGTCCGCCAGTGTCTGGACTCGGCGCGAGCGCTGGTGGGCGGCGCTCCGAGCGATGACGCCGTGGTGGCGTCGCTGCTGCAATGGCTGGACGAGGACCGCAAGGTCACCCCGCTCAAGACGTTGCAGGGCCTCATCTGGGCGGCGGGCTACGCGAGCGGCGAGCTGCACGGCCACGTCTACGCCGACGCGGCGGCGGGGCTGCGCCAGTGGCACCAGCGCGGACTGCACCTGTATGTCTATTCCTCGGGCAGCGTGGCCGCGCAGAAGCTCATCTATGGCTACAGCACGCAGGGGGACCTGACGCCGCTGTTCTCCGGCTACTTCGACACCACCACCGGCCCGAAGCAGGAGGCTCCCTCGTACACGCGCATCGCGCAGGCGGTGGGGCTGCCTCCCGGGGAGATCCTCTTCCTGTCGGACAACGTGGCGGAGCTGGATGCCGCGAAGACAGCGGGCATGCGCACCGCGTGTCTGGACCGGGGCGAGGTGGTGATTCGGCCCGGCCACGGCCACCCGGCCTACCCCAGTTTCGAGCAACTCGACCCCTGGGCCCTCAGGGCCTGAACTCCTCACATTCCGTACCGGAGCGCGCATCCCCATGTCGAATCCCTCCACGCCCGTCCTCGGCATCATCGGCGGCAGCGGCCTGTATCAGATTGACGGAATGACGGACGTGAGCTGGCGCCGCGTCGCCTCTCCCTTTGGAGACGCCTCGGACGAGCTGTGCTTCGGGAAGATCGCTGGGAACCCGGTGGTATTCCTGCCGCGTCACGGCCGTGGGCACCGCATCCCACCCTCGGAGCTGAACTACCGGGCGAACATCGACGCGCTCAAGCGCGCCGGGGTGACGGACGTCCTGTCCATCTCCGCGGTGGGCAGCCTGCGCGAGGACCTGCCGCCGGGGACCTTCGTGGTGGTGGACCAGTTCGTGGACCGCACCTTCGCGCGGGTGAAGAGCTTCTTCGGCACCGGGCTGGTGGCGC
Organism: Myxococcaceae bacterium JPH2; assembly: GCA_016458225.1. NCBI lineage: Bacteria > Pseudomonadati > Myxococcota > Myxococcia > Myxococcales > Myxococcaceae > Myxococcaceae bacterium JPH2. Next base: position 970,594 of record JAEMGR010000001.1, on the reverse strand, counting down.
ACGTGTCCATGGCGAAGCCGGTGTGCGCGCGCCTGGGGGACGCGGTGATGGCCGCGTGTGAGGGATTGGACCTCAAGGTCGTGCGCGGCGGCACGTACCTGGTGATGGAGGGGCCGCAGTTCTCCACGCTGGCGGAGAGCAAGCTCTACCGGAGCTGGGGCTGCGATGTGATTGGCATGACGAACATGCCGGAGGCCAAGCTCGCCCGAGAGGCGGAGCTTTGCTACGCGAGCGTCTCCATGGTCACCGACTTCGACTGCTGGCACCCGGGCCATGACGCCGTCACGGTGGACCAGGTGGTGGCGGTGCTCCTGGGGAACGCGGGCAAGGCGCGCGGGCTGGTGAAGAACGTGGCGCCGCTCTTGGGCGCGCACCAGGGGCCGTGCAAGCACGGCTGCCAGACGGCGCTGGACCACGCGCTCATCACCGCCCCGGAGGCGCGTGACCCCGCGGTGCTCCAGAAGCTGTCCGCCGTGGCGGGTCGCGTCCTCAAGCAATAGTCCATCGGTCGGTGGGGCAACGCCATACATCCTGAAGGGCCTTTCACGGACGTGAGAGGCCCCGCAGAATGGCCGGCATGAACGCCTACGAGATGTCCGTCCCGATGTTCCTCCGCATGCTGTCCCAGGTGCATGTCTGGTTGGACCGCGCCGTGGCGCTGTCCGAGCAGAAGAAGTTCAACGTCCAGGTCCTGCTGAACGCGCGGCTCGCGCCGGATCAGTTCCCCTTTGTCCGCCAGGTTCAAATCCTGAGCGACATCGCCAAGGGGGCGGCCGGGCTTCTCGCGGGGGTGCCGCCGCCTCGGTACGAGGACACCGAGACGACGGTGGACGAGCTGCACGCGCGGCTGAACAAGACGCGGGACTGGTTGCTCACGCTCAAGCCCGAGCAGTTTGAGGGCGCGGCGACGCGCTCCGCGCCGCTGAGCTTCATGCCGGGCAAGGGGATGAAGTGTATGGACTACCTGACCCAGATGTCCCTGCCGAACTTCTTCTTCCACGCCACCACGGCCTATTCCATCCTGCGCCACAACGGTGTGGACCTGGGCAAGGCGCAGTACCTCGGAGAGCTGAAGACCCACGACCTCTGAGCCGAGGCCCGCGAGGGCACGGCGGTCGACAGAACAATGGCAGTGCAGCAGCTCCGTTAAGTTTTGAACGTCGCGGTGCATGTCTTGCACTGTTGTCTTGGTGTCCTGAACGACATCATTCGATCGCCTTCTCTTGGATGTCTGCAATTTCTGGAAATTTCAAGGCAGACTGGGATGGGGTGGCTTGCGCGCTTCTCGGACGTGACGCACGCCGCCTCATCCACTACCTCGCAGCGCACTTCCACGCCGAACCGCGGTCCGGCTGAGCGGCATTTCTCTGGACTACTTGATCGTGGTGCGCGGATGCACGTGGCTGCTTGCGGTTAATATTGAACCCGTCATGTCACGCCCTACAGATCCGCCACCTCTGCGCTGGGATGTTGCTGAGGAGCATTTGGATGAGGCCGCCTTCCTGTTCAATCGATGGGAGGACAGTCTCTCTTCTCCTCTCTACACGCTGCGAGAGGTTGCGGGCGGCCCGGAAGAGCGATTGCTGGCACACGTAGATGCGCTGGCGCTGGGAGGTCTCCAGGTCGCTCGGCGCCTGCTACTTCCCCGACTGAATGCCGACAGTCGAGGGGAGTCCTTTGCGGCAGGGCTCGCACTCCTTGGTATGGAAGAAGATTGGAGCCGAGCCATTCTGGACGCCCTGCAGGAAGGAGAGCCCCATCAGCGCGACGGGCTCCGAGTTGCGCTCCGCCTCTCCTCACGTCAAGGTCTGGAGTTTCCATTGCTGGCCGCATTCGAGTGCGCCGCCCCCTCCGCTCGGGCCGCCCTGCTGGACGTTCTCGTGGCCCGGCGACACCCTCCTCCCGGCAGTCTGGATCCGCTTGTCGCTGACGGCGCTCCGGACTTGGCATGTACTGCTCTGCGCGCGGCTCGCTACTTCCCCTCACGGATCAAGCTGGCCTGTCTTCAGCAAGCACTCCACTCGGGAGTCCCATCAATACGTGGGGCTGCCCTGGAGACTGGATTGATACTCGGGCTCCCTGAGGCGTGGCTTGCGTGTGAGCAGTCCATTGCTCATCCCACGGAGTTCTGGAGGCCTGCTGCTGTTGCCTGGACGTTGGGAACCATGGGACAGGAACTCGAACCGCTGCTGCGAGCGCTTGAGTCGCCCATGAACCGACGCGATGCCCTCTGGGCGCTCGGCTTTAGTGGGAGGCCGGCGGCCGCCGACGCGCTGCTGTCTTGGATGAGGGATGAGTCAGTGGCTTCGGTCGCAGTGGAGGCCTTCGCAGCGATCACGGGCCTGCCGCTGTCGCCGGGGTTCGTCCTCCCTCCCGTGGAGGCTGGGGGGGGACGCGGGACCGGATGGAGATCTACCATTCCCAGACTTTCAGCGCATTGCGATGTGGTGGCAGGAGGCGCGCTCCGGATTCAAGCCCACAGAGCGTTACCTTGGCGGCGCCGCTTGGAGCCCCGAGCGGCTCGTCGAAACTCTGGAGCACGGTTCCATGCGCAGGCGGCCCGTGTTGGCGCTGGAGTTGGCGGTCCGCACCAGGGGGCAATACCAAACTGACACCAAACTTTTCGCTGCCCGGCAGATACTGGAAATGGAGAGGCAGCGCGGAGCCCTGGGCGGGTTTTCCACCGGTCCGTTCCGAAGGCTGATGCGGGGCGGGTCGCCACTGCCCTCCTTGCCGACTGTCGAGCGAGTAGCCGCCCCCAAGGCTCGCACGCACGTGTCCAGCTCGCTCGTCTTCACGGGAGTGGGCATGGTGAGCTCCATAGGCCATGGGGCGATCGAGTCCTGTGCCTCGCTCCGGGCCCGCATTGTTCGACCCCGCCCCCTGTCTTTCAAGGTTCTCCAGGTGGACGAACCAGGCACGTCCGTGGTCACGGGCCACCCTCTGCGAGGCTTGGTGGACGGGTTTACCGGCCTGGCCCGGCTCATCAAGCTTGGGGCGCTCGCACTGGAAGACCTGTTTCGCGCGGCGGACTTTCTCGAAGGTGGCGCCACCTTTTTCCAGCAGACGGCGCTGCTGCTTTGCCTATCACCCACTCGGAGAGACGACTTCGAATTCCAGGATGAACTCATCGCCGAGGAGCTCCCCTCAAGGCTGCTTCGGCATAGCGGTTTGACTCTCCCGCTCCAGAACATCTCGGTCCTTCAGTCGGGGCATGCCTCGGGGCTCAGTGCTCTCCTGCAGGCCTCCCAGTTCCTCCAGGCGGGACGGTTCAGACGCGCGTTGGTGCTGGGCATCGACAGCCTCGTGGAGGAGGACACGCTCCAGTGGCTCGCAATTCGGAGGCGTTTGAAGACGCCTGAGCATCCCGTGGGGCTGATGCCGGGCGAGGCGGCTGCCGCCGTGCTGCTGGAGCTTGGTTCTGAGGCAGTGCGGCGCAACGCGCCGCTGTTGGGCGCGCTGGCATCGGTGAGGACGGGACGGGTATCTGGCGAGGGGCGCAGGGGGGCTGAATCTGGGCGCGCTCTGGCGTATGCCATCCGCCAAGCGTGGCCCTCGGGTTCAGCTTCGGTTGGCGACATCTTCGGTGACGTCAATGGCGAACATTCGCGTGCGCTGGAGTGGGGGTTCGCGCAGTCGATGCTTCGGGAGACGCGTCCTCTGGAGCGGGTCCACCTCCACGCCCCCGCCGAATGCCTGGGGGACACTGGGGCCGCCAGTGGGCTCATCTCGGTATGTGCCGCACTCCAGGGGGTCGCCCGAGGGTACTCTCATGGAGAGCAGGTACTTGTCTGGTCCAGTTCCGACTTCGGAGAGCTCGCGGCGGCGCGACTCTCTGGGGTGTGAGCATTCGAAGTTGGCGCATGGGGTTGGCGATGAGCAAGAAAAAACATGTCTCATGGGATTTCAAGGCGCAATACCATCAGGATGACACGACTGGCTGCCTCTGGCGTCATTCGGGTGGCTATGGGTCGACCGCCTGTCACTACGCCATGAACGGCTATGAAGTGAGCGCCTCTCGCAAAGACATGTACAACAAAGACCACCGCAAGAACGCCGAGGCGCTGGGCTATGTCGATGTGTCGCGCGACAAGCGCAGACGTGGAGATTTGAAGCTCACCTCAAAGATTTCGGAGGAGGTGAGGGCGAAGGTGCGAACCGCTCGGAAGACGAGCGAGTTCCGTAAGCGCTTCGAGGGCCGCTTCGGAGGGTCCATCAAATGGCTAAGTCTCAATGAGGCGGGCTGGCATTATGGCTACACACTTCCAGTTGAGCACGTCCCCAGAAAGTACACGCAGGGACCGCAGCCCACCTTTGCGGTGAAGAACGGGCCCGCCGGCGGTTACGGGGCGTGGTACCCGTATCACCACAATTATCATCACCTGATTCCGCAGGGCGCGCTCCAGGAGTACGTCTGCGGCAATGATGATAAGACCAAACAGCGCGTTGAAATTCTGTGTGCTTCCAAGTGGAACATCAACGGCCAGAAGAACATCGTCCTGCTGCCACAGGAAACCTCTGTCTCGAAGATTGTCGAACTGCCGGCGCATTGCCCCTGGGGACTGAAGGAGCACGCTGCCTATTCCAAGTCCATGAGGAACATGCTGAAGAGTGTGAAGAAGAAACTCGACAAAGCCATGAGGACGAAAGCCTGTGAGGACACCGAGGACGTAGCAGTCGAACTCGACTCCGTCTCCAAGAAAATTCTCAAGCAGATCAAGGTCATGCAGTCGGGCAGGCAGATCGGCCGAGTCAACCCTGAGTGAGCTGATAAGGTCAGAGCATGGCACGTCACGAGTATTTCGTTTTCGTTATCAACAGTGACCCTCGTGTGGGCGTCATTGAAAACCTCGATGACTCTTTCGAGGACTACTGGATGCTGAGCGAGGGCATGGCACTGGAGGACAAGTACCCGCCCAAATTGGACCTCACCCTGTCGAAGAAGGGTGGTGACATGATCACCGACTTCATTGACAACATCCATGAGGTGGTACTGACCTCGGAGAAGGCCCGGACCATATTGGCGCAGGCGGGGATCGGGGCAAGGCAGGTGGAATTCCTCCCCTTCACTCTCAAGGATCGCAAGCGCAAGAAGGTTCCTGAGCCCTACTTCATCGCGAACGCCCTCCAGTGCTTCGACTGCTTCGACTGGGACCGTTCCGAGTACGACCTCTATCCGACGAAGCGGAAGGTGGTGAGCACCAGCCTCAGCAAGCTGCATGTGCAGGAGGACAAGGTGCCTGAGGAAGCCATGTTCTTCCGGCTCGGCGAGCTGAAGGACCGCATCCTCATTCGCTCAGACTTGTTGGAGAAGCTCAGGGCTGCCGGATGCACCGGCATCAGTGTTGCCGCCATGGGCGAGCCCCTTCCCTAGGAGTCCCGATGGGCATGCTCGAATTGGACATCGCGCTGGAGAATCTCGAAGAAGTGATCGAGGACGGCCTGGAGAGGCTGCGCGAGGGGGGCCCGAATGCGGCCACGGTTCTGGACGTCTGCGCCCGTTCCCGCCAACTTGGCTGCGGTCTGCTGCTCCTTGACCTGGACGTGGATGGGTTTCAGCACTCGCTCTTCTTGAGCGCCCGCCGCTACGAGTGGGTACTGGACCAGCGCGCCAGCTCTCCTCGGTTGGACGCGTACTACCTCTGCAAGTCTCGGGCGCAGCCTCTGCTGGATGCGATTGCGCTCAACCAATTGTCACTGGCGCGCGTCATTGGCGCGAAGCTGGACACTCCCTGGGCCCCGAAGATGGAGCCCGAGGAGGACTTCCGCTACTTCGACCTGCTCTCCGGGCCTTTGCTGGAGGGACAGCCAGACGAAACACGGTTGGCTTCCTTCGCGCGTTGTCTGGAGGAACCCTCTGCCCGCTTCGATGCCCTTGCCTCCATTATGAGCAAGGACGCTGATGCCTTCTGGCAGGCTCTATCGGTGTTGACCCGGGAATGGGAGGAAAACGTCGATGCTGACCGGAGCCAAGACGCGCTCGATGCGTACTTCGCACAGACGGAGGCTTCCATCTTCGTGGAGGGCCTCGCGTTGGTCCGGCTGGCGGGACTGTGGGGCATACCATGCGTCCACGCCTGCCCTTCATGCCCGCGGAAGCTTTCCAGGCCGCGTCCGGGCCGTTCCCCGAAGAGTTGGGACTGTAGCGGCCCGCGTCAGTTGATCTTCACCTTCCCGCCGCGGATGCGGTGGACACCTTCCGCCTCGGTCAACACCTCCACCCCGCGGAGGATGACCCTGCCGTCGGCGCGAAGGATGAGGGTTGCCTTTCCACACCGCAGCACCACCTCCTCGCGCCCCTCCAGCAGGACACGCCGGCCGTCGACCTGGGCTGTTGTGAGAGCATTGCGTCGAGCAGGGGCGTGGGCGGCATGGGTTGAAGGAGTCCTGTCAGGACGGGACGGGTGGGTTTGCCTTCATCGAAGAAGAGCGTCGCCTCCCGTCGCTCGCGCGCGGCCTGTCGCCACTGGTCCGTTTCGAGGGAGACGGTGGTGCGCGCCAGCAGCGGACCGTGCCGGTTGCCGGCGAAGTCGACTTGAATCGAACCGCCGGGGTCCACGCCTACCACCCAGCCGACACGCATGCCGTGGATGGGGTCCTCATTTTCCCCGGGCTGAGATGACAGGGTGTGTCTGGGACGGTCCTGGGGCAGGTGGCAGGGCTCACTCTGTCAGGTCTGGGAGTCCCCGCAGCAGGGACACTTGAGCGCCTCGTCCTGCTTCCCCATTGCGATGACGGGGGGCTGGACCAGGGGAAAGGGCGGCGTGTTCTTGTCGTTGTGAACCATGAGGTCGAACGAGCGCGGCACATTCTTGCCCTCAATGGAGACATCGAAGGAGTAGTTGACGAATTCAGCCTTGCCTTTTGTCTTCCCCGAAGCCACGCCGCCCGCGCTGCCGGCCTCGTCGCCCGTGCTGGTGGAGAAGTTCGAGTCCTTCAGGCAGAGGGGTTTGCCCTCCACGGTGACTTGCTTCGATCCACTGTCGGTGTCCGCCGATCGGGCGATGTTTGGATATGGGATGGGAACTGGGCCCGCCGGGCTGGGCGTCTTGCAGAGGTCGGGGAACGCGATGGTCGTCCCGCCCGAGTCAGCGTTGACAATGGATAACTTGTTCACGCCCACGAAGTTCTTCCCCATGGGCTCTAATATAGCACCTTGGGCTCGACCCGCTTCAGGTGGACCGACTCTCTGTTGGGAGGAACATGCAGGAGTTTTGTCTAGGCCCGAACCCTCGCAGGGAGGGGCGGCCCCTTTTTCGTGGGAGCGCGGGTCGAGCGATATGCAATCGGCGACGCCGTCGTTCGAATGCCTGTCGGGAGGGTCGTGAGGAGCTCGCGACCTCGAGTGGGACTCCCGAGTGGTTGCCCAGGGGGAAGGCACGGCATGAACGTCTTGGCGCGAGTGATGTCGTCATGGGGTGGAGTCTCGTCCGCGGAGTCGGGGGGCGAGGAAGGCGTCGACGCCGCGGAGGCCCCCGCGCCGGAGCGAACGCTGATTCTTCCGCCCCCGCCTCCACCTCTGCCCAAGGATGACTTTCTTCCAGAGTCCGAGCGGCGCCGAGGACCGGAGCTGTCGGGCGCGCCGCGATGGACCGCGATGGAGCGCGAGGAAGTGGCGGCGACTCGCGAGGTGCAGGAGGTCTCGGATGATGCCACGACGGTGAACGTGGCCGAGGCCTGGACGCTGCTCACGCAAGGCTATTCGCAGGAGCGTTCCGCGACGGGAGCCGCGCAGGTGGCGCTGGAGAAGGCGGCGGGCAACCCGGCGCTGCAGTCGAAGTTGATCGATCTCCTCCAGGCGACGCCCACGGCCACGCTGGAAGAGGCGCTGTCTCGTGACTTCGCCGCCGGGGTGAAGGCGGCCGTGCCGAATCCTCCCCCGCGCCCGCCCGGCATCACCTCAGTGGGCACCGCACGCGTGGCGGACAGCGCGCTGGAGTGGGTGGCGATGCACGGCAACCCCGCCACGCTGAAGCCCGCCCTGGACGCGGCGGTCTCGCGAGGGCACCTGGCGTCGGCGGACCGAGACGTGCTGGCGTCGTGTCTGGGGAGCGCGGGCGCGGCGACGCAGGCGCGGTTGGATGGCGCGGTGTCGCAAGTCCATGCGGCGGAGCAGGCGTATTCGGCGGCGCTCGTTCAGCGGGAGGCGCTGGAGCAGCGGCTCGCCTCGGACATCGCGTCGTTCGGGCCGTACCTCACCGAGCCGCAACAGCGCGACTACATCCAGGCGTTTCGCACGCTGCACGGCTCGGAGTACGCGGACTTCGAGACGAAGGCCCAGGCGCTGGACACCGCGCTCGCGCGCAATGCGCCACTCTTGGAGCAGGCCTTGCGCGGGCCCACCGGCACGGCGAGCGCTCGGGCCCTCCACGCGGCCTATGGGGCGCTGGCGCAGTCCTCCCACGCGGACGTGGCGCTTACATGGGCCGCGAAGATGGAGCGGCCCGGTTCCGCCTTCGCGCCGTTCAAGACCGCGCTGCCGCTGGATACGGTCCACACGAAGGCGATGTCGGGCGCGCTTGTCAGCTATTTCGAGACACACCCCAAGGCCACGCAGGCCCAGGCGGTGGACCATCTCCAATCCCTGCTCACGAACGGATACCTCGCGCAGCAAGCGGGCGGCGCGGCGGTGGACTTGAAGGTGAACGACTTGCCACAGGCCTGGCGCACGGGACTCCAAGGCTTGCGCCTCCTGGCGAATGGTAAGAGCGCGGAGGGCGTGGGGGTCCTCCGGGGATTGGAGTCGGGCTCCTCGAAGCTTGCGGGGCCGTTCGCGGCGGCGGGGCTGGTGTTGGGATTGATGCAGGCGAATCAATCCGCGAAGTCGCAGGACACGTTGGGGCGGCTGTGGGCAGATGCCTTCAGCGGGCAGCAGTTCTCCAGCCTCGCGAGCACGGCGCTCTCCGCGGCGAACAAGTCGGGCGGGGCGTTGGTGGCCGCGCGGGTGTCCGGTGGCTTCGGCGTGGTGGCGTCTGCCTTGGACTTGTTCATCCAGCGCAATGAGATCCTCGCGGGGCAGGGGAACGTGGGCACGGGCCTGTCCATCGCGGGGGACGTCATGGGGCTCGCGGGTGGAGGCTTGCTGGCGCTCGGGGCCACGGGAGTTGGTGCGCCGCTGGCGGCGGCGGGCGCGGCGGTCTACGTCATCGGCGAGCTGGTGAGCGCGGGCATCGTGATGCGCGAGGAGATTGAGCGTGAGGCCCAGCTCCATCGCGAGCAGCGCACCTTGCTGGGCAAGGCGGGAGCGGACGTCGAGCAGGTCCTCAATCTGGCGCGGTACAGCTCGCCCGAGCAGGTGGCCTCCATCATCGAGTCCACCGGCTGGTCTCGCGAGCAGGTGCTGTCCCTGGGCAAGACGTTCCCGGAGTTCTTTGGCGGAGCTTCCGCGCTGGATCAGCTCGCGCGGGTGGGCAAGGACTTCGGGCTCACGCCGGACCAGCGCTTCGCGATGCTCCATGCGATTGCGCGGTCCGCCACGGCGGGGCAGAAGGACAACGGAACGTTCCTGCGCCAGTTCGCGGACGCGGTGCGCGACTACCCGAGGAACACGGTAGGCATCTCGGTGCCACCCGGGCTGTCGCGCAAGGAGCAGTGGGTCTACTTCCTGCGCGAGCTGGGCAATCGGATGGGCTCGTATGACGGCATGGGTCCGCGCAACGCCGCGCGGTACCTGGAGACGGCCGCGCGCTGATGCTCTCGGCAGTGCCCAGGCGCGGCGTCAGGGCGTGCCCTTCTTGGGGCGACGGCCCTTTCCTCCCGAAGGCAGTGGAGGTGCGCCCGAGGCGGTCTTCCCGACGTGTCGCATGCCGGGATGGACGCCTGGGGTGAGGCCCTGGTGTTCCGCGATGCGCAGGAGCAAGGCGCGAAGCTGGCCCCGCTCACGCTCGTCGAGCGCCGCACAGACGGCCTCGTCGTGGGCGCGTGCGATGCGGCCGACGGACTCCAGGGTCTGTCGGCCTCGCGGGCTCAGGTGGAGTTCATAGAGGCGCCGGTCCTCGGGGTTGTCGCGCCGCTCGACGAGCCCGCGCCCTTCCAACTCGTCCACGAGCAGGACCATGCGGCTGGGGAGGATGGACAGGCGCTTGGCCAGGGCGTGCTGGCTGGAGCCTGCCCCGTGCCCGAGGGCGCGCAGGATGCCGACCTGGGGCGGTGAGAGGCCGGTGGGACCCAGGTTCTCGGCGAACCGGGAGGCGGCATGGGCGCCAATCTGCGCGAGCAGGAACGCGGTCGACCCGCCTTCTCGGCCTGGGCCCGGCCGCTCCTCTTCATCCTTCTTCATGAATCGAATCTAGCGTGCCTACATTGTTTGATGGATGAATCGTTCGCGAGGTGAACGATATGCGTGAAAACAATGTGGAGTCGCAGTTGATGGTGGTGAAGCATCCGGGGCCGCCGCTGGTGATGGTGGCGTCCATCTTCGCGGCCTTGTTCGTGGCGAGCCTGGGCTTGTCGATCGCCATCGCGAAGGGGACACCGTTCCCCTCTCCGTTTCAGGTCGAGGAACTCTCGCTGGCGTACTTCACGGCGAACGGGGTCGCGGTGCGGACGAGTGCGTTCTTGCAGTTCTGCGCCTCGGTGCCGTTGGGCATCTTCACGGCGACGGTGGTGAGCCGGCTGCGCTTCCTTGGGGTGAACGTGGCGGGGACGACCATCGCGCTGTATGGCGGGTTCCTGGCGTCCTTCTGGATGGGGGCCTCGGCGTTGGCGCAGTGGGTGTTGTCCGAGCCAGGAATCGCGGCGTCGCCGGGCGTGGTGCGAGCGTTCCACGTGCTCGCGTTCTTGACGGGAGGGCCGGGCTACGCGGTGGGGATTGGGTTGCTCATCGCGGGCGTGGCGGTCTCGGCGGGTCTGCACGGGCTGGTGTCGCGGACGTTGATGGTGATGGGCCTGGTGGTCGCGTCCCTGGCGGAGTTGTCCGCGCTCTCGCTGGTCCTCCCCGCGGCGGCCTATCTGCTGCCCCTGGCGCGCTTCCCGGCCTTCGTCTGGCTCATCCGAACGGGCTTGGCGCTCCCCAAGGGGCGCGCGGTGTCGTCAGGCGAGTGAGCCGTTCGCTGATGCTTCGTGAGGGAATGGTGACCTCGAATCGTCCAGGGTTGCCATGAGACAGCGGGGCTCGCATGGCCCTCGGGGATACGCGCGTGACCGAAGGTATCCACGAGGGTTGTTGTGAGTTGTCTACACCCGGAACGGGCGTGTTTCAGGGTTGCGATGTCGAGGCGGGCTGGGACTCGGGCGTGGCCTCGTGGCAGGTCGCCTCCAGGTCCCAGTTGATGAGCTGGCGCTCTTGCTCGGTCTGCTCCGCGGCGAGGCCCGGCGCGCAGTCCGGACCATGGGTGGCGCACGTGTAGATGTGCCAGTCCCCGGGCCACCCGGCCGTGCACCAGCGACTGCAAGGCACCGTCCAATCACAGACGTCCAGGCACTCTCCATAAGGGTTGGGTCCAGCCACCGCGGTGAGCGGCAGGGCGAGGCTGGCCAGGACGACGAGCGACTTCATGACTCGAGACATGGTGGGCTCCGAAGGCAGAACGTCTGGGACCGCGAGGGGAAGTCCGAGAAGCAATGCGACGGCGTACATCCCGTCCAGTGAGCCGAGCTGAATGTCTTGCGGGAAGTGCGCGCCTGGACGGATGCCGACTTGAGAATAACAGTCAGTCTTTGCCGTGTCTTCTCGCCCCGCTCGGACCCGGGTGTGCGTCGACTGCGCGGAGGTGTCGTCATGTCACACGCGCGTGACGTGGAATGAGCACGGCGCCCTGATTCACGTGGGGACGGTGTCTGGGATTGACGCACCGCTGCTCGGCCGTGAGCGCGGGTGCTGTTCCCCTCCTGGGGACCGTGTGCGCCCCCGCCTCCACCCGCCGCGCGGAGTCCTTTCGGCGGCGCGCCGGGGGCTGCTACCTTCGGGGGAGAATCCGCTCCCCGAGGAACGACGCTCCATGAAGGTGAATGGCCACCCGATGCGCTCCATCTGGGTCGAGTCCGACGGTGTGTCCGTCGGCGTGCTCGATCAGACCCGCCTGCCCCACGCCTTCGTGAAGGTGCGGCTCTCCACGGCGGAGGAGGCGGCCCACGCCATCCGGAGCATGCTGGTGCGCGGCGCCCCCCTCATTGGCGCCACCGCCGCGTATGGCCTGTGTCTGGCCCTCCGCGTGGATGCCTCGGACGCCGCGCTCAAGGCCGCGCACGCCATGCTCCGCGCCACCCGCCCCACGGCCGTCAACCTCCACTGGGCGCTCGACGGCATGCTCGCGGCGCTCGCCCCCCTCCCTCCCGCCCAGCGCGAGGCCGAGGCGTGGCGCCGCGCCGCCGCCCTCTGCGACGAGGACGTGGCCATCAACCGCGCCATCGGCGAGCACGCGCTGAAGCTCTTCCAGGCCGCGTGGGAGAAGAAGGGCAAGCAGGGCCGCCTCAACGTGCTCACCCACTGCAACGCGGGGTGGCTCGCCACCGTGGATTGGGGCACCGCGCTCGCGCCCATCTACCTGGCCCACGACGCGGGCCTCCCCATCCACGTCTGGGTGGACGAGACGCGCCCCCGCAACCAGGGCGCGGGCCTCACCGCCTGGGAGCTGGGCCAGCACGGCGTTGCGCACACCGTCATCGCCGACAACGTGGGCGGCCACCTCATGCAGCACGGCATGGTGGACCTGTGCATCGTCGGCACGGACCGCACGACGGCCCAGGGCGACGTGGCCAACAAGATTGGCACCTACCTCAAGGCGCTCGCCGCGAAGGACAACGGCGTGCCCTTCTACGTGGCGCTGCCCTCGCCCACCATCGACTGGACCCTCCGCGACGGCCTCAAGGAGATCCCCATCGAGCAGCGCGAGGGCACGGAGCTGAGCGAGGTGTCGGGCCGCCTGCCGTCCGGAGAGGTGGCCACCGTGCGCATCACCCCGCCCGGCAGCCCCGCCGCCAACTACGCCTTCGATGTGACGCCAGCGCGGCTCGTGACGGCGCTCGTCACGGAGCGCGGCGTCTGCCCGGCCACCGAGGAAGGCATGCTCTCGCTCTTCCCCGAGCGGCGGGCGGCGCGAGGCACAGGCTCGTGACGGGGGAGGGTGAGCACCGGGCGCTGCGCGAGGCGATGATCGCCACCGCGCGGCGGATGAACAGCGCGGGCCTCAACCAGGGCACCTCGGGGAACCTGAGCGTGCGCGTGGCGGGCGGCTTCCTGCTCACCCCCACCGGCATGGACTACGACGCGCTCGTCCCCGAGGACCTCGTGTTCATGCGCTTCGACGGGAGCCACGAGGGCCGGCGACGTCCGTCCTCGGAATGGCAGCTCCACCGCGACCTGCTCGCGGCGCGGCAGGACATGGGCGCGGTGCTCCACACGCATTCCATGTTCAGCACGACGCTCGCGTGTCTGCGCAAGAGCATCCCCGCGTTCCACTACATGATCTCCGCGGCGGGGGGCACGGACGTGCGCTGCGCGGAGTACGCCACGTTCGGCTCGGCGGAGCTGGCGCAGAACACCCTGGCCGCGCTGGAGGGGCGCAAGGCCTGCCTCCTGGCCAACCACGGCCTCGTGGTGCTGGGCGTGGACCTGCCCGCGGCCTTCAAGCTGGCGGTGGAGGTGGAGACGCTGGCCGCCATGTACTGGCGCGCCCTCCAGGTGGGCACGCCCGTGGTGCTCGACGGCGCGGAGATGACGCGCGTCATCGACCGCTTCAAGACCTACGGCCAGCAGCCCGCGCTCCCTGAAGACTCCCAGGACTGACGCGCGGGCCGGGCCGAGGACGCGCGCGGGTTAGAACTTGCCCGCGCGCGCCTGGTCGAACGGGACGCGGTGGTTGAGGTACGTGGTGTCGATGGAGTGCGCCTGCACGGGGCTGCCGCTCTCCGTGAAGCGGTGCACCACGGCGCCCTTGCCGGGGTGGTGGAGGAACTCGTCCAGGCCCTTGCCGTCGCCCAGGCCGAACGCGCCCGGCACGATGTCCTTCGTGTTGACGTAGTGCACGTAGTTGGGGCCGTCCGGATAGGACATGGCCGCCGCGCCGAACGTCTCCACGTTCAGCTTGGACATGGTCTTCTCCACGTCCGCCTGGGACAGCCCATCTTCGATGCGCAGCCGGCGGGCCACGTCACCCAGCGCGCGGCTGGTGATGAGACCGCCCTGGCTGTGCGCCATGACGTGCACCGAGCGCCCGGCCTTCAGCTCCGAGTAGAGCGTGTCCGCCAGCGTGTCCACCGCCGGGTTCTTGCCCTTATCGAGCTTGTCCTTGGCGCACTGGATGACGTCCGCGACGGCGCCCTCCGTGGAGTTGTGGATGCCAATGGCCTTCGCCCCCGTCTTGTCGGCGATCTCCTGGAGCGTGTAGGACTGGGTCGCCTTCTCCGTCAGGATGCCGTTGACGTAGACCACGGTCTCCTTCGGGTTCGGGTTGTTGCGCGGCGTCACGCCCGGGATGGACGACAGCGGCGTGTTGGGCGGGAACGTCTGGCCCCCCGCACCCACGAACTGGCCGTCGTACTTGCGGTCCGGCTGGCTCCCCTTGCCGAACAGCTCCTTCACCGTGGTGGCCTTCGCCTCCACCTTGTGCTCGAAGGCGTCGACCGCCTGCCCGACCTTGCGACCACCCTCGGCGACCTGGTGCGCGGTGTTCTGCACCGTGTGCTTCACGTTGTCGACAGCGTGCTCAGCACCGGTCCGGACCCGGTTGAGGATGTTACGGCCGCGCTCGAGGGGGTTCATGGAAGCTCCTGCGGAATTGGATGAAAAGTGACAACGATTTCCAATTCTCCTGGATCAACCTCCACGAGTTGCGTCTCACGAATGACGCAACGAGTTGTCTGTCCAAACCCCCTCCGGGTTGGACTTGACTCCAAGTGTGTTAATTTTGTGGCGCCGACAGAATCAAACGGTGTCGACAGAATGATGACGCGCAATGTCAGACGCGCTCACCCTGCCTGGAGATGGGCGTGGAGTGTCTCGGCGCGGAGGAAGAGGAACTGCGCGTCACCGAAGCCCAAGGCATCGCCATCATTGAGCATCCACTCCTCACCCTCGTTCAGCGAGCGGGTGTTGAGCCACGTGCCATTCATGGAGCCAGAGTCGCGCACGGAGCAGGTGTGCGCCGCGGCGTGCCAACGCAGCACGGCATGGAGCTTGGAGACGGAGGGGTCATGGACGACCAGCTTGCAGTCCTCCAATCGGCCCACGGTCAGCTCCTGGCCGTCGTGGTCCGGACGGAGGAAATGGACGTTCAGCGCGTCGAAGCCCTGGAGCATGACGAGCAGTCGCTCGACGAGGCGGGAGCGGTGCGCCATGCCCACGGTGCGGGCCTGGGCCAGGCGCAGGGCCACCTGCTGGAAGACGGGCTCGGGCGGCTGCTGGATGAGGACCACCGCGCCGGAGGCATCCAGGAAACTGGCCAGAGGGGCACGGGCGAAGGGGCGCAGTTGCTTGACGGTGGGCATGCGCTCCCCGTTCTACACCCGTGCCGGTGCGCGGTGCGGCCGGCGCGGTCGCCTCTGTTGAGGGCCGCGCCGAGCCAATCCGCGGTCAGCTGCCCGAGGAGGCGGTGCCCGACGCCTTGAGCAGGTGATCGCCGAAGTCCTCGCGCAGCTTCGTCTTGAGGAACTTGCCAGTGGAGGTCCGCGGAATCTGGGGGATGAACAAATAGTCGTCCGGCAGCCACCACTTGGTGACGAGCTTCTCCAGGTGCGCGGCCAGCTCCTCCTTCGTGGCCTGCTGTCCTTGTTTGAACACGACCGCGGCCAGCGGACGCTCATCCCAGCGCGGGTGCCGGCCCGCGAACACCGCGGCCTCCAGCACGGCCGGGTGGCTCATCAGCGCGTTCTCCAACGCCACGGAGCTGATCCACTCACCTCCCGACTTGATGACATCCTTGCTGCGGTCGGTGATGTGCAGGTACCCCTCGGGGTCGATGGTGACCACATCGCCTGTCTTGAACCAACCATCCGAGGAGAAGCGGTCCCCGCCCTCGTTGCTGAAATAGGAGGCCGCCACCCAGGGCCCGCGCACCTCCAGCTCGCCCATGGTCGCGTTGTCCCAGGGCAGCACTTCTCCGGTGTCGCTCACGTGGCGCGTCTCCACGAAGGGCACGGGGAAGCCCTGCGAGGCATTGGCCGCGAGCTGGGCCTCGGGGGTGGCGTGGTGCAGGTCTCCCTTGAGCCGCGCCAGCGTGCCCAGGGGGTTCATCTCCGTCATGCCCCAGGCGTGCAGCACCTCCAGGTCGTGGCGCTTGCGGAAGCCATCAATGAGCGACGGCGGCGCGGCCGAGCCACCAATCACCATGGTGCGCATGGCGTGGAGGTCCCAGCGCGTCGGCTCGCGGTCGAGCAGGGCGAGGATGCCCAGCCAGATGGTGGGCACGCCTCCGGCGATGGTCACCTTCTCCTCGGCCATCAAGTCGAGCAGCGATGGCGGGTCCAGGTGCGGTCCGGGAAAGACAATCTTCGCGCCGGTGGCCACGCAGTCGAAGGGGAGCCCCCAGGCCGCCGCGTGGAACATGGGCACCACCGGGAGCACGGTGTCCGCTTCGCGCAGCCCGAGCACCTCGGGAAGACAGCACACCAGCGTGTGCAGCACCGTGGAGCGGTGGCTGTAGAGCACGCCCTTGGGGTTGCCCGTGGTGCCGGACGTGTAGCAGAGCGCCGCGGCGGTGTTCTCGTCCAGGCGGGGGAAGTCGAAGTGGGTGGGCTCGGGCCCCAGCAGCTTCTCGTAGTCGAGCATGCCCTCGGGCACGGGCCCGTCATCCGGGACGACGATGACATGCTTCAGCGAGGGCACCGCGGCCTGGAACTTCTCCAGCAGGGGGAGCAGAGAGCGGTCCACGATGACGACCTGGTCCTCGGCGTGGCGCGCGATGTAGCCCAGGTCCGTGGGGTGCAGGCGGAGGTTCAGCGTGTGCATCACCGCGCCCATGGCGGGCACGCCGAAATACACCTCCAGGTGACGATAGTGATTCCAGCTCAGGGTGGCCACCCGGTCGCCCTGCTTCACTCCCAGTTTCGTCAGGGCATGGGCGAGCTGACACGTGCGCCGGTAGAAGTCCGCGTACGTATAGCGATGCAAGGACTTGTCCGGGTTGCGGCTGACAATCTCCGAGCGGGCGAAGTACGTGCGCGCACGCTCCAGGAAGTGGGTCAGCGTGAGCGGAAAGTCCATCATGCGGCCGGTGAGCATCGGCACCATCCCTTGGCGTGGGGGTCAGGGCGCCGATGCTACCGGATGTCGGGTCAGCCGAAGAACACCTGGGCGACCTCGAAGAACGAGCGCGGCACCTGCTTGAGTTCGCGGGTCGCGACGGACAGCTCCTCGCTGACAATCTCATTGCCGCGCAGCGCGGCCATCTTCCCGAACTCGCCGCGGGCCACCATGTCGCAGGCATGCACGCCATAGCGGGTGGCCAGCACGCGGTCGTGGGCCGTGGGGGCGCCGCCGCGCTGGATGTGGCCCAGCACGGACACGCGCGTCTCGAAGCCCGTGCGCCGCTCGATCTCCGCCGCGATGAGATTGCCCACGCCGCCCAGCCGAGGCCGGCCGGCCTCGTCCAGCGAGCCGGTGGTGATGAGCTGCTCACCCTGGTCCGCCGCCATCTTGATGCGGGTGCCCTCGGCCACCACGACGATGGAGAAGGAGCGCCCGCCGGCATGTCGGCGCTGGATGTGCTGCGCGACGCGCTCCAGGTCCGCGGGAATCTCTGGCACGAGGATGACGTCCGCGCCGCCCGCGATGCCCGCGTAGGTGGCGATCCACCCGACGTGCCGGCCCATCACCTCGCAGACGATGACGCGCTTGTGGGACTCGGCGGTGGAGTGGAGCCGGTCCACCGCCTCGGTGGCGATGCTCACCGCCGTGTCGAAGCCGAAGGTGAAGTCCGTGCCGTTGAGGTCGTTGTCGATGGTCTTCGGCACGCCGACGATGCGCAGGCCCTCCTGGGACATGCGCGTGGCGGCGGACAGGGTGCCCTCGCCGCCGATGGCGATGATGGCGTGGATGCCATTGCGCTCCACGGCGCGCTTCACGCGCTCCAGGCCGTTCTCCACCTTGAACGGGTTGACGCGCGAGGTGCCGAGGATGGTGCCACCGCGGTGCAGGATGCCGGAGGTGGTCTCTCGCGTGAGGCGGAAGTGATTGTCGTCCAGCAATCCCTTCCAGCCATCGCGCAGGCCCATCATTTCAATACCGTGCTCGCTGGCACGACGGACGATGGCTCGGATGACGGCGTTGAGGCCGGGGCAGTCTCCCCCGCCAGTGAGCACGGCGACTTTCATGGGGGACGTTCTATCGCGCCCGGTGCCAGTTCCGTGAGGACCGATTGCCCGAGCGCCCGCCAGGGGGCACAGCGTCCCCCTGCTACCCGAACAGGGGCGGACGCCGCGTGGCCCAGGGCTGGGCGGCTTCCAACTGGGCGGCCAGCCGGAAGAGGGTGGCCTCGCCGCCAAACCGACCCAGGAACTGCACGCCCACGGGCAGCCCGTCGGGCGTCCAGTGCAGGGGCACGCTCATCGCGGGGTGGCCGGTGAGGTTGGCCAGCGGGCTGTAGGGCGTGAAGGACGCGGCGCGGAACAGCGGCGTGAGGGGCGCGTCCGCCGGAGCGCCGAAGGTGCCGAGCGCCGGAGGCGGCTCCGCCACGGTGGGCATGAGCCAGACGTCCACGTCGGTGAAGGCCCGAGCCTGCGCGCGGGCGAAGCGTTGCAGCTCCGCCTGGGCTTGGAGGAACGCGCTCAGGCCCTGCGAGAGGCCGAACTGATACAGGCTCCACGTGAAGGGCTCGAAGTGCTCGGGCCCGGGCGTGCGGCCCAGGCGCTGCGCGAAGCTGTCGATGGTGTAGACGACGCCCGCGGCCCACACCGTCATGAAGTGCAGGCTTAGGGATTCCTCGTTCGGCAGGGAGTGATCCGCGAGGACGCCGACCCGATTCAGGTCATCGAGGGTCTCCTCCTCGATGACGATGTGGCCCAGCTCCTCCAGCAGGTTGGCGGCCTGACTGACGGCCAGCAGGCACTCGGGGTGGATGGGCGCGCCCATGGCATTGCGCAACTTGAGTCCGATGTGGAGCTGGCCAGGGGGCGTCCCCACTTCCTGCAAGTAGGGGCGCGTCTTGGGCGGTGCCAGCGTGGGAGCGCCTGGATCCGCGCCCTCGGTGGCGTCGAGCAGCGCGGCGCTGTCGCGCACGGAGCGGGTGACGGCGTGCTCCACGACGAGCGCGTGATACGGGTCCGCCAGCTCGGGGCCGAGCGGATTGCGGCCTCGCGTGGGCTTGAGTCCGAAGAGGCCGCAACACGCGGCGGGGATGCGGATGGATCCACCTCCATCGGCGGCGTGCGCGAAGGGCACCATGCCGCTGGCCACCGCGGCGGCGGCGCCTCCACTGGAGCCGCCGACGGTGCGCCCCAGGTCCCACGGGTTCTTGCACGCGCCCAGCAGCGCGCCCTCGGTGGTGGGCAAGAGGCCGAACTCGGGGGTGTTCGTCTTGCCGAGCACGACGAGCCCGGTGCGAAGCTGGCGCTGGAGCAGCTCCGCGTCGTGGTCGGGGACGAAGTCGCGCGAGAAGCGCGAGCCTCCCGTGAGGGGGACACCCGCCTGCGCGAGCAGGAAGTCCTTGAGGAGGAAGGGCACGCCGGTGAAGGGGCCTTGGGGGAGCGGGCGCTTCGCCTTGTCGCGGGCCTGCTCGAACTGGGTCTGCGTGACGGCGTTGAGTTTGGGATTGAGCCGTTCGATGCGGGCAATGGCGGCGTCCACCAGCTCCAGCGCGGAGACTTCCTTGCGGCGGACGAGCTCCGCCTGCGCGGTCGCGTCGAGTGTCACGAAGGGGTCCATGTGGCCCGCAGTCTAGCGCGTCTTCTGTCCACGGGGCGCCGACGGCTCTGTCCTCTTCCCGCCAGCCAGGGGAATGGACGCGGCAAGGACGCGCGGGCGCCCTATGCTGTGGGCCGCTCGTGAACCTGCGTGTCTTCAGCTCCGAGAAGGAAGCCGCCGAGGCCTGTGCCGCCCGTCTCGCGGAGGCGGTGCGTTTGCAGCCGGACCTTGTGCTGGGGCTGCCCACCGGCCGCACCCCGCTCAACGTCTACCGGGAGTTGGTGGCGCTCACGCGACGCGGGGGGCTGGACCTCTCGCGGGTGGTGACCTTCAACCTGGACGAGTTCCTGGGGCTGCCGCCCGAGGACGCAGGCAGCTTCCGCGCGTACATGGAGCGGCACCTGTTTCATCACGTGAACCTCTCGCCCGAGCGCATCCACTTCCTCGATGGGAGCGCGGAGGACGCCGAGGCCGAGTGCGCCCGTTACGACGCGGCGCTCGCCGCCGTGGGGGGACTGGACCTGCTCCTGTTGGGCATCGGCCCCAATGGACACATCGCCTTCAACGAGCCGGGCGAGTCGCTGGTGGCCTCGTGTCACCGCGCGCGCCTCAGTCGCGAGACGCGGCTGGCCAATGCCATGTTGTTCGGAGACGACCCCTCGCGCGTGCCGATGGCGGCGCTGACCTTGGGGGTGTCCAGCATCCTCCAGGCGCGGCGCGTGGTGTTGCTCGCGTTCGGTGCGAGCAAGGCGGCGGCGGTGACCGCCATGCTGCACGGGCCGGTGACGCCGCACTGTCCGGCCTCTTTCCTCCAGCTCCACCGGGACGTGGAGGTCTGGTTGGACGAGCCCGCGGCGCGCGGGGTGCGGCACCACCGCCCGCGGTGAGGCGGCTCAGGCCGGCGCGCGCTGGCTCAGCACCACGCCGCCGAGGATGAGCACGCCGGCGATCGCCAGACTGGGCGTCACCGCCTCGTCCAACAGCAGCCACGCCCAGGCCACGCCGAACAGCGGGACGATGTACGTCACCGTGACGGCTCGGGCCGCGCCGATGCGCTGGATGAGCCGGAAGAACACCGCGTAGGCGATGCCGGTGCACAACACTCCGAGCCCCGCGGCGGCGGCCCAGGACTTCGCCGGGATGGCGTGCTCGGGCCACGAGAGCAGCGCGAAGGGCGACAGCAGCAGCGAGGCGCAGAGCAGCGTCGCCGCGGCGATCGCGCCCGGGGCCAGTCCGGTGAGCTTGCGGCGCACCAGGTTGGCGCCAATGCCATACAGGAACGCGGCCGTGGTACCCGCCGCCGCCGCCCAGCCGAGGCTGGCCCCCGCCGCCTTCCCGCTCGCGAGGACCACCACGCCCGCGAAGCCCGCGACCAGCGCCACCGCTCGCCGCGTTCCGATGCGCTCGCCGTAGAACACGAAGCCCACGAGGGCGGTGAACAGCGCGGCCATGCTGTTGGTGATGGCGCCCACGCCCGCGGGTGCGCGCTGCGCGGCCCAGGCGAACAGCGAGAAGGGCACCGCCGAGTTGATGGCGCCCACCAGCGCCAACATGGGCCAGCGCGCGAGCGTGAAGTCGGCGCGCGCGCGCCACAGGAGGGGCAGCAGCACGAGCGCCCCGAGCACCAGCCGGACCTCCACCAGGGGCAGCGCGCCGAAGTCCTTGGCGGCCATGCGCATGAAGAGGAAGGACGCGCCCCAGACGGCGGCCAGTCCGCCCAACTCGAGAGGGGTGCGCCAGGAGGTGGAGAGGGAGGGGGAGACGGGTGTCGCGGGGGAGAGGGCGGGAGCGCTCATGGGGGAGGGATCCGTTTCAGGGAAGCGGCGACACGTTTAACGGGCTGGGTGTCCGCGGCGCATTCTGGATATCGCGGTCCGGGCCACAAGCGCGTACTCTGAGCGGCAGACACAAGCCAGATTTGAGGCTCACCCTTGGCCCTGCGAACGGACCTGCTTCCCGCGCTGGCGGCGTTTGAGTCCGCCGCCCGCCACCAGAACTTCGCCCATGCGGCGAAGGAGCTGCACCTGACCGCCAGCGCGGTCAGCCACCACGTGCGCCAGTTGGAGGCGCGGCTGGGGCTCGTCCTGTTTCAGCGTCACGCGCGCGGGGTGGCGCTGACGCCGCAGGGGCGCCAACTCGCCGATGCGGCCAGCTCCGCGATGTCCGACATGGACAGCGTGATGCGCAACCTGCTCGCGGGACGGGACTGGCCCGAGCGGGTGCGCGTCTCGATGCTGCACTCGCTGGCCTATGGGTGGCTGCTGCCGCGTCTGCCCGCGTTCGTTCGGGTGCACCCGGGCATTCGCGTGCACGTCGACACCGAGGCGGCGCTGGCGCGGTTTGACGAGGGCGGCGCGGACCTCGCCATCCGCTACGGGCAGGGCCCCTGGCCTGGACTGACCGCGCATCACTTGATGGACGACGCCTTGTTCCCCGTGGCCTCGCCTGTGCTGCCGGGGCTCGCGAGCTTGCGCGAGGCCGCGGACCTCGCGGCGCTGCCGCTCATCGCCGACCTGTCTCGGCAGGGTTGGAACGACTGGTTCCGCGCGGCGGGGGTGAGGGACGCGCGAATCGACGAGCGCTTCCACTTCAGCGACACGTCCGCCGCGCTGATGGCGGCCACCCAGGGACTCGGCGTGGTGCTGGCGCGTGAGCGCGTCTCGGCGGCGTATCTCGCGGATGGGCGGCTCGTTCGCTTGCCTGGACCTTCCATGACCACGCGCTTTTCGTACTTCGTGGTGTACCCCGCGCATCGGCGATTGAGACCGGCGGCGAAGTCGTTCGCGGATTGGGTGCTGGCGCAGCCGGAACCCGCGCGAGTGCGCTAGGGTCACGCGGTCAAGGAGTCTGCAATGGCATACATGCTGTTGGTGTTGGAGTCAGGCGCGGAGCGGCGCACTCGGCCGCCGGATGTAGCGCGGCGCGCCTTCGAGCGCATGGGGCAGTTCGTCGAGAGCATCACGGCGCGAGGCGTGTGCAAGTTCGCCGACTCGCTCAAGTCCGACGCCGAGGGCGTGCGGCTCACGGTGCGAGCCGGAAAGCCGCTGGTCAGCGACGGGCCCTTCACGGAGGCGAAGGAGATTGTCGGGGGCTTCTTCTACCTCGACGTCCAGACGCGCGAAGAGGCCATGGCCATCGCGAGAGAGTGTCCCGCGAGCGAGTGGGCCACCCTCGAACTGCGTGAGACCGGCCCCTGCTTCTACTAGGGCTCAGCTCGCCGTGAGCCGTGCAGCGAGGCCCACGCTGCTCAAGCAGGGCCTCGCGGATGCATGGGGCGTGATGCGGGGTTCCTCCTGTCTGAACCTGTCACGTCGTTCAGTCTGGATTGAGCTGGCGGTACCTTGAGTCTGCCTTTGCGCGAGTCCTTCGCGGAAGGGCGCTCGGGGGGACCACGACCATGCTCGAACCGTCTGACTCGCGCGCTGTCGGGAGTGTTGGCTTTCTCACGAAGGGCGACGCTCCCTCCACGTTCCTCCGGGACCTGGCGCGCTGGGGACGGGGCACACGCCGCGGTTCTGCTCGGCGGTTGGAGCGCGTCGCTGCCCTCTCGGTTGGAGTGCTCCTGTTGTTGACCGGCTGTGCGTCGGTGGCGCCGGAGCGCGGCCAGACGCTCCACCTGGACGCCCTGCCGCACACTGCTGATGCGTCGGAACGGCTGACGCGCCGTCGTGAAGCGCGTGAAGACGAAGCCGGAGCTGGCTCGGCGGTTGGGGGAGCGCGCGCCAGTGTCGCGCAGACTCGGCGAGCCGTTCTCGATGCCGTCGACGAGGTGAAGGGTTCGACCCGCGGCATTGCCAATTCGCTCTCCAGGCTCGCGGCGCGGAAGCAGGGGATAGGAGGCGCCAATGGCGTGTTCACTCGCTACGTCGACTCCGGCGCCAATCAACTGCGCTGGCTCAGTGGGACAGTGGCGGGGACCACTGCTCTGGCGGAGACGGCGGGAGGAGTCGCGGACGAGGACATGGAACTGGGCATCCTCCGGATGACAGGCCCTCGGCTGCAGGCCGCGATGTTCGGCGCCATCCTCCTGGCGACATGGACTGACTTTCTGGGTCTCGCGGATGTCACGCTCGAGCAGGTCCCCAGCTACAGCGCCGAGCGGCTCTTCGTGGACATGAGCCGTGTGCAGCGGCTGATGGAGCCCACCCTGACTGCGCTCGCATCACAGGACCCCGAGCAGGCCGAAGCCGCGGCGACCGCGATGCCCGCGTTGATGGGCAAGCTGACGCGTGAGTTTGCATCCATTCGCGAGGGGGTTCGTTTGTCCGGGGAGCGCAGTGGGCAGGTCATGGCAGCGGCGCAGGTCCTCGAGATGGTGACCCTGGTCTCGGCGCTGAAGCTGTCTTTGCCACGCTTGCCGCCGCCTCCGGCAGCACCTGTAACGCTTGGGGTGGCCCTCGTGATGGGCGCGAACGGAGTGATGACGGGCTCGCAGCTCGTGGTCTCCGCCGAGTGGGTGGAGATGATTCGGCGGCTCGTGCAGGCGGGCGTCATCTCCCTGCCGGCAGTGAGTGCGGCGGTCCGAATCCACGCCGGTCACGTGCTGATGGCACAGGGGAACGGGGAGCTGCCGCAAGGTGTGCGCGACGCGCTGGGGGACAGCCCGGAAGTTCGCGGCATGCAGGTGAGGGGCAGGGCTGGGGCGGGCATGTCCGATGCGCCGAAGCATCACGTGCTACCCAACGAATATCGAGAGTGGTTCGAGCAACGCGGCTTCAAGGGAGCCATGGACATCGATCAGTTTTGCGTGAGGCTCGAGCAGGCACAGCATGAGGCGCTTCACGGAGGTGGTAACTGGAAGCTGGGGCGCACGTGGCCGGGCGAGTGGAACCGGATGATCATGGAGACGCTGCGAGAGGCCGAAGTTGAAGCTGGACGTAGGCTGACGCGGAATGAGATCTTGAAGGAGGTCGCGAAGCACATGCGGGACTATCAAATTCCAATGAGCTTCACCCCTGGGGCTGGTCGATGAATGGCGGAGAGGCCTGGCTCGGCAACGTCAAGGCTCGGCTGTATGAACGAGCCCGTGCTCTCGGCTATGCCTCGCTCACCGCTTTCGCTGATGCTCGTCCAGCGGTCCCTCTGTATGCACTCGCCGACGAACTGGGGCGAGAGGATGTGGCTGCGGTGCAGGTACTCAGCGGCTTGTTGTATGAGGCGGAGCAGCGCAAACAGGTCGCTCGCTTTGTTCGAGACGTGCTGGTTCGTGAGTTGTCCGAACGTTTTCCGAGTGGCTGGCCGGAGATGCTGGACGACACAATTCGTGGCGAGGTCGCGATGATGCTCGGGTCGTGGACCGCCTACACTCCTGATTCGCACAAGGAGCGAGTCAGGCAGGCGAGAGCCGTACTTCGCGCGTCGCCTCCTCGCGTTGGCTGGCGTCCTCTCGGTCCCGACGATGAGTTTCTGCAGATGCTCCTCCCCGACGAAGAGGCCTGATGCGAGGAGTCGTCATTCTATTCCGAGGATGCTCCCGGCGCGCTCACGGGCTCGCGTGGATGTGACGCGAGCAGGTTGGAGTCACGGGGCCACGACTCGGATGTGCTTCCGTTTGTCGTCGAACTCCAGCTTGCACTCCGATGGTGTCCGCCCCTCCTTGGGGCCCACCATCTCACAGACCTTGACGTCGCACGCGCACGGCGTGCCCGGCTCCGCCTTCGCGCAGGCCGGAGTCTGCGGCATCTCCACCACGTACCCCCGACGCCGGATGGCCAGCGGGAACCAGGCGGGAACCTGCTTGCGCTGGACCGCCGCGAGGACGGCGATCTGCTCCTGCTCCGATTGAGTCAGGGAGTTCGCAGAACCATCCTGGATGTGCTCGGTCACGGAGCACGGCTCCTGGTCGCATTGGATGTGGGGATTGCATAGCAGGGAGGGCTCGCTCAGTTGCGAAGCCACATGGTGGTCAAAGGCCTCGCAAGGCATCTGGGAGCTTGCCAGCAAGAGGGCCCCGGTCTTCTGGATCGAGCCCAGCGCCATGGCTTCACACGCATAATGCGTGGCGACAGCGTCCCCCCAGCTTTCACGCACCCAGGCCAAGGCGGACTCCAACGAGTCCTCGCGGGGGTGCTGCGCCACCGCCCGCAAGAAGAGGGAGTGGAGCAACGGCTCCGTCTCCTTGTCCGCGCCAACCACCGTCATGAGGTCCGTCAGCGCGGCAGCATCCACGATGCTGTCCACGCGTGCGAACCGAACCTTGAGGCCCTCGCGTACTTGTTCTTGAACGGATGCCGGCGAGGCTTGGAGCTCCGACCGCCAGGTGGGATCCCAATAGCTGAAGTCGTTGTTCTTGCCGAGTCGCTTCGTCATCCCCAATGACTGGATGAAGAGCCGAGGCAACTCGGGCTCCGTGGCCACCTGCCGGAAGAGCTGGGACACGGTCGAGAAGGAACTGCAACGGACCAGCTCCGGCGCGGCGGTCTTGAAGTCCTTGGCCGCGTCCCAATTCAGCGTGTCTCCCATTGCATAGGGCGGGCACTCTTCGATGAGCTTGCCTTTGACCTTGTACACCACGCGCCACTGCTTGTTCCCGCACCAGAAGGCCAGGCGGCTCTTGTCAGGAGACGTCTCGATGCCCCCTGTTCTTCTGCCATCGACTCCCGTCGGGCACTCTACCCGCAGTGGCTCATGTCCTTTCACCTCGAGGGTGTAGGTGGTCTCCGTGCCCAGGCCCGGAACCGCCGCGAATCGTTCGACGAGCTTCGGTCCAAAGAAGCTCTCCGTGCCGTCTACCTCTTTCGAGGTGAAGCATCCCCCCAGGATGACAGCCATCATCCCCCCGCCTACCACCCCCCAGAACCTGCCTGTCGTTGCGCGCATGTGGGCTATTCGGCTCAAGTGTGCCGCTCGGTGAATTCCTGCAGGAGATAGCACGCCGACAAAGGGTGCTACACCAGCAAGTCGCGCCACATCGTGCCGGCAGCGCGAGTGCGGGCACGATGCTCGGCGAGGGCTGAGACTTCCAGGGGAGAGTCTCGGTCCGATGCGGACAGTGTCTGCAGTTTCGTCGCGGGAGGTCCGCTCCCAAGCCGAGGACGCCACGGGACGTGGCCTGGGAGTGGCGCCGTTTTGTGACTGCCGCAGCAGCTGGTGTTGGAATCGGGCCTCGGCGCTTCGGGCCGGGTCCGCGTGGTCCGGATGCAGGTCGAAGTCCACGCGGTACATCCGGCCCGTGAAGCGCGCATTCGAGCCGTACTCCGGGCTGACCGCCGAGCCCTTGTCCCGGCCCACGTCGAAGGTCTCGTCAGTAGCTCGCGGACACCGTGCGCGGAATGTGTCCCTCCGCCACCTTCGTGTCGTCGACATACAGTCAGCCCCTGCCGCCCGCCCCGAAGGGCTCGGGCCCTGTCTTCTCGAACTCGTAGCGCAGGGTGTGGCGGCCGGGAGACAGCGGCGCGCTGGCTCGGATGTATGTGTATTCCGGGCCGGGGAAGTTGTAGCAGTACACCGGCACGCCCTGCTTCTGGAGCGGAGCATTGTCCGCCATGGCCCAGCCGACCGGAGAGTGATTGTACGCGCCTGGCTGCCTGAACTGTTCGAGCCGCGCCAGATTCTGCGCCACCGTCTCCGGGACTGACTTCCGCTCCGCCTCGCGCAGAATCGCGACCATCTGCTCTTCGCTGAACCGACGCTTCTTCCCCGCCTGCCTCCGTCGTACCCGGCGCGGCATCCTCTCAAGCTTCAGGTGGTCCGAAAATCCCAGGGCATGTCACCTCCGCGTGCCCCGTCGCTGACGGACAGCTTCGCAAGCGGCCCCGGTGGCGGGGACTGTCGCGGGGCTGGGGACGCTGCAAGAAGCGACTCCTGTTCGTGAGCGACGGGCGGACGTCCCACGCGGGCGGGAGTGTTGTCTGCCGGGACAACACGCTGTCCGATTCACGCTCCGCCGAGGCGAGGCCCGAGCGCACGGATTGAAGCCAGGTATTGGCCTGTGCTCGCGAACTCCGCGCGCGTCGGCTTGAGCGAAGGACCTCGTGGGGCCGTGTGACTGCCGCAGGCCCGGTGTAGTGTCGGACCATGTCCCGCTCCCGTGCGATGCGTCTGCTTCCGGTCTGCCTGCTGGGAATGTCTGGCCTCTTGGGGGCGGGCTGTCCCAGCGAGCTGGAGCAGCGTGCTCGCGGGCTCCTCGTGTCGCGCGAGTGTTCGGGGTGCGATCTCCGCGGGGTCTCCTTGGAGGGAGCGGACCTGGAGCGGGCTCGGCTCTCCGGCGCGCGGTTGGAGAAGGCTCGGCTGGTGCGTGCGCAGCTTCGAGGCGCGGACCTCTCCGGTGTGGACTTCACGCTCGCGGACCTTCAGGACGCGGACCTGCGCGAGTGCAACCTCGACGGGGCGTTCCTGGAGCAGGCGGTTCTTCAGGGGGCGAACCTGGAGGGCGCGGACCTTCGAGGCGCGCGAGGGCTGGAGTCCGCCCGGTACGAGGGCGCGAACCTGCGTGGCATCAACCTGGAGGAGCGCGGCTTCCACGGGCCCAATGGCCCCTACCGCCGCACCGAGCGCTCCCAGGCGTACTCCGTGCCGGTGGGAGGCGCGTTGCTGGCTCGCGCGGACCTGCGAGGCGCCAAGCTGCGGCGCGCCGTGCTGGAGCGCTGCGACCTGGAGAACGCCAACCTGCGCGACGCGGACCTGAGAGAGGCCGTGCTGGAGAACGCCAACCTGCAGGGCGCGCGATTGGATGGCGCCAACCTGTCCGGCGCCATCTGGACGGACGGGAGTCACTGCGCCGAGGGCTCGGTGGGTGAGTGCCGGCCCTCGAAGAAGAAGTAGCGCGAGGCAAGCGGCCTCGTGCGCTCGGCTCTGGGGCGTGGCTCCGCTGACTCGGGCCCGCGCGCCCGCTTCAATCGCCCGTTGAAAGACTCCTCGCGTGTACGGGCTTCAGCCGCCAGTCCGCATGGGCTGAAAGTTCGTCGCGAATTCAAACTCAGACATTTGTTAGGAATTTATTGGTGGTGGCTTCGAAGTCTCGGTGATGACGCCAGGGCAGTTCCTGGTGGGGCGACCTCACGAAATAGACGTATCAGGCTTGGCTTGCGTAGCAGTTCCATGACGCCCGGGTGTTGAACCGCCGACCCGCCCAGCCATGTGTCCGGAAGCCCCCGGCCCGAGGACTTGGGATGTCACCTCATCCATGAACCTTCAGCGATTCCTGACGTGTGTCGTGTGGTTGTCTGTCCTATCAGGGTGCGGCGATGAGCCTTCTGCTCCTGCCCCTTCGTTCACCGCGCTGGATTCACGGGTCGCCTCGGCCATGGAGTCCCTGCATCTGCCCGGCGTGGCTGTGTGCGTGGCGCGAGGCGAGCGCGTGATTTTCTGTCGGAGGTACGGACAGGCAGACCTGGAGACGGGGCGGCCCATGACGGAGCACACCCCGCTGCTGCTCGCCTCCATCACCAAGACGGTCACCGCCGTGACCATCATGTCCATGGTCGAGCGCGGCCTGCTCGACCTGGATAGACCCATCGTGGGCTCGCTCGACTTCAAGCTGGGCCACCCGCACGCCGACGCGGTGACGCTGCGTCACCTCCTCACCCATTCCGGCGGCATCGCCGACAGCGCGGCGCTGGGCGTGACGTTCTATTCCATCGGGCGCGATTCCTCGATTCCCTTGGCCGACGCGGTGCGTGGCTACTTCGAGCCGGGTGGCACCTACTACAACGCAGACGCCAACTTCCTCCCCCAGGCCCCAGGAACAACCTGGTCCTACGCCAACCAGGGCTATTCGCTGGTTGGCCGTATCGGCGAACTCGCCGCGGGCGAGGACTTCCGCGAGGCCTGCCGCCACGCGGTGCTCGAGCCCCTCCGAATGGACCACAGCTCCCTGCGGCTCGATGACTTCTCGCCCAACGAGGTGGCTGTTCCCTATCACTGGAACGGGACCCGCCATGACACCTACGGGCCCTACACGTTCGCTGACTACCCGAACGGAGGACTGTTCGCCTCGGCCTACGACATCGTCCGATTCGCGGCCGCCGTGGGAACCCCTGCGTTGCTCGAGGCGCGCGGCGTGCTGGGACGTGCCAGTCGCGAGGAGATGCTCCGGCCATACATCCCCGCGCCGGAGGTGGATGGGACCCAGGCCATCGGGTTCATCCACACGGAGTTCGCGGGTGAATCCATGTATGGACATGACGGGAGCGAGTGGGGCGTGACGACGTTCATGCGCATCCGCGCAAGGGACGGGATGGCCGCGGTGGTGCTCACCAACAACGGCGTGAAACAGGGCATCGAGCCCGCCCTCGCGATTCTGGAGAGCTTGTTTGAAGTGGGGACGTCGCTCGAACACGCTCCCTCGCGGAAGGATTGAGACCACGGAGGTGACAGCCGGCGCCCGCGGGGGTGTTCAAGGCCGCGTGGGCCGGTCCGTCCCTTCGTTTCCGAATTCTCACTGGGACGAAGCGGGACGAACCCGGGCGGCTCTGGGCGGACGCGGCCAGGCCGCTTCGGTGGCCGCCACGTGTCGAGGAGCGTGTTCGTGCACATTCTCGTGGTGGAGGACGACCGCATGCTCGCGAGCGCCGCGCTTGCCGGCCTGCGTGAGCACGGGCACTCGTGCGAATGGGTGGAGGACCTCGAGCAGGCGCGTCCTCTGCTCCTCGACCATCGCTTCACGGCCGTGCTGCTCGACCTCGGTCTCCCCGATGGCTCGGGACTCGACCTCTTGTCCTTTCTGCGCAAGCGGTACGACTCCACCCCCGTGCTCATCGTCACGGCCCGAGACCAACTGAGCCATCGCATCCGCGGACTCGACGCGGGCGCGGACGACTACATCGTGAAGCCGTTCCAGCTCGCGGAGCTTGAAGCGCGCCTGCGCGCCGTGGTGCGACGCGCTCAGGGGCGCGTCTCTCCCCTCCTGGGATACGGTCAAATCACCGTAGACCCCGAGCGACGCACGGTCTCGCGCGCCGGCTTGCCGGTCGCAGTGAGTGCGCATGAGTTCCGGATGCTCAAGGCGCTGCTGGAACGCAAGGGACGGGTCCTGTCGCGTGGCCAGCTCGAGGACGAGGTCTACGAAGGCACTGGAGGCAAGGACAGCAACACCATCGCGGTCTACGTGCATCAGCTCCGGAGGAAGCTGGGGGAGGGGCTCATCGAGACGGTGCACGGGTTGGGCTACCGGATCGGAAACGGGGACGCGTGAAGTCGCTCCGGCTGAGGATGCTCGCCGCGATGCTGGGGATGGTCCTCGGCCTCTGGTGCGCGGGCGCCGCTCTCGTCTTCCATCAAGTGTGGCGCGGTGAAGCGATGTGGGACGAGTTTCCGCCGCGCGAGGCGGCACAGCAGGTCCTCGCGCGCGTTCAACGGAGCGTCGACGCTGGCATCCGGGTCGAGCGCGCGAACATTGAACTCCCGCGCTGGTTCCTCGGCGAGTATCAGGTGTGGTCCCACGGACACCTCGTCCTGCGGTCCGCGGGTGCTCCTACGGTCGCGCTCAAGTCCGACCTCTTGGAGGGGGGCGGGCGCAGCCGCATCGGTGACGAGGTCTGGTGGACGTATGCGCTCTCCGACGGGACGCGCGGGCTGCAGGTCCAGGTCGGTCGGCTCCACCCTGGCGTGGAGCATGACCTCCGCATGCTCTCCCGGACGGGGTTCCTGCTCTCGCTCGTGGTCCTCGCTGCCTGGACGTGCGCCACGTGGGCCGTGGTGCGTTGGTCACTGCGCCCGGTGGGCGCGTTGCATGAGTCGCTCTCGCGAAGAGCGCCACTCGACACCCGGCCGGTTCCGAGCGCGGACCTTCCGGGCGAAGTGCGCCCGTTGGTCGACGCATTCAACGCGCTGCTGAAGCGGCTCGAACATTCGTTGGAGGCCGAGCGGCGATTCCTCGCCGACGCGGCCCACGAGCTGCGTACCCCGTTGGCCGCGCTCACCTTGCAGGCCCAGGTCGCGCTGAAGGCGGAGGATGCCAACGCGCGGAAGGCCGCCCTGCGTGAACTCGACGCGGGCGTGGCACGCAGCGCCCGGCTGGCGGAACAGCTCCTCGACTCCTCCCGACTCGGCGCCTTGCACGAGGCCTCGGCGCGTGAGCGGGTCGACCTCTCGATGCTGGTGCGCGTCGTGGCGCGAGATGTCGAAGTCCTCGTGGAGGAGAATCGGCAGACGCTCACGCTCGACCTCGAACCGGCGCTCATTGACGGACACGTCGACGCGCTGGGGGTGCTCATCCGCAACCTCCTCGACAACGCCCTCCGATACTCCGGGGGGCACGGACGGATTCACATCGCATGTCATCCCGTCGATGACTGCCGTGCGGTCCTGCTCGGGATTCGCGATGACGGGCCCGGAGTCCCCGCTGACGAGCGGGGGAGAATCTTCGAGCGCTTCTATCGGGTCCGTGGCAATGCGCGGCGCGGCACCGGCATCGGGCTGTCGCTCGTGGCACGGATTGCGCAATTGCAGGGCGCCACCCTCACCGTCCACGAGGGGCTCGAGGCGCGGGGGCTCGGAATCACCCTGCGCTTTCCCGGGGCGCGCTTCATCAATTCCTAAAGCGCATCCGGCATCTCTGTTGGGACGTCGCGGACTCGCGGCGTTCCTGACCTTGGAGATGCCCTTGGCTCGCGGCCACAATCTCACGCTGCTGCTCCTCTGCTCGTCCATCCTGGTCGCTCCCGCTTGCGGTGAGCGGGGCGTCGATTCGCGCACGCGATTGACCTTCGGCCCCTGCGCGGTCTCGATTCCCGACGCATCCGCCATCTGCGGCACGCTCTCGGTGCCGGAGAACCGGGCGAAGGCGAACAGCCGCAGCATCGGCCTGCCGTTCGTCATCCTTCCCGCCCGGACCGCGGAGCCAAAGCCAGACCCCATCGCGCTCTATTCCGGTGGACCCGGTCCGAGCGCGCTGGAGGTCGTCGCCAGCATCCCCCATCTCCCCGAGTTCTCCTTGCGGCAGGAGCGAGACGTGGTCGTCCTCAACCAGCGCGGTTCGCGAAATACGACGCCCGAGGATCTCGACTGCCCCGAACTCGCTCGCGACGTCGCCGGAGGGGCGGGATTCAAGACGATGGACGAGATGCTGGCGGCGGTGACCGCGTGCCACGACCGGGTGACCGCGTCCGGCGCGGACCTCGCGGGCTACGACAGCACGCACAACGCGCGGGACATGGAGGAGCTCCGCATCCTCCTGGGGCGTGAGCGTGGCTTCTCGAAGTGGAACATCGTGGGTTCATCGTATGGCTCGCGCCTGGCGCTCGTTTCGATGCGGGACGCTCCAGAGGGCATCCGCGCCGTCGTGCTCGACTCGCCAGCCCCCGTGCAGGCGCCCACGTTCTACGAGGCCAATACGCTGGAGGTCCTCACGGAAGTGATCGCGGCCTGTGGCCGGCAGCCTTCGTGCGCGAAAGCGTACCCGGACCTGCGCACCCGCTTCGCCAACGCCCTCCTCGCGCTCGAGGATGCCCCCGTGCAACTCGGCGACCATCGCATCACCGGTCATGACGTGTTGATCATGATGGGGAGGTCCCTCGGCGGAGACGTGTACCGCGACCTCCCGCGTTTCATGGACCTGATCGCGCGCGGCGACCTCTCCACCGCGGCGACCCTCTTGCCCATCTACATCTCGCTCGACTTCCACCCGAATGCGCGGGGCATGCACCTGTCCGTCATGTGCCGGGACGAGGGTGGGCATCCCATCGACACCCGGGCGCTGCCCCTCCTGGGGGAGGGCTGGCCGGACCGGCTCCGGCGCATCGATGCCTTCTATTCCGCTCATGCCGACCGTCATGCCTGCCCGACGTGGACGGCGGGTCAACCGCCGGAGCCGCATGCGGGAGAGCCGGTCCGGAGCGCGCTGCCCGCGCTCATCACCGTGGGGCAGTTCGATTCACGGACGCCGGTCGCGAACGCGCAGGCGCTGCTCGGAGACCTTCCGCGCGCGAAGCACGTCGTGTTCCCGGGCCGCGGCCACGGCATGCTCGAATATGAGCCGTGCATGCATCAGATGGCCGTGGCCTTCCTGGATCAGCCGGACGGCGAGCTGGATACCTCGTGCGTCGAGCCGCTGCCGCAGGAGGCGTTCACCGTCGAGTGAACGCCCGTCGTCTACGACCGCGAAGCGGGCTGGAGCGCGCGACTCAGCCAGCGCGGGCCTGGGCATCCACCGCGGCCAGCTCGTCCTGGTTCAGCTTCAGCGTGGCGCCCTGAAGGTTCTCCTCCAGGTGCTTCACGGACGAGGTGCCAGGAATGGGCAGCATCACCGGCGAGCGCGCCAGGAGCCACGCGAGCGCAATCTGCGCCGGGGTGGCGTTGTGCTTGCGAGCAACCGAGTCCAGCGTGCTCCCCGGCTTGGCCAGCCCACCCGTCGCGAGCGGGAACCAAGGGATGAAACCCAGGTTCTCCTTCTCGCAGTAGTCGAGCACTGTCTCGTGCACGCGGTCGGTGAGGTTGTAGCGGTTCTGCACCGACACGATGTCCACCACCTTGCGAGCGCGCTGAATCTCCTCCACCGACACCTCGGAGAGCCCGATGTGGCGAATCTTCCCCTCCTTCTGGAGGGCCTTCAGCTCGCCCAGGGACTCCTCCATGGGGACCTTCGGGTCGATGCGATGCAATTGATAGAGGTCGATGCGCTCCCGCTTCAGCCGGCGCAGGGACATCTCCAATTCCTGACGCAGGTACTTGGGTGCGCCCACCGGGAACCACTGATTGGGCCCCGTGCGCACCAGCCCCGCCTTGGTCGCGATGACGACGCCTGGCGCGTAGGGGTGGAGCGCCTCCGCAATGATTTCCTCGCTGACATAGGGACCGTAGGAGTCCGCGGTGTCGATGAAGTCCACGCCCAGCTCCAGGGAGCGGCGCAGCACGCGCACGGCCTCGGCTCGGTCCTTGGGCGGACCCCAGATGCCCGGGCCGGTGAGCTGCATGGCGCCATAACCCAGACGATGGATGGGAAGGTCTCCGCCCAGCTTGAAGGTGCCACTCTGCTCAGCGGGGCGAGTCGCGGTGCCAGTCATGCGGTGAATCCTCCTGAATGGAAGGTGGTGTCCTCCAGGATGTGCTGGAGGGCCCACCGGCACACGAGGATTCGAGCGCCTCGGCGCTCACCCGGACAAGGCCCCAGTGGACGAGAGCCTCAGCCGCGCTTCAGGCGCGTGTCGAGTTGCTTCTTCAAGGCCTCCTTCACGGGCGGGTAGAGGTCCTGTCGGCTGACGGAGTGGGACACCCGCATCAAGTAGTCCAGGCTCCCATAGGGTGGATCGACCTTTGGTTGATCCACCTGGATCCCGCCCGCGCTCCGCTCGCTGACGATGACGAAGTAGCTCTCCAGGTGGTTCACCAGGTCGATGATGATGCGCAGGCCGGGGGACTTCGTCTTGCTCGCATAGCTGGCCAGCGAGGAGGCCCAGTCCGCGGCCGAGGCCCACTTCTGCACGAGCAGCCGCAGCGGCTCCACCTGCGCGAGCAAGGTGAAGAGCAGGTCGCGCAGGTCGCGAGGATTGCGCAGCGCGGGTGCCACGGCGTAGCGCTTCTCGATTCCCTCCAGCCGCGAGATGAACCGGCCGAACTCGACGTCCTTGTGCCGGTGGCTGTACGCATCCTCCTTGGTGACATCCACCTGGGTGATGGCCGTGGCGAACTTGGTGGCCTTGAGCTGCGCGGCGGGAGAGGTGACCGTGTTGTCGAACTCCGCGACCTGCTCCTCGAGCATCGAGCCGATGAGCGCCCACAGCGGACCGTTCAAGGTCTTCCGGTCCACCCCGATGAGCCGCACGAGCGGCTGCAGGAAGTCGGTGAGGTGCAGGTCATCGAAGAGGCCGCCCACGGGGTACTCGCCCTTCTTGCGCCGGGCGCGGAGCGCCTTCTCCGTGGGGTCGATGCCCTTCTCCACGGTCTTCAGCTCCGCGAGGAAGCGCGCCAGGAGCGAGTCGCTCAGCACCTTGCGCTCATGGGTGAGCTTGCCCTTCAGCTCCGTGGCGACGGGGAACTGCAGGGGCGTGTTGAACTGGCGCAGCAGTCCCTTCACCGCGTCGAACACCTTGCGGAGCTGGGCGATCGCGGCAAGGGACTCATCATAGAGATGTTCCGCCTTCACCTTGTCCATCAGCAGGTGCAGGTCGATGTGCCAGGTCCGGTCATCCTTGTCCACGACCCGAGTGGACTGCAGCGCGGCCGTCAGCTTGGCCGTGTCGAAGTGGAGCGCGTGCACTTCCTTCATGAGCGCGTCCGAGTTGCCCTTCTGGCGAAGGACGTCGTGCAACGGCATGAGCGAGAAGTCCGCGACGACGCGCTGGGTGAGGTCGTATTTGCAGAAGACGTTGGTGATGTGGCACGCGTCGCTGAACGCGCCCGTCTTCACCTGATGCATCTTCGTGAAGAAGGGCGTGGACAGATAGGTGATGCTGCGAATCTTCCACTTCTTCGGCCACTCCTTCGACGTGGCGGCCCGCTCGGTGAAGGCGTTGATGACATTGCCGCCGTGCGAGTGACCGATGAGATGGATGGAGACCTCGCGGTTGAGGAAGGCCGCGTAGTATGGCTTCTCACCGCCGCCGCCGCAGAGGCGATCCGCCAGGTACTTGCCCGCGATGGTCCGGTTGTCTGGGTTGTTGTCCCCGCTCCACCCATGCATCGTGAAGAGGTGCAGGTTCGTGTAGTCCTTGCGCAGGGCATCGAGCGCCGCGCGGAAGGGACGGTTGTCCTGCCAGTACCAGTTGGGGTCGTGGGCGCTGGTCGCGAGCTTCGGGTCATGGAAGCTGGCCGAGCGCGCGGCGGTGTCCATGTTGCCGGGGTCGACGGTGCCGCCCACCAGCACGATGATGTTGGGCACGTCGCGGACGACGAGCTTGTTCGCGCTGTTGAGTGCGACGCGCACCTTCTGCTTGGACTCGGAGTCAGGGGGCTGGGAGGTAGTGGGCGCCATGGGCATTCTCGAAAAGGGGTTCAGCAGCCGTGCTCGCGCTCCAGCCGGGCGCGCGTCTGGGGGCCGAGCGCTTCCTGTTCCTCCAGGCCATGGGCCTGTTGGAAGGCGCGCAGCATCTGCTCCGTGAGTGGATCCTCCGCGGCGCTGGGGTCTCCGCTGTCGAAGCCCAGGTTGTTGAGCCGCGCCCGCGCGCCCGCGACGTCATCGGAGGGCGTCAGGTGGCTCAGCTCCAGCGTCCACTCCATCGACTCCTGCTCGGTGAGCCACACGGTGAGGGTGGCCTCCTCGGCGTCCACGGGGACGGGCGTCTCCAGCCAGCCCTCGCCATCGGTCTGGCCCTCCACGGGCTGCGCTCCCTCGATGTCGAGGTGATAGCGCGCGCGCGCCAGGGGACGGGCGTCGGGGCCGTCATCGTGGAGCTGGAGCTTGAGGGTGGTCTGCGCCTTCTTCAGCGTGAAGGTGTGTTGCTTGCCCGTGCCGGCCTTGACCTCGGCCGGTGCGGCGTCGGGGATGTGCAGCGTGTCCCCGGGCAGGATGACGAAGGGGTTGGGCCGGCGCTGCTTGAAGGCGGCGTTCTCGGGCGCGTCGTAGAGGGCCTTCCAGTCGGGCAGGCCGTACTTCCGAGCGATGCGCATCAAGTGCTCTCCCGCCTTCACCGTGTGCTTGCGCGGCATGGTCCCCCGTCCTGGCGTGGCGCTGCACCCGCAGTGTACACAGAAATACAGCGAGACTGTGAGACTGGCGGCGGGCGAAACGGGCTGGGGTGGGGGCGCAATCACAGGCGTGAGACGGGAGTGACCCGGCAGGTGCGTGGCTCGCGTTACAGTCGCGGGCATGGAGGTCCGTGCGCGCGGGAAGCTGTGGCTGTTGTCGCTGGTGGGCGTCGTGCTGCTCGGTGCCCTCCCGCGTTGGCGTGACGGACTGCGTGACGCGGGGCTCTCGACACGCGAGCCCGCGCCGGGGCTCCTGCTGGTGGCGAGACCGGGCGCGGTGGATCGCAACTTCGATGGGACGGTGGTGTTGCTGCTCGAGGCGGGCGCTGAAGGGGCGTGGGGGCTCGTGCTCAATCGCCCGCGCACGCCGGGGGAGGGGCCCTTGCCGGACGGCGTGGCGCGTTGGGGCGGTCCCGTGCAGCCGGAGCGGCGGTTCACCCTGACTCGGGTGGGCTCAGGCGAAGGGCTCGCGGGGCTGCGCTGGGAGGAAGGGGAGGGGACGCCGCAGGGAAGCGCGGTGCTGCGCTTCACGGGGCATGCGTCCTGGGGCCCCGGTCAACTCGAGCGTGAGCTGCGCGGTGGAGGCTGGTGGCTGACGCGCGGCGATGCAGCACGCGCCTTCCTGCCGCCCGGAACGCAGTGGGCCGAGTGCGCAGCGCCCTTCTTGTGACCGGGGCGCAGCCATCGCGCTTCGTGGCCGCCTGGGCAGACGCGTGCGTCCCGGGTGTCGTGGGGACTCTTCAGGCTCACCCGGGCTTGACGGCCGCGAGGATGTACCGAGGCAACAGCTCCTCGCGGAACTTCCTCCAGAGGGAGACGTGATTGTAATTGGCCGCGGTGAACATGACGACGAGGTCCAACTCGGGGACCACCATCACCAATTGTCCTCCATTCCCGCTGGCCTCGTATTCGGCGTACGTGTGGTCGCCCACGCGCAACGCGTGTCTCCACCAGGCGTATCCGTAGGTTCGGCCATCCGGCAGGGTGGACTGCTGCGCGGTGGAGCGCTCCACCCAACGCTGGCTCACGACGCGCCGCCCGTTCCACATCCCGCCTGACAGATAGAGCTGGCCGAGCTTCAGCGCGTCGCGCGGGCGCATGAAGATGCCTCCGCCCAGGTATTGCTCTCCGTCGGGCATCAGGTCGAGGTGGTAGTCGCGCATCTGGAGCGGCGTGGCGATGGCTTGGTGGAAGAACTCCGGGAGCCACGTGCGGGTGGTGTTGCGCAGGATGCCGCCCAGCAGGTTGATGTTCGCCGAGCAGTAGACGCCGCGCTTCCCGGGCTCTGCCACCATGGGCAGGTCCAACGTGTAGCGGTACCAGTCCGGCACGTCGTCATCGAGGCGGTCCTCGTTCCCCGGCGAGGCCGGGTCATCGTCGTCGCATGCCAGGCCCGTGGACATGGACATCACATTCGCGACGGTGAGCCGGCGCTTGCGCGCATCCAGGTTCGCCACCTTCCCTTTGTACTCGGGGAACAGCGCGAGCACTGGGGTGTCCACGGTGAAGGGCGCGCCCCGGTCCAGGGCAATGCCTATCATCACGGAGGCGTAGCTCTTCGCCGCGGACCGCAAGTCGTGCGGGCGCTCCTTGTCGAAGCCTTGGAAGTACTCTTCGACCACGAGTTTCCCGTGGCGCGCGATGAGCAGTCCTTGAATGGCGGGCGCGGCCTCAGGGCCCGGCTCCTGGTCGAGGATGCGCTGCACGAGCTGTCGAACGGGCTCGGCCTCCATCCCCGCCGCGTCGAGCGAGGTCGTCGCCCAACCATCGTCCTCCGCGAGCGGGGGTTGATACACATACGGGCCTGTCTCGGGCGTGCGCGCGTAGAGCCCCACGGCCTGGTCCCGGTCGCGCCGCGTGAACTCAAAGGTCTCCTCCATCGCGGGGAGGCGCAGGGACAGCCGCGCGGACTTCGCGTCATACGTTCCTTCGAGGTGGAGGCCGCCGCCCTTGGCGCTGAGGCGGACGGCATCGCCCTGGAGCTCGACGCGGAAGGACTGCTTGCCGCCGAGGTTGCGCTCCGGATTGCGGAGGAACGCCTCCACCGTGTCGTCCTGCTGTTTGCGAACGACCAGGTACAGCGAGAAGCGATCCTCCAGGGGCGCGACCTCGCCGCGCCAGACGCCCGGCTGAAGCGGTGTCAGCGTCACGGGGGTGGCGAACTTCATGCCGCTCATGCGGACGCGCGGTTGGATCCAGTGGCTGGTGATGCGCTGCCCGGCTTCCGGTACGGGACCTCTCAGCTCTCCTTGTCCACCCGGGAGGGTGACGCGGAGCTTCCCGCCCTCCACGCGCGCGGGGACGTCGAACCCCGCGATGCGCGCACGCCATGCGCCTTCATGACTCACGAGCGTCAGTTCGCCTCGAACCTGGGGACCGAGGAGCCTCTCGCTGCCCCAGGTCCCCACGAGCACTTCCGCGGAGGTGGGCGCCGTGGGCGCCGCGAGCACGAGCCACGGCACCAGCATCAGCAGACTCGCCACGACGCCTCCCGCTCTCGCCCACGTTGAGCGGAGGTGAACCCAGCCTCGCGAAGCAGCTCCCATGCGGAGAGACTCTCTCATGCCGCACGGTCTGCGGGGGCTTTCGCGCAGTGTTCGCTCCCCGAATTCCACGATTATGAGTGTGAACGCCGAGCCATACCCTGCCGGCACCCTGGAGGCCCGGCGGCTTTCAGGCAGCCCCTCGGGAGTGGCTCATGATCTCTGCTCGCAATGGCTTCCTGGCGTCGTCCCTGGTGCTTGTGTTCGCCGCGTCGTCGGCGCTTGCCTATGACGTGAACAAGGACATCAAGAACACGGGCCCCACCGCCTATGACATCGCCGTGGTCCTGGCGGGGGCGGAGACGGTGACGTCGACATTCAATGGCTAGAAGTCGACGACCCATCCCTACTACGGATATTTCAATGCGCCGTTCAAGGGCGCGGCGGGGAGCGACACGCTGATCCACTGGCAGGGCTTCCACGGGCCGAATGGGAGCGCCATCGTGAATGGCCGCACCATCCACGTGGGATGGAATACCCAGGACCACTCCAGCAGCATCAAGTCGATGTATTGGACGGCCCAGACGGCGCTGGCGAACCTGACCGCGGCCAACACCGCGCTCATGTCGAGCATGCGCCTGCTGTCGTCGTCGGGGTTCACCCTCCAGCGCGGCGGCACCCTGGACGTGTCGATTCCCGAGTCCGTGCCCGAGGGCTCGTGGGTCATCCTCTCGTACGCGGTGACGGGGACCAACGGCTCGGCGGAGTCGGTGGACTTCGTGCAGGCCCAGGCGCTGAGCCAGGGCGTCAGCGCGGAGTAGTCCACGTTCCAGTCGGCGGAGGCGCATGTCCTCCGCCGACAGGCGTCACGCTCAGTGGGGCATGGCGCTCATGTCCATGTAGAAGACCTCCCAGTGGTGCCCGTCGAGGTCGTAGAAGCTCCAGCCGTACATGAAACCGTGGTCCTGCGGCTCGGCGGCATGCGAGCCGCCCGCGGCGATGGCGGTCTTCACCATCGAGTCGACCTCGGCGCGGCTCGAACAGGACAGGGCGAACAGGCCCTCGGTCGCCTTGCGCGTGTCGCAGATGTCCTTCTTGGTGAAGTCCTTGAAGCGCTTCTCCACGAGGAGCATCACGTAGGCCTCCTCGCTGAGAATCATGCACGTCGAGTTGTCGTCGCTGAAGCGCGGGTTGAACTGGAAGCCCAGCTTGGTGAAGAACGCGTTGGTGGCCTTCAGGTCCTTCACGGGGAGGTTGATGAAGACCTTGCGGGGAGTGTTCGTCGTGGCCATGGAATGCTCCAGAAAATGGGTTCTTCTTTATGACTCCACGGGCCGCCGAAAATCATCGGTGCCCGTGCAGAAAAATCAGGGTCCGGCTTTTTCGGGAGGCAGGAAGGCTGGTAGGCCAAACCGCGGGAACAGCTTCGGGGTGTCCCGGAAGTAGTTCAGTCCGATGATGCGGTCGCCCTGAATCTCCAGCACCGTGAGAGACCAGGGCGTGAACGTTCCGCCAGGGCCTCCGGCTCGATACTGGCCGAAGGCGGGCGCGCCGCTCGCGGTCGTGGCGACCAGCCGAGAGCCTCGGCAGCCCGCGCCGCGCCCCACCAGCCAGTCGCGGATGTCCTTGGCGCCTCGGAGCCAGAGGGAGTTGGGCGGCATGGACATGCTCACCTCGTGGTGCAGCAGCGCGGTGAGGGCCTCCATGTCATAGCGCTCGAAGGCGTCCACGTAGCTTTGCACCAGGGAGGCCTGGACCTCCGACAGCGGGGTGCGGGGACTGAGGTCGCGCGTCGTCAGGGTGGCGCGGGCTCGCTGGAGCGCGCTGTTGACGGCGGCCACGGTCATGTCGAGTGCCTCCGCGACCTCCGCGGCGGACCATTCCAGCACTTCCGTGAGCAACAGCACCGCCCGTTGCCGGGGTGGGAGATGTTGGAGCGCGGCCACGAAGGCCAGCCGGATGCTCTGGCGCATCATCACCAGCTCCGCGGGCGTGGACTGCGTGGGCAGCACCAGGGCGTCCGGGACGGGCTCCACCCAGTGTGAGTCCGGGAGCGTGGTGAGGACCGCGTCCTGGGGCACGGCGGGCGCTCCCATTTCGGTGGGGCGTGCCCGGCGCGAGTTCTCGTGCATTGCGTCCAGGCACACGTTGGTGGCGATGCGGTACAGCCACGCGCGCGGGCTCGCGCGGCCCTCGAACTGGTCGCGGTGGCGGAGCGCGCGAATGAAGGTCTCCTGGACGGCGTCCTCTGCCTCGGTGATGGAGCCCAGCATCCGGTAGCAGTGGCCGGTGAGCGCGGTGCGGTGCTCCTCCAGGTCGAGTTCCACCGAGGGTCCAGGCATCGAGGGCGAGTCAGCCATGGACCGGGCTCTACCAGAGTTCCCGAGGGCCGCCCGCGCGAAAGGGCCGACCTGGCGCGGACGTGACGATTCCCGGTCACAGCTCCGTGAGGCGGGCGGTCTAATCCTCCGAACCCATGACGAACACCTTGTCGGACGTGACGAACGAGCTGGTGGCCCGAGCCTCCGAGGGCGATGCACGCGCGGTCGAGGCGATCATCCAGGCGCTCGAACGCCCCCTCTTCAACGTGGCCTTTCGGATGCTCCTGGATCGCCAGGACGCGGAGGACGCGACGCAAGAGGCGCTGATCCGCATCGTGACGCGGCTGGCCCAGTTTCGCGGTGAGTCACGCTTCTCCACGTGGGCCTGGCGCATCGCGGTCCGAAGGATTCTGGACTTCCGAGCGCAGCGGGCCGCCTCGGCGCGCGGCACCTTCGAGGCCTTCGCGGAGGACCTCACGGAGGGGCTGGATGTGGACGCGGTCGAGCGCACCGAGGACGCCATCCTCCATCAGCAGCTCAAGCTGCGCTGTGGCCGGGCGATGCTCCAGTGTCTGGATGGAGACCACCGCATCGCCTTCGTGCTGGGCGAGCTGCTCGAGTTCTCCTCTTCGGACGCCGCCGAGATTCTCGACATCGAGCCCGCCACGTTCCGCAAGCGACTCAGTCGGGCGCGCTCCGCGCTCAGCGCGTTCTTGAATCGCCACTGTGGCATCGCCAACCCCACGGCGGCCTGTGCGTGTCACCGAAGGCTGGGCCGTGCGCAGGAGCTGGGCCGGGTCGATGGCTCCGAGCCCGCGAGCCCCGAGGGCTCCGTGGCGGCCCTGCGTACCCAGATGACGACGCTCTCCGAGCTCCGGCGCGTCACGGCTTTCTACCGAAGCGAACCCGAGTCCACGGGCCGGACCGATTTCGTCGCGACGCTGCGCACGATGCTCGGCTCCATTCATTGACCCAGGAAGAACCATGACCTCTATCTCCGCTGAATTTCCTTTCACGCACCGCTTCGTCGAGGTGCACGGCTCCCGCATGGCGTATGTCGATGAAGGGCAGGGTGACCCCATCCTGTTCCTGCACGGCAACCCCACGTCCTCCTATCTCTGGCGCAATGTGATTCCGCACCTGCGGGGCTTGGGGCGCTGCATCGCGCCGGACCTCATCGGGATGGGGGCCTCGGACAAGCCCGAGCTGGGGTATCGATTCGCGGACCATGCGCGGTATTTGGATGGGTTCATCTCCGCGTTGGGATTGAACCGCATCACGCTGGTGGTCCATGACTGGGGTTCGGCGCTCGGATTGGATTGGGCCATGCGCCATTCGGAGCGCATCCGGGGCGTGGCCTTCATGGAGGCGTTCTTGTCGCCGCTCTCGTCGTGGGAGCAGTTCCCGGAGCGCGCGCGAGGTTTGTTCCAGCGCTTCCGCGAACCGGGTGTGGGCGAGGAGCTGGTACTCGACCAGAACATCTTCGTGGAGCAGGTGTTGCCGGGCTCCGTGGTGAGAGGGCTGACGCCAGCCGAAATGGCGCACTACCGAGCGCCGTTCCCAGACCGAGTCTCACGCAAGCCGACCCTGGCCTGGCCGCGCGAGATTCCCGTCGCGGGACAGCCCGCGGACGTCGCGGAGGTCGTGGTGCGATATCGAGACGCGCTCTGTCGCTCACCGCTCCCCAAGTTGTTGTTCGCCGTCGAGCCGGGAGTGCTCGTGCC
Organism: Myxococcaceae bacterium JPH2; assembly: GCA_016458225.1. Taxonomy (NCBI): domain Bacteria; kingdom Pseudomonadati; phylum Myxococcota; class Myxococcia; order Myxococcales; family Myxococcaceae; species Myxococcaceae bacterium JPH2. Next base: position 926,727 of record JAEMGR010000001.1, on the reverse strand, counting down.
GCCTCCGCTGGTGACGTGGTGCCGCGAGAACATGCCGCACCTGGAAGTCATCGAGCTGGGGCGCGGCCTGCACTTCATCCAGGAAGATCACCCGCACGCGATCGGTCAGGGAATCGCGGAATGGATGCGAAGGCTGCCTGCGCTGTGACTCAGATGCGCTCACAGCCGGCTTGGTGCAGTGTGTCCGCGATGCGGTCGAACTCGGCTGGGACTCGGGTGGGGTCCTCCGGTTCTCCCTCTGGCACGTAGATGATGAGCCCGGCGCGTGCCCGCGTCAGGAGGACGCGGTAACTGTTGAGGCGAAATTGTCTGCGAGACTCGTCGCGGACGATTTTCCACTTCGGCGCGCTCATTTGCCGTGCCTGCCACGACGCATTGGTCCAGAGCAGGTCGCCGCCCCAACAGATGCCGGCATAGTCAAGTTCGAGCCCCTGGCAGCCGAACTCGCTGAGCGGGGACTCCAGTGCGCCAGAACTGCGATAGTCCGTGTGCGGCTTCAGGAACCAGTGGCCAATGGCATCCAGTTCTTTGGATATAGGCGGAGGCGGAATCCCCTCCGCGATGAGGCGAACTCCGCCCGAGCTGGCAAGGAGACCCACCGTCCTGCCTCCTCGACGATATCTCCGGAGCCAGTTCTTGGCTGTTTGGAGATTGCGCGTCAGAAGGGCGGGTGGGGCTGCCATCGCTGCGGTCGCCTGGCGAGCTTGGTTCAGATTCCCGTCAAGCAGACTCGCCACCCACTTGCCGTGGTGTTCGTTGCGGTAGGAACGAATCGAGTTGGTGAGATGGAGTCGAGGCTCCGTGTCGACCTGGATTCCATGGGACGGGTGTGCTCCGAACAGCCCCGTCCCGGAGACGTCGGGTCCCCCAGTAAGGGCTTGCGGGGCCGCCAGAATGTGCCACTTCCGGCCTGTGGCGGCGGCGCGAAGGAGTGTTTCTCCCCAGAGGGAGAGGCCCTGTTCACCGCGATTGATCTCCTGCCCTGGCCCAACGAGGCACACGAGAAGGGCCCAGTCGAGCCGCTCAAGAATGGAGAGGAAAATCTCTGGCTCAGAGTCGGGTCGTTCCAGGAGCTTCTGCCCAATGGTCGCATCCCAAGCTCGCTGTGCTTCATCGAAGACAACGATGTGCTCCGGAGGGGCGGCGCCAGTGGTGTGCTGTTTGAGGTAGCCGAGAAGATTCTGAATCGCGGCTTGTGCCTGTGGCCGTGTCTTGGTTTTTGGCGTGCGCGTTCGGGCAGACGCATCTTCGGCCAGGGCCTCGGTCAGAACATGAACAAGAGGAGGATTCCCAGAGAGCAAGGCTGCTGGGCTGTCATCAAGGCGAGTTGTGAGTGCAAGGTCGAGTCCGATGAGGGTTTTCCCCGCACCGGGGGCGCCCGTGACAAAGCAGATGATCTTCTCTCGGTTCTGTTGTGCCCGATGTGCTGTCGCCTTGAGGAACTCGATGGCGTCCGAGATGGCTTGAGTGGCGGCATCGCTTCTGCCGATATCCGCGAGGGTGTGCCCGGCATAGATTGCGCGGGCCGCCTCGATGATGGTTGGCGTGGGCCGATAGGGCGACGCCTCGAACTCTTCCCATGAGAGCAGATTGGGACCGGGAGGCAGCTGTCTCAGGGCCTCATGCAGGTTGCTCGCGTTGGTTTCAACGACATTGGCAACCTGGTCGTGAAGCACCATCGTGATTGGTCGCGTCGGACCGTTCTCGGCGCAGAGAATGGGAACAATGGGGCGAGTCTGCGAGGCCGCGTGAAAGTCGCGCAGTGCATGCGCATAGCCCTCAAGTTGTTGCCAGTCAGCCGCCTCGTAATGCTTTGCGCCAATTTTGAACTCAATGACGCCCACCGTCCCTGCCGCAAGGAGGATGGCGTCCATGCGTTTGCCGAGGCGATACAGCGAGAACTCCAGCAGGATTCCCCAGGAAGTGCATGCGGGGCCCAGGTGCTGAAGCGCCGCACGGAGGATGTCAATCTCGCGTCCCCAGGCGTGCACTTGCTCTGCTTCGGCTGCGGCGTGGTGGGCAACATGCTTCCGGGTCAGCAGCCCGATGAGTTCATCGGGTTGTGTCTGAAGGAAGTCTGAAATCGTTGCTGCGTAGAACGCACGAGACGGCGACTGGAGAGCGAGCTTCAGAATGAACTCCCGTGGCTTTCGCCATGGACTTAGCAGCTCGACCCAAAGCGAGTGAAGCGGGCTACTCGTTGTGAAGGGCCTTCCGTACGCTGTGCCTTACTGGTGCTGCTGCACGCCGCAGGGCCCCTGCTTCAAGGGCTGCCTGCCTCAAGTCTGGCTCAGTGCGAGGTCACGCGCCGCGCGTCGCGTGTGTCGAAGCTTTCTTCGGAGCTGTTTCTCGTCGAACGCCCCGAACAGATGGCTTCGCAGGGAGACGCTCCCGTGCGGTGGGCTTGCGCTGTGGGCGCTCCGCCACCTTCTGGGCGCGCGCCGTCGGAGTCTTGGACGTCGGCCGTGTCACGGGGCGCTCCGCCACGGGCTGCGGACGCGGGGTGGGCTCGGGCTTCGTTCTGGCTACCGGGCTCGGTGTGTCTCGCTTGTCCGCGACACGCAGGGGTGGCCTCACCGTGGGCGCGGGGGGCGGACGCAGGCGCGCGTAGGCGGTCATCACCTTCGCCACGTAGAACTCGGTCTCGCCGTTGTGGGGCACGTGTCCGTTCACCGCGCCCGGCCCCGCGTTGTAGGCCGCGACCGCCAGCCGCACGTCATCGAAGCGGCGCAGCTGCTCCGCCAGGTAACGCGCGCTGCCCTCGATGGCCGGTCCCGGGTCGAAGGGGTCGTCCACTCTCAGCTGGCGAGCCGTGTCCGGCATGAGCTGCCCCGGCCCCATCGCCCCCGCCGCCGAGATGCGATGCGTGTGCGTCTCGGACTCCACCTGCACTAACGCCTGGAGCAGCCCCGTCGGAATGCCATGCCGTCGCTCGGCGGCCACGACGAGCGGCTCCAGCGGTGGGTGATTGTCCAGCACGCATGACGGCCGATGCTGCACGTACGCCCCGAGCGCGCGCGCCTTCGTCGCCAGGAAGTCGAAGGACAGGAGCGGCACCTGCGTGTCGCCCAGCCAGGCCACCAGCAGGTTGAGCACCACCACGGGGCCCAGCACGCACGGCACCAGCCACCACGCCCACCCTGGAATCTGGAACCCGCCCCGGGCTCGCTTGTGTCCCACGCTCCCACCCTTACGGGCGCTTGGGCTCTCCGTCCAACTTCCGGCGCGCGGGCCCTCCCGGCCGCCTGAGCCCGTCCAACACCAGCGTGGTGAGCGCGTCCGGAATCTCCAGCGGATTGCCCAGCCCCGCGTCCTCCTCGCTCAGCACCGCCAGGAGCAGCCGCTCCACCGCGCCCACCACCGCCAGCGCGCTCACGGCCGGACGGATGGGCCGCAGGAGCCCGTGCGTGTGCGCCTTCTGCGTGATGTCCACCGCGTGGTGCGCCACCTGCCTCGCCAGCGACACCACCTTCTGCCGCGCCCCCACCGCCGGCCCTCGGCACTCCTGGAGGTACAGCCGCACCACGCCCGGGTACTGCAAGAGCGCGCCCGCGATGACCGCCGCCATCGCCCGGTACGCCTCGAACATGGACTCCACGTCCCGAGCCGCCACCAGCGCGCGCCCGCACGCCTCCAGGCCTTCCAGCAGGGCCTCGCGCACCGGCGCCAGCAGCGCGTCCACCATCGCGGCCTTGTCCTCGAAGTAGCGGTAGAACGTCCCCTTGGCCACCCCCGCCGCCTGGGTGATGTCGTCGATGGTGACCGCGTCCAGGCCCCGCTCCAGGAACAGCCGCAGCGCGGCGTCCTCCAGCACACGGGTCCGCTCCCTCCGGTTGACGTCTCGGGGCCCGCCGTGTGGGCCCGGCCGCTTCAGGGTCGCCATGGGTTTGCACTCCAGCGCGTCACGGGATACAAAAAGAGTGACCAAATAGTCATTGTTTGTGGCTGGGCCGTCGGCCGGGCGGCCCGCCGGAGAAGGCCATGATTGGCATCCCGCTGGGCTGGGCGTACTCCAATTTCGGGGAATGGGTGCTGCACAAGCACGTGCTCCACGGGTTGGGGCGCCGCAAGGGCAGCATCTGGAGCTTCCACTGGAACGAGCACCACCAGAAGTCGCGCCGCCACGACATGGTGGATGACCAGTACCTGCGCTCGCTGTGGACGTGGTCCGCGCAGACCAAGGAGCTGCTCGCCCTGGCCGTGCTGGCCCTGGCCCACGCGCCCCTCTTCCCCGTGGCGCCCTTCTTCGTGGGCACGGTCTGGGCCTGCGCCGCGAACTACTACCGCGTGCACCGCCGCGCGCACCTGGACCCCGCGTGGGCGCGCTCGCACCTGCCCTGGCACTACGATCACCACATGGGCCGCGACCAGAACGCGAACTGGTGCGTGACGCACCCGTTCTTCGACCACGTGATGGGGACGCGGCGCGAGTTCCTCGGCGTGCAGCCGGCGGCGGTCGCGTCCTGAGCTCGCGGCCCCGGCGCCTCGAGGAACCGAGGCGCCGGGCGCACGAACGGTCAGAACAGCAGGTTGAAGTAGTTGGCCCGCGCCTTCACGGCGGCGCAGACCTTCATGCTGGCGGTCCACTGCGAGGACGGCAGCGAGCCCTTCGCGTCGAAGACGAACTCGAGGTCGCTCTGCTTGGCCAAATCCAGCACGTCCACCGCGCCGCCGCCGGTGAGGCGGAGCTGGCGCACGGGCCCGGTGCCGGAGCGGCGGTACTCACCCACGAGGATGACGTCCTCGGAGCCGGGCTTGCGCACGGACACGGTGGCGCGCTCGACGCCGCTCAGGTCCGTGTTGGCGTTGACCTCGAACGTCTTGAGGCGCAGCTCGGACGTCACCTCGACGTCCTCGGGCAGCGGCTCCGCGAAGTCTCCCAGTGGCAGGGAGAGCGACTGCTGGACGCTCGCGGTGCCCGAGGGCGCGGCGGGGAACGAGACGTCCGCTTGGGTCTTGCAGATCTCCTCGGCTTCGACCTCGAGGGTGAACAGCGAGTCGCAGCCCGTGACGAGCAGCGGCGCGGCGCAGAGCAGGAGCGCCCGATAGGAAGGAATGCGCATGGCGGGAGGCTCCTGGCTCAGAAGAAGTAGAAGATGAAGCCGAGCTTCACCGAGGGGATGGTGGCGCGCACGTGGAGCGGTCCGGCCGTGACGCTGTCGTCGTTCGTCGCGTCCTGGAGCAGCGGCGTGGGGTCCTTCACGTTGAGCGCCACGTAGCTCAAGCCCAGGTGCAGGAAGAAGTTGAAGCGGTTGCTGGCGCCCACCTCCAGGCCCAGGCTGCCGCCCACGTAGTCATAGGCGACGTCTCGGATGCCCGCCGTGGCCGGCCCGGGCGTGCGGCCCAGCCAGTCGATGACGTCGTTGTAGTCCGAGCCGAAGTAGTGCCCCGCCTCCGCGTTGATGGACGGTGAGATGAAGGTCTGCAGGGGCAGCACGCTCACACCGCCGCGCAGGCCGAAGCTGAGCGAGTTCGTCGTGGGGCCTGCCTGCAAGCGCAGCCACGGCATCGGCCGCACCACCGCCGAGACGCCCACCCCGTGAGGCGCTCCCGCGTCCACCAGCAAACCCAGCTTGTACTTCCCGCCCTCGCCCTCCTGGGCCTGGGCCTGGGCGCCCAGGCCAAGTGTCAACACGCCCAACAGCACCGCCACCTGCCGCGCGAGTCGAAGAGGACTGCGTCGTCGTTCTGGAGGTATGCCCATCATCATCATGGATGTCGTTCCACTGGTTTCCGGCCCAGGGGGCATCATTCGCGGAAGGCCCGGTGAAAGAGAAGCGACGCCCTCGGGTTTCCCAGGTGGGTGTTCGGTCTCCCACCTGGGCATGTGGAAACCCGCACAACTGTTTTAACAAGAACTCCATGATAATCCTGGAGGGCCATGGGCGTGGGCGGGAGGGGGTGCGAAGGTGCGTTGCTGGTGAAGGAGTGACTTGGGCGGCACGGGACGGCCCGGGATTCGAGGGACTGGATGATCGACGAGGTCGATCAACGCTTGAAGGCGTGGGTGGGACGGATCGCCTCGGATGCACCGGTGCATCTGGGCGTGCCCGATCGCGAGACCTTGGAGCGCGGCGTCTGCCTGTACCTGCTGGAGCTGGCGCCCGCGCCGGCGGCTCGCACGGGCCGGCGTGCGCCGCTGCAGTTCTCGGTCTGCTACCTGGTGACCGCGGGCGCGGCCTCGCCCGAAGCCGCGCACCGGCTCTTGGGTGACCTGGTGTTCGCGGCCATGCAGGAGTCGGAGTTCGAGGTGGACCTGGCGCCCGTGGCCGCGGCGGTCTGGGCCGGGTTGCGCGTTCCTCCGCGCCCGGGGTTCCGCCTGCGCGTCCCGGTGCGCAAGGAGCGCCAGGCGCCGGTGCCTCGCCGCGTGGGCTTCCCCGTGGGCGTGGCGTCGGAGTCGGACGAGACGTTCCAGGGCTGCGTGGTGGGGCCCGGGGACGAGCCCATTCCCGGCGCCTTGGTGGAGCTGCCCACGCTGCGCTTGAGCACGCGGACGGACGCGCGGGGCTGCTTCCGCTTTCCTCAAGTGCCTCCCGCCGCGGCGCTCGGGCGGCTGGAGGTGCGGGCTCGGGGAGAGCTGCTCGCGGTGGGCGAAGAGGTGCTGGCCACGGGCACGCAGCCCTTGCTCATCCGCGTCCCGATGAAGGAGGACGGCCCCGGGTGCTAAGACTTTCCGGATGCGAGGACGAACCCTGCTCCGGATGAAGTCGTTGTCGCTGTGGGCCCTGCTGCTCGTGTCAGGCTTGCTGCCGGGAGGCTCGGCCCACGCCGAGCCCGAGCCAGCGCTGCTCTGGACGGTGGAGTATCAGACGTCCCTCGTCCGTGAGTCCTCCTCGGGCGTGAGTGAGGACCACGTCACGCTCGTCGTCGCGTCCGACCCCGACTACAGCTCCATCAAGGACGTGTCGGTGAAGAACCACAACTTCCACTCGCCGGAGGCCGTCCGACTGGACGACGATCCGGCGCGGACCGCGGCCATCGCCGCGCTCCTCCCCCAGCTTCCCGAGGGGCCGCTGCGCTACTCCCGAGGCAAGGCCTCCGCGCGCACCTGGCCCTGCCTGCCCAAGGTCCGGGTGAACACCCCAGGGTATCGCCTCCAGGAGCACATCACCGTGACGGCGGGGACGCGGACCGTGGAGGTGGAGTTCGTCTGGGACGACCAGGCGCCCGCGCCCCCCAAGCCCGTGGCCCGGCTGCGGAAGCTGCTGGAGACCACCGCGGTCCGCGCAAGCTCGTGGTGCCAGACGCAGCGGTCGAGCGGCGCCAGGTAGTCAGGTCCCCTGGCTCCGTCACCCTCGGGCTTGTCATGGCGCGATGCGTGAAATACGCCTGCGCCATGTCCACCGCCGCGCTCCCCGCTGACTTCCTCCGCGCCCTCGCCGAGGGCTTCCCCTCGGACTTCCTCTCTCGGGAGCCGAGCGAGCTTCAGGAGTACGGCCGCGACTGGACGCGCGTGTACACGCCCGCGCCCAGCGCCGTGGCCCTGCCGCGCACGACGGACGAGGTGTCGCGCCTGCTGGCGCTCTGCCACCAGCACCACGTGGCGGTGGTGCCCTCCGGTGGGCGCACGGGGCTCGCGGGCGGCGCGGTGGCGGCGCGGGGCGAGCTGGTGCTGTCGCTGCGGCGGATGAACCGCATGGACGCGGTGGACTCGCTCGGCAACACGGTGCGCGTGCAGGCGGGCGCGGTGACGGAGTCGGTGCACCAGCACTGCGCGCCGCACGGGTTGACGTGGCCGGTGGACTTCGCGTCCAAGGGCTCGAGCACCGTGGGCGGCAACATCGCCACCAACGCGGGCGGCGTGAAGGTCATCCGCTACGGCCTCACCCGGCAGTGGGTGCTGGGGCTCCAGGTGGTGACAGCGACGGGGCAGGTGCTGGAGCTCAACGGCGCGCTGGAGAAGAACAACACCGGCACGGACCTGCGCCAGCTCTTCATCGGCAGCGAGGGCACGCTGGGCGTCATCACCGAGGCCACGCTCAAGCTGACGCGCCTGCCCGGCAAGCAGGACGTGTTCCTCTTCGCCGTACCGGACGTGGCCGCCGTGCTGCGGCTGTTCCGCGACGCGCGGCAGGCCCCGCTGCTCATCTCCGCCTACGAGTTCTTCACCGACAAGTGCCTCGCCCGCGTGCAGCGGCACCGCAAGCTGCGCTCCCCCTTCGAGGCGCCCAGCGGCTGCTACGTGCTGCTGGAGGCCGAGAGCGCGGACGCGGGCGCCGTGGAGGCGTGGCTCGCGTCCCTCTTCGAGCGGGGGCTGGTGACGGACGGCACCCAGGCGCAGGGCATGGCCCAGGCCGCCGAGCTGTGGGCGCTGCGCGAGTCCATCAGCGAGAGCCTGTCCGCCACGGGCGTGCTGCACAAGAACGACATCTCGCTGCCGGTGGCCGCGCTGGAGGCCTTCTGCGCCGAGCTGGACAGCGTCTTCCGTGCCCGCTACCCGGGCTGGGAAATCTGCCTCTTCGGCCACATTGGCGACGGCAACCTGCACGTCAACATCATGAAGCCGGACACGCTGGAAAAGGACGCGTTCTTCGCCCACGTGAAGCAGGCGGACCACGCGATGTTCGAGCTGGTGCGCAAGCACGGCGGCAGCATCTCCGCCGAGCACGGCATTGGCCTCTTGAAGAAGGACTACCTGGCGTATTCGAGGGCCCCGGCCGAGCTGGAGCTCTTGCGCGCCCTCAAGCGCGTCCTGGATCCCCAGGGCATCCTCAACCCTGGGAAGATTTTGGACGCGTGAGCCACGAGCGCGCGGACGTCAGGACACGATGCGCGTCTTGATGTCCGTGCTCAGGCTGGCGATGGCCTCGCACACCTGCTGGGACACGTCCTGGTCCAGGTCCATCACCAGGTAGCCGATGTTGGAGTCCGTGCTCAGCACCTGCGCGTGGATGTTGGCGTTGAGGTCCGAGACGATGCGGTTGATGTCACGCAGCACGCCCGGCGTGTTGCGGTGCACGTTGAGGATGCGGTGCGTGCCGGGGATGAGCGGGTTCTCCACGTTGGGGAAGTTCACCGCGCCCGTGGTGGCGCCCGACTTGAAGAACTTGAGCAGGGACGTGGCCACTTCCTTGCCGATGGACGCCTGCGCCTCCTCGGTGGAGCCGCCGATGTGCGGCGTGAGCACCACGTTGGACAGGCCCTGCAGCTCGGTGACGAAGCCGTCCGAGTTGCCCTCGGGCTCCTCGGGATAGACGTCCACCGCGGCCCCGCTCAGGTGCTTGGAGCGCAGCGCCTGCGCCAGCGCGCCGATGTCCACCACCGTGCCGCGGCTGGCGTTGATGAGGCACGCGCCCGGCTTCATCTGCGCGAACTGCTCCGCGCCCATCATCATGTGCGTGGACGGCGTGGCCGGCACGTGCAGGGTGACGAAGTCAGACTGACCCAACAGCTCCGCCAGCGTGGCCACCGGGCGCGAGTTGCCCAGGGGCAGCCGGGTCATCACGTCGTAGTACAGCACGCGCATGCCCAGCGACTCGGCCAGCACGCCGAGCTGCGAGCCGATGTGGCCATAGCCGATGATGCCCAGCGTCTTGCCGCGCACCTCGTGGCTGCCCGTGGCCACCTTGCGCCACTGGCCCAGGTGCACCTCGCGGCTGCGGTCGAAGAGCTGGCGCGTCAGCACCACCACCTCCGCCAACACCATCTCCGCCACGCTGCGCGTATTGCTGAACGGGGCGTTGAACACCGGGACGCCGTGCTGATTGGCCGACGGCAGGTCCACCTGGTTCGTGCCGATGCAGAACGCGCCAATCGCGAGCAGGTCCTTGGCCTTGGCCAGCACGCTCGGCGGAATGGTCGTCTTGCTGCGGATGCCCAAGAGGTGCACGCCCTGCAGCCGCTCCGCCAGCTCCTCCGGCTTGAGCGCCGCGGACAGCCGCTCCACCGACAGGCCCTCCGCGGACAACATCTCCTGCGCCGACACGTGGATGTTCTCCAGCAGCAGGACGCGGAAGGGACCCTTCTTGCTGATGGGACGCTGCGGCGACGAACCGGAAGTGCTCATGGCGCTGTGCGTTAGATGGCGGCCCCCGGGCTGTCAAGCCTCGCTTGGAAGGGGCGGGTGAGGAGCTTGGCCGGACGACCGAGAGGTTATCCGGCTGGACAGGAGACGTGCTCGCCCGGGGACAGTGGGCGGCGCTGTCTCCCTGGGGAAAGGGGGCTCAGTCCGCGTCGGGGTTCTGGAGCCACTCGAGGGCTTCCGCGCGGGTCTGGAACGTGCGGGCGGGGATGTTGAGCATGGCCCGCTTCGTCATGCGCCACGCCTGCAGGCCGCTGGACGGGTCGGTCACCACGCGCGCCGAGCGCTGCATGCCGTGGAGCTGGGCATAGGCGTTCAGGTTCGCCATCACGCCCACCACGTTGGAGGGCATCACCCGAAGCTGCGACTGGTCCACCAGCGCGGACCAGTCCCCGCCGATGCTCGCGATGACCCCCTTGAGCTGCTTCTCGTACTCGGCCAGGTCCTCCGCGGTGACCTCCGCGGGATAAATGACCTCGAGGATGCGCGGCGGGTGGACGTGGATCTGAAATGGCATTCGGTTACGGCTCCAGAGAGGGCGGGCATAGTACCCGCTGGGACCGTCATCGGATACCGGCGTGTGTCTTTCCCGCGTGCCTGGCCGGTGTCCGTGTTGTCCTGGAGGGCGGGGAATGTCAGACCCACCCGCGACCCTCGTCGCTGCCGTTCGATCGGGCCCCGCGCGCCGTGTCGTGCGCGGGCGGTCGAGCCGGCAAGGGGGTTTCATGAGAACCAGGCTGTACGTCCTCGGCGCGATGCTGGGTGCGGCGCCAGGACTCCTGCCGGTGGTGTCGTTCATGTCGGTACCACCGTCGGGGGAGTCGAGGCAGGAAGCGCGGGGGGCCTCTCGCAAGGGCAAGGGGCGCTCCCAGGGAAGTGGACAAGCGGGCAACCACGCGGAGGTCGTTCCACCTCCGCGCCGAAGTGAAGCCCGCGGCAGTGAAGCTCCGAGGACTGAAGCCTCGGAGGGCGCGGCGAGCGACAGCCGCACGCGTCAGACGGGTGAGGCGGAGGCTCCGCGTCACCCCTGCGAACTCATCACCGTCCTTCAGGTGCCGTGTGATCCATCCCGAGCGGTGTGCGAGTACACCTATTGGGAGTGCCCGGAGGCGGTGAATCCGCTCCGGGTCTGAGTCGTGCGCGGGTGGAGCGGTGGGCGGCGGAGGCGTCGCCCACCGCTTCTCCCAGGTCGCGCGTCAGTTGGTGACGGAGGCGCTGGCGGGCTGCTTGAGGTACTGATCCAAGAAGCCCAGCGTGCGCGAGTAGGCCTCCAGCTCGTTCTTCTTCTTGCTGAACCCGTGGCCCTCGTCGGGGAAGACGACGTACTCGACGGGCACGTTGTTCTTGCGCACCGCCTGCACCATCTCGTCGGACTCCACGCGCAGCACCCGCGGGTCGTTGGCGCCCTGGATGACGAGCAGCGGCTTGCGGATCTGCTCCGCGTGGAAGAGGGGCGAGATGTCGCGCAGCATCTGCTCCTGCGTCGTCGGGTCGCCCATCTCCTGGTAGAGCGCCTGGCGCCGGGACTCCCAATACGGGGGCATGTTCTTCAGCGTGCGCAGCCAGTTGGCCACGCCGAAGATGTCCACGCCCACGTTGAAGGCCTCCGGTTGGAAGGCGAGCGCGGCCAGCGTCATGTAGCCGCCGTAGCTGCCGCCGATGATGCCCACGCGCGTGGCGTCCACGTACGGCAGGCTGGCCAGGTACTTGCGCGCCTCCACGCAGTCGCGCAGCGGCTCGCGGCCGTGCTTCTGGTCGTCCGAGCGGAAGAAGCTCTTGCCGTAGCCGGAGCTGCCCCGGTTGTTGATGCCGAGCACCACGTACCCGTGGTTGGCCAGGTACTGCATGAACGCCGCGTAGCCCTTGCGCGTCTGTCCTCCGGGGCCGCCGTGCACCCACACGAGCGCGGGGACCTTGTTGTCCGGCGAGGCCTGGTGCGGCTTGTAGAGGATGTTGGGGATCTCCAGCCCGTCGGACGACTTGAAGCGCACGCGCTGGGCCTCCACCAGGTCCTCGGCGTCCACCGCGGGCGACAGGGTGTTCGTCAGGCGCGTGGCCTTCTTCGTGGCCAGCGCGTAGGCGTAGAGGTTGGTGGGCGAGCGGTCGCCGTTGTGCAGGAGCGAGAGCCGCTGCTCATCGCGCGAGAACTGGACCGCGACGACGTCTCCCTCGGGGAGCGTGGGCAGGGGCAGGTCGGTGCCCTTCTTCACGTCGTGCAGGCGCACCGTGGCGCGGCCGTCCTCGTTGATGACGGTGATGCGATAGGCGCCGCTGCGCGAGAACGTGGACGAGACGATGTCCCAGTCCGTCTTCTCCACCTCCTCCAGCGTCCCGGTGGCGTCCGCGTAGCGTACCACGCGGGTGAACTCCGAGTTGACGTTGGTCAGCAGGTACAGCGCGCCAGAGACGGGGTCGAAGTCGGCGACGGAGAATTGGGCGTCGCCCTGGTGGGGCGTCAGGTGCTTGAGCGCGCGGGTCGCCACGTCGTAGCGCCACAGGTCGTTGTCGGATGTGGTGCGGGGCTTTTGCAGCGCCACGGACTTCTCGTCCGGCGCCACGCCCGCGACGTCGTAGCCCCCGTCGTTCTGGAAGAGCAGCGTGCGCGCGTAGGTCTTCGCGTCGTAGCGGTACAGGTCCATGAAGCGCGCGTCGCGCTCGTTGGTGAGGACGTAGAAGGCGGAGTCATCGCGGCTCCAGCCCACGAACGACGCGCGCAGCTTTGTGCCCGGCGTGAGGTCTTTCTCCTTGCCGTCCGGAGTGCGCACGTAGAGGTGGAGCTGCTCGTTGCCGCCCTGATCCCTCCGGAACAGCAGGCGCTCGTCGCGCGGAAACGCGCTCACGAGGAACGTGCTGTCGGTGGTGGAGTGGGTGAGCTGCGTGGGCGTCCCTCCGCCCACGGGGACGCGGAAGACGTTGAAGATGCCCGTCTGATTGGATGAGTAGAGGAGGTGCTTCTGGTCGGCGGTGAAGTCCATGCCCACCAGCCCGGTCGTCCCCATGAACTGTTCAATGGTGTACTGCTTGGACGGACGCGTGGGCGGTGGGGGAGCGGTGGGCACGGGAAGCGCGACGGCCGCGAGCGGCAGGAGGGTCACCAGGGCGAGCGCTCGGCACGAGGCATTCCAGACGGTCATGCGGACTCCGGGCGATGGGGTATCGGGCGGCGGGGACCGCCCGCCCGACACTGTGACCCAAACCCCATCCCCGGGGGAACCGCGCGAGCCCGTGCCGCTCAGGGGCGGGCCGCGGGCTGTCCGGTGCCGGGCGCATGGTCGTTGAAGACGTCGCCACCGATGGAGTCCACGATGGACTGCACGGCCTTCTGGCCGCGCACGCTGTTGCCCGCCTCATCCAGCGGAGGCGAGAACGTCGCGATGGCGAAGCGCCCCGGCACCACGGCGACGATGCCGCCGCCCACGCCGCTCTTGGCGGGCAGGCCCACGTCGAAGGACCACTTGCCCGAGTTCTCGTAGAGGCCCGTGGTGAGCATCATCGACAGCACCTTCTCCGCGTTCTTCTCGTCAATCACGCGCTTGCCCGTGAGGGGATTCACGCCGCCGTTGGCCAGCGTGGCGCCCATCACGGCGAGGTCCTTGGCGGTGATGGCCACCGAGCACTGGCGCGTGTAGATGTCCAAGGCCTCCATGGGGTCGCCCGGGATGACGTCATAGGACTTCAAGAGCCACGCGATGGCGCGGTTGCGCGTGTTGGTGTCCGACTCGGAGCGATAGACCTCTTGGTTCACGGAGAGGTTGCGCCCGGCGAACAGGTTGTAGGTGCCGAGGATGCGCGCCCAGCGCTCGTCGGCGTTGCCCGCTGGCACCATGCTCACCGAGGCGATGGCGCCCGCGTTCACCAGCGGGTTGCCCGCGGGCGGACGCTTGGCCTCCTTGTTCTCCTCGATGACGGTGATGGAGTTGAACGGCGCGCCCGTGGCGTTGGCGCCAATCTTCGTCTCCACCGTCTCCGCGCCCACGTCCTGGAGCAGGCGCGCCAGGGTGAATGGCTTGGAGACGGACTCGATGGCGAAGGGCTGCTGGCTGTCCCCCACCTCGAAGACGCGCCCATCCACCGTGACGAGCACGATGCCGAAGTAGTCCGGGTTCACCTGCGCGAGGAACGGGATGTAGTCTGCGTTCTTGCCGTCCTTCACGTAGCGGAACTGATCATGCGCGTGCTGGATGGCGCTCTTGGCCTGCTCGTCGGTGATGTCCGCGCGCTGCTTGGCGGCCTCCTGCTTCGAGGACGAGGTCGACGCGTCGGCTTGGGGTGCGAGCGCCAGCGCGCCCGTGGGCAGGCCCATGAGCCACAGCACGCCACCGAGCACCGCTCCCTGCTTCCACCGCTGGCTCATCGTCCTCGACATGGCTCCTCCGGTCGCCGCGCATGCGGCGGGTGCCTGGGCGCGAAATGGCCGCCGCCTTCATGCTGGGAATGCTCGTCACCGTCCGGCAACGGACGCGGTCCGCGACGACCGGGTGGGTGTGCCTGGTCGCCCCGTCCCCGCGGACGAGGCGAGGCGCGGACGGCCCGCGTGGCTGCTTGTAGGTGTGGGCGCGTGGACTCGGTGCGCCATGCCCATGCGAACGCTTGACTCCCCCCGCCCCCCGGCGGAAAAGCCGGGGCGCACGCGGCGGCCGCCGCTATTTCTCCTGGCCGCCAGGGAGCCCGGCATTGAAGCTCGCGACGCTCAAGGACGGTACCCGGGACGGACGGCTCATCGTCGTCAAGCGGGACAACTCAGCCTATGCGCTGGCCACCAACGTGGCCCTCACCCTGCAAGCCGCGCTGGATGATTGGGATGCGAAGGAGCCGCTGCTGCGCGCGCTGTCGCAGCAGCTCGAGGCGGGCACGGTGCAGAGCCGCCCGCTGGACGAGAAGGCCCTGCACGCCCCGTTGCCCCGCGCGTACGAGTGGGTGGATGGCAGCGCGTACCTCAACCACGTCATCCTGGTGCGCAAGGCGCGCAACGCCGAGCCGCCCGCCACGCTGAAGACGGATCCGCTCGTCTATCAAGGCGGCTCGGGAGACTTCCTCGCGCCCACCGCGGACCTGCCGCTGGCGGACGAGGCGTGGGGCATGGACTTCGAGAGCGAGGTCGCCGTCATCCTGGGCGACACGCCGCAGGGCACCAAGGCCCAGGACGGGGCAAAGCACGTCAAGCTGGTGATGATCGCCAATGACGTGTCGTTGCGAAACCTCATCCCGGAGGAGCTGCTCAAGGGCTTTGGCTTCTTCCAGAGCAAGCCGGCCACGGCGTTCGGTCCGTTCGCGGTGACGCCGGACGAGCTGGGCGCGGCCTGGCACGACGGGCGCGTGCACCTGCGCATGCGCAGCACGCTCAACGGCCAGCTGGTGGGAGACCCCGAGGCGGGGCCGGAGATGCACTTCTCCTTCTTCGACCTCATCCAGCACATCACCAAGACGCGCGCCTACACGGCGGGCACCATCCTGGGCAGCGGCACGGTGTCCAACGCGGACCGGGCGCGCGGCATCTCGTGCCTCGCCGAGCGGCGGATGATCGAGACCATCGAGGAGGGCAAGCCGAAGACGCCCTTCATGAAGCCCGGCGACACCATCGAGATCGAGATGCGGGATGGTGAGGGGCACAGCGTGTTCGGGCGCATCGCGCAGAAGGTGGTGAAGGTCCCATGAAGGGGTTGCGGCTCTACAGCTACTGGCGCTCCTCGGCGTCCTGGCGTGCGCGGGCGGGCCTGAACCTCAAGGGCCTGTCCTACGAGTACATCCCCGTGCACCTGATGGAGGACGGGGGCAAGCAGAACACGGCCGAGTACCGCGCGCTCAATCCCATGCGCACGGTGCCCACGCTGGAGTGGACGGAGGGCGGCGAGACGCGGCGGCTGTCCCAGTCGCTCCCCATTCTTGAGTACTTGGACGCGCGCATTCCGCAGCCTTCGTTGTTCCCCGAGGATCTGCTGTTGAAGGCCCGGGTGCGGATGCTCGCGGAGATGGTGAACTCGGGCATCCAGCCGTTGCAGAACCTGTCGGTCCTCCAGAAGCTGAAGAACGAGCTGAAGGTGGACGAGCGGGCCTGGGCGGCGCACTGGATTGGCCGGGGCCTGGAGGCGCTGGAGGCCACGGTGAAGCCGCTGGCGGGTCGCTTCTGTGTGGGGGATGCGGTGTCGCTGGCGGACATCTGCCTGGTGCCGCAGCTCTACAACGCGCGGCGCTTCGCGGTGGACGTGGCGGCGTTCCCCACGCTGCTGCGCATCGAGGCCGCGTGTGAGGCGCTCCCCGCCTTCCAGGCGGCGCATCCGGACCGTCAGCCCGACGCGCAGCCGGTGTAGTCCAAGGGGCGATGGCCCCGTGGCACGGCCCGCAGGCCGGAAAAATGCGGGCCGTGTCGATCCACCGAATCCTCATTCGTTGTCGGGATGGAAGCCTGCTTCGGCTCTCCCCACGAAAGAGAGATTCCCATGGCCACGTACATCCTCCTTGCGCTCGCGGTGCTCGTCGTCGGCTTCATCGCGTTTGTCGCCACGCGTCCGGCGGCGTTCCGCATCGAGCGCACGGCGCATCTCCCGGTGCCCGCGTCCGTCGTCTTCACGTTGCTCAATGATTTCCACCAGTGGGGTCGGTGGTCGCCCTACGAGAAGTTGGATCCGAACGCGGAGCGGCGCATCGATGGATCGCCGACGGGTGTGGGGGCGCGGTACGCGTGGAAGGGAAACAACCAGATGGGCGAGGGGCGGCTGACCATCCAGGAGAGCCAGCCCGACGAGCGGGTGCGGGTGGAGATGGTGTTCTTGAAGCCGTTTTCGGCCACGAGCTACGCGGTGTTTCTCCTGGTGCCGGACGGGAAGGGAACGAAGGTGACCTGGCGCATGGAGGGAGAGAACGGCTTCGTGGGCAAGGCGTTCTCGGTGCTTCTGGACGTGGACAGCATGCAGGGGAAGAACTTCGAGGAAGGACTCGCGCGCCTCGGGGCTGCCGGACTCGAGGACATGGCCAAGCACGCCGTGGCTTCCGCCGAGTCACGCGCGAGTGCGCACTGAGCTGTGATTGGAGCCCGGCGGTCATGCCGGATCGAGCGCCCAGGTTCCTTCTTCCCATCGCTTCAAGGTTTGCTGGGCCCCAAATGGGACCAGGCCCTGGCCCTTGGCTGCTTCCTCCAGAACGGCCTTGGCTTCGGCCGTGCGGTAGCGGAGCAGATGGGCGGCCGCCATCACGCGCACGTCCATTCGCTCATGCTTGAGCAATACGGAGAGCGCTTCACGCCCGGCGTCTCCGTGGGCGAGGAGCTTGTCGACTGCGGCGCCGTACTTCCTGGCGTGCTTGTTCCCAGTCTTGGCGTCGCCCCGGAAGATGGCCTCGTTCTGGGCGACGACGTTCTGGGCGAACTGCTCGACAAGCTCATCCAAGTTCATCACCAGAGCCCCTTTCCGACGTTCTCAATGGCCAACAGCCCGAAGTCACGTTGGGCTGCGAAGGACTGTGTGCCCAACCATTGCCGCACGGTCAATGTCGAGCCGGTGATATCGCGTCGCACCGACGAATAGAGGGCGCTGACGTCGGTGTGCAGTTTCTTGTCCAGTGGGATGATGTTTTCGGTGTTGTGGAGGGACTGAGGGCCGAAGCGGTTCACGTTGCCCGGGGTCTGCTCGACGATGTGGTGCCACTCCTTGTTCGGGCCCGCAGGCCCCATGGCCTTCTTGAACCCGCTGAATGAGTTCCAGGCCCTGGTGCCTGTGGAACCGGACTTGGCAGGTGTTCCGTTGCTCGTGACTCCGGCCGCCATGGCCACCGCGCTGGGCGCGAGGGAGATGGTGACAACCTCGGCGCTTACGGCCACCGTTCCCACGGATGCGACCGCCGCGAGCCTGATTCCCATTTGCGTTTCGGCCTGCACCGCTGCCTGTGCGGCGCTGGGGAGCATTGGCACCTTCGACCCCAGCCCCGCCGCAGTGTCCCCGATGGCAGCCGTGGCCAACATGGCGAACGCTCGCGCAGCGTTGCGACCCATGACCTTGCCGTAGCGCTCTCCAGCCTCGCGGAGTTCGTCAAACGTGGTGGCCCGCTCCGTCTCTTCCACCAGTCGCTTGAAGCCCACGATGAGGCTCCAGAACGTATCGATCCCTACGTAGGCAATGAGCGAGGCGGTCATCACGGCGGCCACGCCCTTCGAGGTGGGCTCGGGCAGCGCGAGCAAGACCATGTAGGTGGTGCACGTCCACAGAACCGCCGACAGCATGGCCTGGGGGTCGGCCATATCTTTGAAGGCAGCCATCAGCTCGCCGATTACGACGCCCTCGGCCTGGGCCATGGCCAGGGCGTAACGGCCATCCCCGGTGACGGTGGGACTCTCCACGAGGAGTCGCAGGCAATCGCCGGGCTTGTGAGTGCGCTCGCACCAGCGCAGGTATGCCCGTGTCAACTCGACTTCAGTCGTGGGCTGTTGCCCCTCTGGCTGTTCGCCTGGGCTCTGCGGGATGACACGGTGGCTGCGTATCTCGTACAGGTACGAACCGCTGCGAGAATCCATCTCGAACAACCGACGCGCCGCTTCCTGGGGACGCGTGGACGGCCGCACGCTTCGGGCCAGCGCTTCGACGACCTCGGCGAAGTCGCCTGCGTCCAGTTCCACCAGCGCGGCATCGCCAGTGCGCGGAGTGACGATGCCGGGGTCGCCCTGTCCCGTGTGCAGGCGCACGGACTTCGTGGTGCCGCTGCATCCGGCCAGCATCACGAGCATCAGGGCCGCCGCCCATCGCGGTAGCATGCGGAGCCTTTCTGTCATTGACCCCATTCGCCGGGGTATCCATGGTGTAACTGCCTGTCATGAATGATGGCGCTGACAGACGCTCCGGACTGGAGTCCCGCTAGCGTCCCCGTCGCTCGCAGCGAGGCGGGTTACCCGAGGTTGCTCGGAGTCCGGGCGCGGCGCTGCTGGCACGGTTGCTTCAAATGCTGTCTCCTCGTGTGCAGGTGACGGTGCTCGCAGACGGGGCATTGGGAGACGTCACCCTGGACGAACTGCTCGACAGGTTCGGGTTCGTCATCCACCTTCGCGGTATCGTCCATGTGAACATTGAAGACGACGAGGCGAGAGAGGCTAAGAAGTGGGTGCCCGACGGGCCGCCCCAAGCTGCTGCGAGGCGCGCGCGTCACCTCCGCTCTGCTTCGTATGGGCGCCCTCCTTGGTGTGCATCAGGGGAGTAAAAGAGGAGGGCGTTCAAAATGAGTCGGCTTGAGTCGTTGGGAACGGTGTTGTGCGAAGTTGGAGACCGCCCTCGAGGGTATGCGCTCTACATGCGTGGCGGACCGCCATGGACGGTAGAGAGTGAGTGCCTGATGTTGGAGCGCGATCTGTATTCTGACGGCCTGCCTCAGCTCGCGTCGGAGAAGGGTCTGATGATGATTCTGTCCACAGCACAGATTCGACAGGTCGTCGTGAATGCACGCCGCCAAAAACCTGATGTTCAGCCTGGTGAGTTGGTTGCTGCGTTGGCGCACTACTACGTGAATGATTCTTTTGTGGTGCTGGGAAACAACGACGTGGGGACCAGACGCGACTGAACGCCCCTGGCATCGTCAATTCGAAAGGGTGAGCCTGCTGAGTGCCCAGGGCTGTCAGAGCGGCAGGGACAGGCGGATGAGGGCTTCGAGTCCTCGGCGGAGGCGCTTGGGGTCGGGGGTTGGCTTCCCGTGGCGGAAGGTCTCTTCGAGCCTTGGGAAGTTCCCTGTCTCCATTAGTTTCTTCGCGAGGGCTTCATCCGTTGGAGTCTGTGTTTCGGCTTCTCTGAGGGCGTGGCCGAAGACGTAGTCGTCCACCATTGCCAATAGCGTCAGCTTCTCCTTCGCGGAGAGCTTTGTTTCGGCCAGGGTCTCCAGACACTGCTCCGCGTGGCTGAGCGCGT
The DNA here is from genome assembly GCA_016458225.1 of Myxococcaceae bacterium JPH2. Lineage (NCBI taxonomy): Bacteria > Pseudomonadati > Myxococcota > Myxococcia > Myxococcales > Myxococcaceae > Myxococcaceae bacterium JPH2. The sequence goes on along the minus strand of JAEMGR010000001.1, from coordinate 906,828 downwards.
TGGGGCCCGGTGGGGCTCCTCTCATCGCCACCAGCGCCCAGGGATGCCTCCGCAGCATCTCCGCTGTGCCGAGCGCGATGTCGAGGAGGGCTTGTGGGCCCTTCTTGCTCACGGTGGGGAGCAGCAGTTCGCCCATCAGCGCGTCGTCCATCAGGGCCAACAGCTCGGCTCGGGTCTTCACGTAGTAGTAGAGGCTCATCGTCGAGCCTCCGAGCCTCTGGGCGACGCTTCGCATGCTCACCGCGTCGAAGCCCTCGGTGTCCGCGATGGCAATGGCTGCTTCGGAAATCTTCGCTCGCGAGAGCTTGGGCTGCCGTGTGCTCGGCTCCTGGCGTGTCCAGATGGACTGGGTCGCCTCCGGCTTCTTCGCCCGCTTCTTCGGCCGTCCTTGCATTTCGTACATCGTACGATGAGGATGGTTCGTATGGTGTACGAACAAGAGGTGCTCGTCGTCGGCGCGGGGCCCACGGGGTTGACGCTTGCTGTGGATCTGGCTCGGCGGGGTGTGAGGGTGCGCATCGTCGATGCTGCGACGGAGCCTTCCCGTGGCTCTCGCGGGAAGGGGATTCAGCCGCGCACCCAGGAGATCTTCGACCTGCTGGGGGTGATGCCCGAGATTGCGCAGGTGGGCGGCCTCTATCAGCGCCTGCGCTTCCACTGGGGCCCGTTCAGCTTTCGCGGTGGCTCGCTCGGGACGCGTCACGCGCCCACGGAGGCGATGCCGTATCCCAACTTGCTGCAAGTGCCGCAGTTCAAGACGGAAGGAGTGCTCCGCGCCCGCCTCGCGTCGCTGGGCGTCTCGGTGGAGTTCGGCCGACGCTTCGAATCGTTCGTTCAGCGGGACGATGGAGTCGACGTGACGCTCTCGGACGGTGTTCGGGTCCGCTGTGCGTTTCTCGTGGGCTGCGATGGGGGACGGAGCGCGGTCCGCAAGGCGCTCGGGTTCGGTTTGGTTGGCTCGACCGTGGAGGACAAGACGCTGCTCGTCGGCGATGTGAATGTCGAGGGCCTGTCCCGCGCGGACTGGCATGTCTGGCCTTGGGCTCGGGGCGGCATGCTCGGGTTGTGCCCGATGCCGCACTCCGACTTCTTCCAGGTGACGTGCCCGAAGGTGGAGGACGTGGCGGGACTCATTGAGTCCGTCACGAAGTGCCGCGTCTCCGAGGTGCTCACGTCATCGAGCTACACCCCGCAGGCTCGCATGGTGCAACGCTACCGAGCGGGACGTGTGTTTCTCGCGGGTGATGCGGCGCACCTGCATCCGCCCACGGGAGGTCAGGGGCTCAACACGGGTGTTCAAGATGCCTGGAACCTCGGGTGGAAGCTCGCGTGGGCACTGCGCGGGGGACCTGACTCGATTCTCGACAGCTATCAGGCTGAGCGGCTTCCGGTTGCCGCCGCGGTCTTGAACCTGAGTCGCACGCTGTATGTGAATCGCTCGATGAAGCGGGGCGCGCTGACGAATCAGCTTGGGCTTCACTATCGGGAGAGCGCTCTCTCGTCGGGAGTTCCCATGGGCGAGCTTCACCCTGGCGACCGCATGCCGGATGGGCGATTGCCCAATGGCCAGCGCGTCTTCGATGTGCTCCGTCATCCCGGGGCGACGCTGCTGGCGCGCGGGGACTCCAAGGTGCTCGTTCGTCCCGATGGCTACATCGCGAGCATCGGACGCGATGACGTTGACCACTACGCGGGCATGCCGGTGCTTCGGGTCTCGGCTTGAGGTTGTCTGTGCCTGTCCTCACGGGGCCGCGTGAGAGTGCTCCGCGGTGGATCCGATGCGACCGAGCGGTGGATGCGATTCCATGACATGCGTGTCGCGACCTGGTCCTGATGGGTGGCTCGGGGCTGCTGGGCGTCTGCGGGACAGGGGTGGCACCTGACTTGCTATGGGCTTGGAGCGCGCGTTCGCTCGCGATGACTCCAGTGCGGTGCTCGGGGGCGGCCATGAGGCTCTCGGGGAAAGGTCCAGCCGAGGCAATGTCAGACACGAGGCCGTCGTTTCAGGTGACTCCGCAGCCCCTGCGTTCGTTCATCCCTCCTCGTGCGCGACTGTGGGCCGCGCGACTTGCGTTGGTCGTGGCCTGCGCGAGTGTGGCGGCTTCTTCCGCGCCTCCGTCGCCCGATGTCTTTTCACTCCCGCGCACCGGCGCTCCCGTGCAGCTCACGTCACAGGAGCCGAGCGTCACCCGAGTCCTCGTGGTGCAGGTCTCCGCGACGGAGGATGTCTTCGAGCGTGTCGAGGGCGCGCTTCAAGTCCGAGCCACCGCGCGCTGGACTCCCGCGAATCCGTCCAAGTCCGAGCGCCCCTGGCTGCGTGTGGTGTTGGAACCGCCGGGGCAATCTCCCGCGCTTCTGGGCTCATCGGTCACCCTCGGGGCCGCAGGCGAGTCAGTCGCGGTGAGCGAGCGCGCCTTCCTGTCGCTCTTGGCGCCCGACTGTCGACTGAAGAGTGGTGTGCCGTGTTCCTTTCCGATGACCTTGCGCCTTGAAGTCGAGCGCGGTGTCGCCGAGGGTACCGTCGACGTCGAATGGGACGCCCTCGCGAATGTGCATGTCAATGATCACGCCGCCCTGCCCGAAGGGCTCGCGGTGGGCGTGTTCGAGCCATGAGCCTCCCGTTGCTTCGCGATGCGTCGGCTCCCTCGCGCCCCTTTCCTGGCAGCATGTTGTTGCATCCCGGCATGTTGTTGGCCGTAGGCGTGCTCGTCCTCAACGACCATGTCTTCAAGGCCCGCTGGCCTTCCTGGTGGACTGGGAAGCTGTCGGATGCGGCGGGGCTCGTCATGTTCCCGCTGCTGCTGCAGGCGCTTTGGGAAGTGGCTCGCACTGGAATGATGGGAGACTTCCGTCCCTCTCGGCGTGTGCTCTGGGTTTGCATCCTGGTGGCGGGGCTGGGCTTCTCCGCGACCAAGGTGTCTCGGCTCGCGGCGGATGGTTGGCGTTGGGGTCTGGGGAGCTTGCAGTGGCCGGCTCGGGCCGTGGGCGCTTGGGGCTCGGGCCTTCCTTGGCCTTCGGTGCGGCCGGTTTCGCATGTGATGGATGTGACGGACCTGCTCACGCTGCCGGCGCTGTGGCTGGCCTGGCGGTTGGGACGAGGACGCTGTGAGGCGCTGTCGTCGATGGGCGCTGTCGTCCATCCGTTGCTGAAGGCGGTGGATGAACGCGGGTAGGGTGCGGCGGATGAGTCAACCGCGCGAACCTTCCTCCGAGCTTGAGTCGCCGCGTGCTCGGGGGCCCGCGCTGGCGGAGCTTGCCCTTCTGTACCTTCGCTTGGGGACGACGGCCTTCGGTGGCCCCGCCGCTCACATCGCGATGATGGAGGATGAGGTCGTGCGGCGCCGTCGCTGGCTGTCTCGCGAGGAGTTCGTGGACCTGCTCGGGGCCTGCAACCTCATCCCGGGCCCCAACTCCACCGAGCTGGCCATCCACATCGGGCACCGGCGCGCGGGGTGGCTTGGGCTCATCGTGGCGGGTGCCTGCTTCATCCTGCCGGCCGCGCTTATCGTCTCGGGCATCGCTTGGGCCTATGTGCGGTTCGGCAGCCTGCCTCGCGCGGACGCGCTGCTGTATGGCGTGAAGCCCGTCATCATCGCCGTGGTGCTCCAGGCCCTGTGGGGCTTGCTTCGCTCCACTGTGAAGACAGCCGGGCTCGCGGCCCTCGGCGTGGGCGCGGTGGCTGCCAGCGCGCTGGGCGTCGACGAGCTGCTGGTGTTGCTGCTCGCGGGACTTGTCGTGCTTGTGGTTCGCGCGGTGGCACGGCGGCGGCAGGGGACTCCGTCATCGCTGGCGGGTCTGGTGCCGCTGTGGCCCGTGGTGCCCTCGGGCGTGGCGGCCCTCGCGACGCCCTTCAGTCTTCAGGGCCTGTTCCTGTTCTTCCTCAAGGTGGGCTCGGTCCTTTACGGCAGTGGCTATGTGCTGCTGGCCTTCCTGCGCTCGGACCTGGTGGAGCGTTGGGGCTGGCTTACCCAGGCTCAGCTCTTGGACGCGGTGGCGGTGGGGCAGGTGACGCCTGGGCCCGTGTTCACCACCGCGACGTTCATCGGCTACGTGCTCGGTGGTGCGCCCGGCGCGGTGGTGGCCACGCTGGGCATCTTCCTGCCGGCCTTCTTCTTCGTCGCGGTGAGCGGTCCGCTGGTGCCTCGGCTGCGGCGTTCCTGGGCGGCGGGCGCGGTGCTGGATGGCGTCAACGTCGCGTCCCTCGCGCTGATGGCGCTGGTGACGTGGCAGCTCGGGCGCTCGGCGCTGGTGGATGGGTGGACGGTGGCGCTGTCGGTGGTGTCCGCCGTGTTGCTGCTTCGCTTCCGCATCAACTCCGCGTGGCTCGTGCTCGGCGGAGGCGTGGTGGGGATGCTCGTGGCGGGCTGAGCGCGGCGGTGCTGTTCGCTCAAGCGGCCTACGGCGCGCGTCTGCGGCGGACCGAGGCGATGGCGAGTCCCAAGGTCGCGAGCGGGACTCCGATGACGAGGGGCCACAGCCACGCGGGCGCGCCTGTGTACACGACCGCGCGCAGCTCTCGGCCCGGGTTGTTGCCATTCACGAAGTCCGCGAGCGGCATCTTCCACTCGACGGAGTCCTTCTGCGCGTTCACCGTGCCGTTCGTCTCGCCGATGCTCTCGCCGTGCACGCGCACTGTGACGTGGTGGTCCGCGAAGAGGGCCAGGGCCAGGCGGTGCCCCAACTCCTTCGCCGCCGCGTCCGCGAGGTCGGTGTCCACGCGCGCGCTCGACTGGTCCGGCTCGAAGCGCTGCACGAAGAGGGCCTCGCCGCTCGAAGGCTTCTCGATGCGCAGCCCCCACAAGCCTCCGAGCTGCGCTCGCTCCTCCGTCGTGGCGACATCCAGGGCCCGCTGCTGGAGCGTCGACAGCTTCGTGGCGTCCTTCACCGTCAGGTCGTAGATGACGTGGAGCAGCTCTCCCTCCTCGGCATAGGACAGCTCGAAGTGGGAGAGGTCCGGGTCGTTCTTCAGGCGGCCCTCGGCGGCCTGGGTGCGCCCCTTCACTCGCGCCACCGGGTCCTCTCCGCCGGCCTGCGCCAGCGGCAGGAGCGCTCGGGGCATGCTCAGGTCCACGCGGACTCGTGCGGAGCCGTCCGAGTGCAACCAGACGTCCTCCACCATGTCGAAGCAGCCGGTGAGCGACAGCATCGCCAGCGCAGCGAGCAGCCAGCGCGGGCGCGGAAGCGAGCACGAGGAGGTGGCCATGGAGGCCGAATCTACCCCGGCGGGAAGGGCAGGGTGGAGACGGTGGCCGTGGAGGGGCCCTCGGCGAGGGTCAGCTCCGTGCCGGGCTCCAGCGAGTCCCGGTGCACGTAGCCCAGCGCCACTCGCTGTCCTCGGGTGGGCGAGCGCACCACGGACGTCACCCAGCCCACCTTCTTGCCGCCCCGGCGCAGCTCGGTGCCGGGCGCCACGTCCGCCTCGCCGAGCAGGAGCCCCGCCAGCTTGCGGTTCATGTGTCCGCGGAAGGTGGCGCGGGCGATGACCTCCTGCCCGATGTAGCAACCCTTGTTGTACGAGATGGCGTGGGTGAGGTTGGCCTCCAGCGGGATGGTGGTGTCCACCATGTCCTGGCCATACCGAGGCACCCCGGCCTCCACCCGCAGCAGCTCCAGGGCCTCGAAGCCCAGCGGCCGGATGCCCTCGGCCGCGCCCGCCTCAGTCAGCGCCGCCCACACCGCCTCCAGCCCCGCGCGCGGGACGAGCACGTCCACGTCCGAGGCGCCCAGCGACGTGTTGCCCACCAGTCGGACCTCCTGGCCGCCCAGCGTGGCCGTCCGGGTGGTCTGGTGCGCCAGCGGCTCGAACGGGGCGCCCAGGGCGGCGGTCAGCACCGCGGGCGTCCGGGGACCGAGGAGCCGCAGCCACCCCAGCTCGCCCGTGGCGTCGTGCAGCTCGGCGTCCTCGGAGATGAGGTACTTCTCCAGGAACTCCCGGACCTTGGCGCCCAGGCCGGGCTCCGTGTCCAGGACGAGGTCGTCCTCCCGCTTGAGGATGCGGGCGTCCGCCACCATGGAACCCTTCACGGTGATGAGGGCGGCATAGGCGGCCGAGCCGACCGGGAGGCCCTTCACCTCCTGGGTGACCATGCCGTGCAGGAAGGAGGCGCGGTCCTCCCCGGTTATCCGGAGGATTTCGCGGTAGGACGCATCGTGGAGCCCCACGGCGTCGCGGGCCGCGCGATACTCGGCGCCCACGTCGTCCCCATACCCGGCCACTGCTTCGCGGCCGCCCACGGAAAAGAAGCGGGCCCCGGCCCGCTCGTGAACAAAATGCAGCGACAGCGGTTCCATGTCCGTCGCTATATAGAGGCGAAGGAGCGTTTGCCACGATGGATGTGAAGCACCTGTCGTCCTTCCAGGGGTTCTCCCTGGAGAAGCTCCAGAAACACGCTGTCTTCCAGTCCGGGCGCTTCCTCCTGGATGTCTACTGCCTGGCCGCCGGCCAGTCGCAGAAGCCCCACCGGCACGCCACCTCCGACAAGGTCTATGTCGTCCTGGAGGGCCGGTGCCGCTTTCGCGTGGGCACCGAGGAAGAGACCCATGGGCCCGGCGCCTCAGTCTTCGCACCCGCGGGCGCGGAGCACGGGGTCGCCAATGACGGCCCGGAACCCGCCCGCCTCCTCGTCCTGATGACCCCTCCTCCGGAGCACGTATGAGCCAGAAGGCCCCAGCCAAGGCCCCACCGACTCCCTCCGTCCCCACGCGCGGCGCGTCCCTGCTGCTGCTGCTCGGGGTCGCCGAGAGTGTCCTGTCCCTCTTCCAATGGACGCAGTTGCTGACCCTCCGCGAGGGCGGCAGCACCGTCTGCGGCATCTCCGAGCACGTCAACTGCGAGACGGTGTGGAACTCGCCGTTCGCCAGCCGCTTGCATGAGCTGTTCGGCATGCCGGTGGCGGGCCTCGGGCTCGTGTGGGGCCTGGTCGCCGTGGGCCTCGCGTCGCTGTACCTCGTGTGGGCCCGCTCGGGTCGGGACGTGCGCCCGGCCGCCGTGGGGTTGCGCCTGGTGGCCGCCGCGGGCGTGGTCTCCGTGGTGACGTTCGCCGCCGCGAGTGCCCAGGTGGGCGCGCTGTGCATCACGTGTCTGGGCACCTACGTGCTGGTGCTCGCCTTCGTCGCGGTGGCGTGGCGTGGACTGCCCGCGCCGGTGATGCCGCGCGCCGGGGAGTGGGCGCCCGCGCTGAAGTGGACGGTGGGCTTCGCGGTGGCGGCCTTCGTCGTCACCCTGCTGCCGGGCAGCGCCACCCCGAAGGCCTCGGCGCCCGGGGCCATCCTGCCGCCCACGACGGCGTCCTCGTCCGACAACGCGTCGAGCACGGCGGCCGCCACGCCGCTGACGCTGGACCTGCTCCTGGGAAGCCTCACGGTGGAGCAGCGCCAGGGCCTGTCGGACGCGCTCGCGCAGTACCGCGCCGCCACGCCGCAGCCGTCCTCCACGCCGCCGCGTCGCCTCTTCGGTCCCGCGGACGCGCCCGTGAAGATTGTCGAGTGGACGGACAGCAAGTGCCCTCACTGCAAGGCGCTGGTGGAGGAGCTGGCCGTGCTGAAGAAGCGCGTGCCGGCGGGCTCCGTGTCGGTGGAGGCGCGTCAGTTCCCGCTCGATGGCATGTGCAACCCGGCCATGCCGCGCCGAGGCCCGGACGCGCCCAGCGTGCGGTGCCAGGCCGCCAAGGCGCAGGTGTGCCTGGAGAGCGCGCCGGACTTCTGGGAGCTGCGCGAGAAGCTCTTCAACGCCCAGGCGATGCTGGACACGGACAATGTGGTGCAGATCGCCTCGTCGGGCTCCATGTCGCGCATGCAGCTGGACGCGTGCATGGCGAGCCCCGAGACGATGGGCAAGCTGCGCTCGGACGTGGAGGCCGCGATGAAGTTCAACCTGGAGGGCACGCCGCTCGTGGTGGTGAACGGCCGCGTGGTGCCGCCCGCTCCGGCGCTGCTCTACGCGCTCGTCCTCGCGGGCGGGGACGCCAACGCGCCCGCGTTCCAGGCGCTGCCGCCGCCGCGCGTGTTCATGTCCGGCGAGCCTTCCGGCCATGAGGGCCACGGCCACTAGGCGACTGACGCATGGGCAAGCGCGACAAGAAGGACGAGGCGCCGGCACCCGCGGCGCCCTTCCACAATCCGTTCGCCGCGCTGGCTGCTCAGCGCGACGCGCTGCCGACTGGCCCCGCGCCGAAGCCGGCCGCCACGAAGCCCGAGCCCAAGGGGCCCGCGCGCGCCGTGGTGCGCATGGAGCGCAAGGGCCGGGGCGGCAAGGAAGTGACGGTGGTGGAGCAGCTCGGTCTGCCCGAGGCGCAGCTCGAGGTGTGGCTCAAGGCGCTCAAGGGCTCGCTGGGCTGCGGGGGCGCGCTGGAGGACGGGACGCTCGTCCTCCAGGGCGATCAACGGGAGCGACTCCCCGCGCTGCTCGAGGCGCGGGGCGTGCGCCGAGTCACGGTCGGCTGATTACAGCGCGGCGATGACGGCGTCGGTGAAGTCGCGGGTGGTCGCGCCGCCGCCCAGGTCGCCGGTGCGCACCTTGCCGTCGCCGTAGACCTTGAGGATGGCGTTGGCCATGCGCTTGGACTCCTCGCGCAGGTCCATCCAGTCCAGCATCATCACCGCGGACATCATCAGGGCGGTGGGGTTGGCGATGCCCTTGCCCGCGATGTCCGGGGCGGTGCCGTGCACGGCCTCGAAGACGGCGGTGCGCTCACCGATGTTCGCGCCCGGCACCAGGCCCAGGCCGCCAACGAGTCCGGCGCACAGGTCACTGACGATGTCCCCGTAGAGGTTCTCCGTCACCAGCACGTCGTAACGGGTCGGGTCCTTCACCAGCTGCATGCAGAGGTTGTCGATGATGACTTCCTCGTACTGGATCTCCGGGAACTCACGGCCGACCTTGCGGCAGCAGTCCAGGAAGAGGCCGTCCGAGAGCTTCATGATGTTCGCCTTGTGGACGGCGGACACCTTCTTGCGGCCGGCCTTCTTGGCGTACTCGAAGGCGAAGCGCGCGATGCGCGTGGAGGCCTTCTCGGTGATGATCTTCAGCGACTCGACGACGCCCGGGACGATGATGTGCTCCAGGCCGGCGTACAGGTCCTCGGTGTTCTCGCGCACGACGACGAGGTCCACGCCCTCGTAGCGCGTCTTCACGTTGGGCACGCTCTTGACGGGGCGCAGGGACGAGTAGAGGTCCAGCCGCTTGCGCAGGCCCACGTTCGCGGAGGGAAGGCCGCCGCCCACTACGGTGCCGGTGGGGCCCTTGAGCGCGACGCCGCTGCGGAGGACCGCTTCCACGGTCTCGTGCGGGAGGTTGGTGCCGAACTTGGCCACGATCTCGCTGCCGGCGTCCTTGAACTCGAACTCGAGCGGGACCTTGAGCGCTTCGAGGACGCGGAGGGTGGCCGCCGTCACCTCGGGTCCGATGCCGTCGCCATTGATGATTGTCACAGTGCGCGTGTTCGCCATGGCGGGGGTACACAGCACAAAAGCACCGCCCCCGGAAGGAGGAATCCGCGAGGGCTTCAGCCTCGGACATGGGCGCCATGAACGAGGGAGGCGTCCGCCAGTGGGCGCGAGCCTGCCCGGCGGGGCTTGGGCTACGGCTCGAACAGCGGGGGAGACGGCGGGCGGGGCGCGGGCGGGCCGGGGGGCGTCGCGGGAGCACGCCGCGTCCGGCGGCGGTGGTGGATGGCGTAGGGCCGGTAGAAGGACTCCCACAGGGCGGCGCGGCGGCCCCGAGGGCGCGTGCGCAGCTCGCCCATGGGCGCCCGGATGAACAGCGAGGCGAGGAACAAGTACGCCGCCCCCAGGGTGATGACGATGAGGATGCCCATCACCACCACCCCCGGTATCCAGGCCACGCGGGCGCGGTCGAGGAACTCCCCGAACGAGTCGGGTGGCCTCGGGTGGCTGTACACCTTGAAGAACCAGGTGACGAGCAGGACCATCAGGATGGGCCCGTAGGCGCGGTTGAGCCGCGTGGCGATGGCGGACGAGAGCGAGAGCTGGATTTGCGGCCGGGACATCTCCACCGCCAGCTCGCGCAGTGCGTCTGGATCCACCGGCTCGCGCCGCAGCATGGGCGCCCACCAGCCGTCCTCCAAGAGGCGCACGCGGCGGTTCCACAGGTCGTAGTAGCGGTAGCGCCGCGCCTCGATGAGGAGGAAGGACACCACCATCCAGATGCCCACGAGGAAGGTGACGTGGGAGCTGTCCGGGGACGCGAAGCCGAACGAGATGACCGCCGCGGTGGTGGTGAGCGCCCAGTTCGTCGTCGTGTCCAGGCGGGTGCGCCAGGTGTCCGAGCGGCTCAGCTCCCCGCGGAAGAGCTGGGCCATGGACTGCTCCGACAAGGGGGGCTGCTCCAGGTCGTCCTGTCTGCGGTCGTTCATTGGCATGCGGTCGCCCGAAAGGTGGCGGTGGACGCGGGTCGTGGCCATGGGCGAGCGGGCGGGCGCACGGGTGGCCTGCCCGAGCCGGCATGCACACGTTGCTGCCTTGAGCGTGCCCACCACCGCCAACGCCATCGTCGCCCTTCGCGAGCTGCTCGACACCGAGCGCGAGCGCATCACTCGCCTGTGGGCCAAGCGACTGCGCGCGGAGACGTACGAGGTGGACATCCCCGGCAAGGACCTGCGCGCGCCCCTGCGCCGGCTCCTGGACGAACTCGCCCGGCTGCTCAAGGACCGGGGCGAAGACGCCATTCGGCTGTGGCCGGAGGTGGTGCGCTCGCACGGGGCCTACCGGTACGAACAGAACTTCGAGCCGGACGACCTCACGCGCGAGTTCAAGTCGCTCGCGGAGATCATCTTCTACGTCTACGCGCGGCGCCATGGACGGTTGGATCCGCACGTGGCGGAGCTGGTGTCCGAGCTGGTGTGGGAGGCGGACGCGTCCGCGCAGGCGTCCTACGCGCGCGTGCTGAAGACGGAGGAGGTGCGGTTTCGCGAGGCGGCGGTGATGGAGTCGGTGCTCAACCACGTGGACGTGGGCATCCTCCTGGCCGAGGTGGACGGCACCGTGTCCTTCGTCACGCCGCCGGTGAGCCGGCTGATGGGCGTGCCCATGCGCGCGGTGGTGGGCGCGCGTCCCGTCAGCTCGATGGCGCCCGTGCTGTCGCAGGTCAACGCGCGCCACACCTCCGATGAGCCCTTCCACGCGCAGGACATGCCGTACCTGCGCGCCCTGCGAGAGCACGGCCCGGTGCGCGGGGTGATGATGCGGGTGGAGCGGCCTGACGGCGAGGAGGCCGCCCTGGAGCTGTCCGCCACGCCCGTCTGGGAAGAGGACGGCGAGCTGGCCGGCGTCATCCAGACCTTCACGGACCGCACCGAGTCCGTCAACAAGACCAAGGCCCTGGAGAGCGCGCACGACGAGCTGCGACGACTCCAAGGACAGTTGTTGCGGCGCACGCGTCAGCAGGCCCTGGGGCAGTTGGCCAGCGGCGCGGCGCACGCGCTCAACAACTTCCTCAACGTGCTGCGGCTGCGCATCACGCTCCTGCAGCGCGAGTACAAGCCCGAGCACTTGGAGGCGCTCGACAAGACGGTGCGGCAGATTGGCGAGCTGGTGGCGCGGCTCCAGGAGTTCAACGTCCAGCGCACGGAGGAACGACTGTCCGACGTGCCGGTGGACCAGACGGTGCGCGAGGCGCTGGAGCTGTCGCGCGGCGAGCTGGAGCAGCGCGAGCACCCCGTCCACGTCGAGCTGGACCTGGGCGGCCCTGGCGAGGTGCGCGCCGACGCGGGGTTCTTCCGCGAACTCATCGTGAACCTGCTGTTGTCCGCGCGCGACCGCATGGAGTCCGGGGGCACGCTGCATGTCTCCACGAAGCGCGAGGGCGACGCGTGGCTGTCCCTGCGCATCGAGGACCAGGGACCGCCCTACGCGGTGGAGGAGCTGTCTCGGCTGTTTGATCCGCTGCGCCGCGACCCGGGCGCGCCCCAGCTCTCGCTCTACCTGGCGGTGGCGCGCGCGCAGGTGCAGCGGTGGGGGGGAGAGCTGTCCGCGGAGAACTCGGAGCGAGGACCGGGAGCGGCCTTCGTGGTGCGGCTGCCGCGCGTGACGGAGGCGCGGGCTCCCACCGCCGAGCCCACCGACGAAGAGGCTCTGCCGGAGCCGAACCGGCGCTTCCAGCAGACGCGCAGCGTGCTCGTGGTGGATGACGACCTGGACAACGCGCGGATGATGGCCGAGGTGCTGACCGAGGAAGGCTACGACGTGCAGGTGGCCCACAGCCCCGAGGTGGCGCTCCAGCTGTGGGACCGGCGCCGCTTTGACGCCGCGCTGTTGGACGCGGTGATGCCGGAGATGTCCGGCTGGGAGCTGGCGAAGGCGCTTCGCGAGCGCTCACCGCAGGCGCTCCTGGCCATCGTCACCGGCATGGACGTGCGCGGGCAGAACCGCGCCAGCCTCGCGCTGGTGGACGCGGTGTTCCGCAAGCCCATCGACGTGGGCGCCTTGGATGACTTCCTCGGGAGGCAGGGCGCGCCGCAGCCTTCGGACGCGGACCCGGGGCTGGGCGGAGCCGAGGCCCCCCACTAGAGTTCGCGCCGTGACATCCCCCCTGGAACTGGAGCAACTGCGTCGCAAGGTCGAGTCCGGCGCCGTGCTGGCCGACGCGGAGCTGTCCGCGCTGCGCGACGCGGCTCGCAGGGGCAGCGGCCCCACGCCTCGGCTCGTGGTGGCCCATGCGCTCGTCAACGCGGGCGCCGAGCGCGAGGCCTTGCCCTTGCTGGAGGCCCTGCGCCGCGACTTCCCACGCGACATCCCGGTGCGGCTGGGACTGGCGCGCGCGCTGCTCGGCCTGGAGCGGCACGGCGACGCGGAGGTGGAGCTGCGCGACGCGATGGCGCTCGGGCCCGACGACCCGGAGGTGCTCAAGGTGCTCGCGGTGCTCGCGCTGCGTCGGGGCGAGGCCGAGCGCGCCCGGGCCTATGTGGCGGATGCGCTCGCGAGAGATCCGTTCGACGCGGAGACGCGGCTGCTGAAAGAGGAGCTGGAGGCCGTGGAGCTGCCGCCTCCTCCCACGCCGCAGGAGCAGGTGCTGCGTCCGGAGTTCACCGCCGCGCTGGCCGCGGCGCTGGGCCGCGCGGGCGTGGCCTTCCGGCGCCAGGGCAAGGACCTCCTGCTCAAGCTCGTGACGGGGGGCGTGGGGCGGGTGGACCTGGGCTCGCTCTACGGCGCGTATCGCGAGGCGCCTGGGACGCGAGGGCTCACGGCCTACGTGGACGCGCTCGCGGCGCGGCTGGGCGGGCTGTCCTCGGAGCTGGGTGCGGCGGATGCGCGGCTGGAGGCGCGCCTGCGCCCGGTGCTGCGTCCGGCGGACTTCCCGGCGGGAGCGGTGGGCGCGCTGCGCCGGCCGGGGCCCGCGGGGATGGACGTGTTCTACGTGTTGGAGGACTCGGACTTCGTGCGCTACCTGCCGGCGTCCGCGCTGGAGGGCGCGGGGCTGACGGCGGACGCGGTGGACGCCGTGGCCTGGCGCAACCTGGAAGCGCGACCCGCGCCAGTGCACCCGGTGGTCATCGACCAGGGCGAGGTGCGCCAGGCCGAGGCCTTCACCGGACTCTGGGCGGTGGCCGAGGGCGATGGGCACGACGGCGCGCGACTGCTGACCCGCGCGCAGTGGCGCCGCGTGGTGTCCCAGGCCGGAGAGGGCCCGCTCCAGGTGAGCCTCGGACGGCGCGAGCTGGCGCTGCTGTGCCGCGAGTCGGACGAGGCCTCGCGCGAGGCGCTCATCCGCCTGGGGCACGCGCCAGACGGCATCCCGGGCTTGTTCCGGCTCACCGCGGACGGACTGTCGCGCGCGTGACGCTTCAGCCGGCGGTGCCCATGGGCAGGCGGTCGACGAAGCGCACCTCGCGGTAGCCCAGCGTGAGGAGGAGCGCCCGCAGCGCGCGCTCGGCCGACTGGCGGGCACGCTCGCGCAGGCGCGCGTCCTCGCGCACCTCGCGCTCGAAGGCGAGGCGGGCCTTCTCCAGCAGCTCGGCCGTCTGGGCGCTGTCCAGGTTGGAGTCGATGATCTCCGTCTCGCCGGGCCGCAGCGACACCTGGACCTCCAGGGGCGGCAGGACGACGTCCACGCGGGTGCCCGTGACGCGGAGGCTCTCGGGGCCGAAGCGCTGGAAGTCGAAGCCCAGGTGCGCGTCCGCGAAGACGATGGCGCGGCCGTGCGGGTCTTGCAGCGTGTACTTCGCCCAGGCGATGACGTCCTTCCAGAGCGCGTCCTGGGCCTCGGGCTGGGGGGCGAAGACGACCTTCTTGTAGAGCGAGACGTCCAGCGTCTCCAGGCGAGCGACCTCGCGCATCTGCTGCGCCACCGAGGGGGTGTCGGGCAGCGAGACCGAGGGCGGACGGAGGAGCAGCCATGTGCCCGCCGCGCCGAGCACCGCGGCGGCGAGGACGCTGAGGACTCGCGAGAGGCGCGCCATCCGCGCAGTGTATCCGCTTCCCACGGACGGGCGTCTGGGGCAGCGTGTGCATTCATGCACAGACGGTGGGGGGGCCCGGAGGCCCTGCCCTTGGAGCTGACGGACGCGGAGGTCGAGGCGCTGGGTGCGCGCGGCTACTTCCTGCGGACATCGCTCCTCGGAGAGGTCGAGGCGCGCGCGGTCCGAGATGAGGCACGCGCGCGGGTGGCCGCGGGGACGTTGCACCCCGCGGGCATCCGGCGCGGCGCGGACCGCACGGTGGATTCACACGTGCGGGGAGACCATGTGGATTGGGTGTTGCCCCAATCGGACTCGGCGCTCGGTGCGTTGTGGGAGCGATTCCAGGCGCTGGGCGAGGCGCTGTCCTCGGGCGCCTATCTGGGGCTGGGCCGCTTCGACCTCCAGCTCGCGTGCTACCCGGGAGGCGGCGCGCGCTATGCCCGGCACCTGGACGCCTTTCCGGGCCAGTCCAACCGGCGGGTCACGGCCATCTGGTACGCGAACTCGGACTGGGAGCCCGCGCATGGGGGCCAGCTCCGGCTGTATCCGGAGGGCGAGGCCCCCGTGGAGGTGTCGCCCCGGCTCGACACGTTGGTGGTGTTCCTGAGCGAGCGGTTGGAGCACGAGGTGCTGCCCACCCACGCCTCCCGGCTGGCGCTCACCGCGTGGTACTACGGGCGCGATGCCGGCTGAGCACGCCAAGAGTTCGCGCGTCATCGTCACCGAAGACTCCGAAGGCTGTCGCTCGCTGCGGTTCAGCGAGGGCGGGGCCCGACAGAGCACGGTGTGGCCCGGCGAGCCCTTGCGGCTGGAGTTGCCATACACGCGCATGGCGATGGTGGGACTGGCCTTCGTGCCCGAGCCCGAGAGCGTGCTCGTGGTGGGCCTGGGCGGCGGCGCCATCCCCATGTTCCTGCGCGCGGTGCTGCCCGAGGTGCACATCGACGTGGTGGACAACGACCCCGAGGTCGTCGACGCGGCGAAGCTGTACTGCGGCTTTGAGGAGGACGGGCAGCTCCGGGTGCACGTGGCGGATGCCCGGGCCTTCATGGACGCCGAGGGGCCCGAATACGGGCTCATCATCCTGGACGCGTTCGACGCGGAGAACATCCCGCGCCACCTCGCCACGCGGGAGTTCCTCGGCGCCACGCGGGAGCGGCTGGCGCGCAACGGCGCGGTGGTGGGCAACCTGTGGGAGTCCGCCGCCAACCCGCACTACGCCGCCATGGTGCGCACCTACCAGGTGAGCTTCCGCGGCGTGTCCGTCTTCGAGGTGCCCCCCACGACGAACCGCATCCTCGTGGGGCTGGAGCGGTCGGAGCGCTTCACCAAGGAGACCCTGGTGGCGCGGGCCGAGCGCGTGGAGCGCGAGCGGGAGCTGCCCTTCAAGTTGAGCACCATGGTGGCCCGTCGCTACCGCCCCCTCACGCAGCGCCAGAAGGGCGCGCGGGTGCTGACGGACGAGGGGCTGGAGTAGCCGGGCTCAGCCAGGAGGCGGTTGCTCGCGCTGCGCCATGGCTCGGGCGCGCAGGCCCTCGAAGTCCGGCACGAAGGGGCGCTCGGGGACGAGCCTCGGCCGGGAGATGCGGTCCATTCGGAACATGCGGGCCGCGTCGCGCTCGACGTCCAACGCGAGCACGTACCAGACGGGGGCCTCCACCAGCAGGCCGTGCGGCTCCACGCAGCGGCGGCTCGGCTGGCCATGGCGGTCGCGGTAGTCGAAGGACAGGCACACCTGCGCGGCGAAGGCCCGCTCGAACACGCCGAGCAGCTCCTCCGAGGGGGTCCCCGCCTCCGCCAGCACGCGCGTGGAGGCAGGGCGTCCCACGATGACGCGCTCGCAGAGGGCGCGCAGGTGGCGGGCCCGTTCACGGGGCACGCTGGCGAACAGCTTGTGGAGCGCCGAGCGCGTGCTCCGGCTCCAGGGCAGCCCGGTGGCCGTGGCCGACAGGTTCGCCGCCAGCCACAGCGAGGCCACTTCTTCCGGCGAGAGGTGCACGGCCGTCACCCCGCGCGCTCCCTCCAGGCGCACGCCTCCTCCGGGCCCAGTGTCGCTCTCGATGGGGTGCCCCATCGAGCGCAGCGTGGCGAGGTCCCGGTGCACCGTGCGCGGGCTCACCCGCAGCGCGGAGGCAATCTCCGCGACCGTGGTGGCCTCGCGCCCGCGCAGGAAATCCAACAGTCCCATCACCCGTTCGGTCCGAACCATTGGTGACAGTTTCTGTCAGGGATGCCCCGTACTCAATGCGGCATCGGGCGCGCACTGCCGCGCGCCAGCGACTTGGGAGGGATGTCATGCAAGGGCCCGCGGGAGCGCTGTACGTCGACGATGGGGGACAGGGTGGCGTGCCGGTGGTGATCGTCCACGCGAGCGCAGGCAACACCGAGCACTGGGCGGCGCAGCTCGCGCACGTGCGTCGGAGCCGGCGGGCCATTGCGTTGGACCTGCGCGGGCATGGGCGCTCGGCGGTGCCCTCGGATGGGCGCTACTCGGTGGAGGCGCTGGCGGAGGATGTCGAGGCGGTGGTGCACAGGCTGGGCCTGACGCGCTACGTGCTGGTGGGCCACAGCCTGGGCGGGGCGGTGTGCGTGGCGCAGGCCGCCGCGCATCCGGAGGCGGTGGCGGGGCTGTTCCTCCTCGACCCGGCGTCGGACGGTCGGGACATTCCGCCCGAGCAGGCCCAGGGGATGATGGCCGCGCTGGACTCAGAGGCGTGGGTGCAGGTGGTGGAGCAGTTCTGGTCCCCGATGTTCGCGGACTCGCGTCCCGAGGTGCGGGCGCGCATCCTCGCGGACCTGCAACGCACCCCGCGCGCGGCGGTGAGTGGACCGCTGGGGGCGCTGCTCACCTTCGACCCGGTGGCGGCGCTGAAGCGCTACCGGGGCCCTCGGCTGAGCGTCGTCACGCGGTTCAATGACGCGCCGGGTTCGTATCACCGGCTGGTGGCGGACCTGCCGTCGCGGCCCATCGAGGGCGTGGGTCACTGGGCCCAGCTCGATGCGCCCGAGGCGGTGAACGCCGCGCTGGACGCGTTCCTCGCTCAGCTCGGCGGGGCCAGCAGCACGACGGAGTAGCCCACCGCGGTGCGCGCGCCGCCGTTCTCATAGGAGTGCTTCTGGTCGCCCCGGAACACGACGACGTCGCCCGGCGCGAGCACGAAGCGCTCGCCGCTGGCCACGAGGATCATCTCGCCGGATTCGCAGGCGAGGTACTCGCGCGTCCCGGCCGTGTGCGGCACGCCGGTGAGGCGCACCTTGGGGGGCAGCTCGATGCGGTCGAACTCCATGCCGGGGAGCGGATCCGGCAGGAGCTTGCGCAGCATGCCGGCGCCCCGCATGCGCACCGGCAGGCTCTCGCGCGGGTAGTGGCGGGCGTTCGCGCGGGGCCGGGCCAGCAGCTCCTCCAACGACACCTGGAGGGCCGCCGCGGCCTTGTGCAGCACG
Organism: Myxococcaceae bacterium JPH2; assembly: GCA_016458225.1. Taxonomy (NCBI): domain Bacteria; kingdom Pseudomonadati; phylum Myxococcota; class Myxococcia; order Myxococcales; family Myxococcaceae; species Myxococcaceae bacterium JPH2. The sequence continues at coordinate 888,970 of JAEMGR010000001.1, read as the reverse complement.
GCCAGGGTGGGGTTGGCGGCGCCGGACTCCAGGTGGGCCCAGGTGGCCCGAGGTACGCTCGCCAGCTTCGCCAGCTGGGCCTGGGTGGCGCCTCGGCGCTCGCGCAGGGTGCGGATGTTGCGCGCCAGGCGGCCCGCCAGGTCCTCTTCGGTGTCGCTCATGTATTGGCAATCTGCCAAAGGAATGGCGCGCGTTCCAACGAATGGGCGGGCTTGAGGTAAGGCCTGCCGCGTCCGGAGGTGGTCGCATGAAACTCGTAGGAACTGCGGCGCTGGTGACGGGCGCGAGCCGAGGGCTCGGGCTGGCCTTGGTGGGCGCCCTCGCGCGGCGCGGGGCTCGGGTGGTGGGCGTGGCCCGCGACGGGAAGGCGCTGGAGGCGGCGCTCCATCCCCTGCGCGAAGAGGGCCTGGAGGTGTACGGCCTGGCGTGCGACGTGGGAGACGCGGAGGCGGTCCAGCCCCTGCTGAACATCGCGACGTCGCTGGTGGGCTCGCTGGACGTGCTGGTGCACACCGCGGGCACGGTGGGGCGCACGCCGCTGTCGCCGCTGCTGGCCACGGCGAGCGACTACCTGGCCTCCGTGCTGGAGACGAGCGTGATGGGGCCGTTCCGCATCACCCATGCCCTCGCGAAGGCCATGGTGCGGCGAGGGCACGGGCTGGTGATGCACGTGTCCTCGGACGCGGAGGCGCAGCCGCGCTGGGGCGCAGCGGGCGTGTCCAAGGTGGCCATGGACCAGCTGGGCCGCATCTGGGCCGCGGAGCTGGAGGGCACCGGCGTGCGCTTCCTGTCCGTGGACCCTGGCGCGATGGACGCGCGGGTGGGCCCGGACGGCATGGCGGCGAGGCTCGTCACGGTGGTGGAGCGACAGGGCGAGGCTCTGCCCTCGGGCTCGCGCCTGGAGCCCGCCCTGCTGAAGGCCGCGTGAGACAGGGCGGAACGCCTCGCTACTGCGAGAGCATGGGCTCCAGCTCCACCTTCATCCAGCCCTGCTTGCGCAGGTCGAAGTTGCGGTAGGCCTCGAGCGCGCCCGTCATGGGCTCCACGTGGCTGATGACGGAGGTCGGGTCCACCGCGCCCGAGCGCACCAGCTCCAGGAGCCGGGGGATGTAGGGGCGGTGGTTGCAGTTGCCCATGTTGACCGTGAGGTTCTTGTTCATCGCCTCGCCGATGGGGAAGCTGCGCGCGGTCTCCGGATAGACGCCGATGATGGACAGCGTGCCCGCCTTGGCCAGGGCGGAGACGGCCCAGCGCAGCGCCTGGGAGGGCCCGTCCCCGGGCACCCAGTTGGCGCCCGCGGGCTTCGCGTGCGGCACGGTGGTCCGCTGCTCCTGCTGGAAGCCGGCCTTGTCCGCGCGGGCCTTGAGTCCACCCGGGCCGTGGTGGGGATGCACGGCGTCGATGCCCACCGCGTCGATGGCGCGATCCACGCCGATGCCCCCGGTGAGCCGCCGCAGCGCCACCACGGGGTCCTCCTTGTCGAAGTTGATGACCTCGGCGCCCCGCGCTCGGGCCAGCTCCAGCCGGTCCGGATGGCAGTCGATGGCGAACACGCGGCCGGCGTCCATCAGCAGCGCGCTGGCGATGGCGAACAGCCCCACGGGCCCCACGCCGAACACCGCCACGGTGTCGCCGGGCGTCACCTCGGCCAGCTCCGCGGCCATGTAGCCCGTGGGGAAGATGTCGGAGATGAGGATGGCCTGCTCGTCGCTGACGCCCTCCGGGACGCGCACCAGCCCCACGTTCGCGAAGGGCACGCGCACCTTCTCGGCCTGCATGCCGGGGAAGCTGCCCGAGGACTCGGGGCCGCCGAAGAAGGCCGTGCCGGAGCCGTTCGGGTTGGCCACGTCACACTGCGAGGTGTAGCCGGCCCGGCAGTAGACGCAGTTGCCGCAGGCGATGGTGGAGGGGATGACCACGCGGTCGCCCACGTCGAAGTTGCGCACGTCGTCGCCGAGCGCCTCGATGTAGCCCACCCCCTCGTGTCCGAGGATGGTGCCGGGCTTCATCCCCGGCAGGGTGCCGCGAACCATGTGCAGGTCCGTGCCGCAGATGGCGCTCGCGCTCAGCCGGACGATGGCGTCGGTGGGCCGCTCGAGGCGTGGCTCGGGCACGTCGTCCAGTCGGATGTCACCCACACCATGGAAGACCACCGCTTTCATCGCGCGCTCCTGGCCCGTGGGGCCGCTCCCGAAAAGAGGGGCTCGTGACGAAGCCCCGCGCCTCGGACGCTGGCCATGGCGAGGGTGGGGAGCAACGCGCGCGGGTCTCCCCGTCGGACGGCGTCCGGGGAGACGGGCGGCCCTAGCGCTGCGGGTGGTGCACGTGGAAGGAGATGCGCTTGCCGAAGACGCGGCGGAAGGGCAGCACCTCGCGCTCCGCGTTCCACAGCTCCAGGTCCACGGGCTGGCGCGTGGTGAGGTGGATGGCCACGCCGTCCCGTCCGTGGGTGGCCTTCAGCGCCTTGATGGGCTGGTGGTGACTGCGGTCCAGCGAGTCCGCCACCCGCAGCAGCGTGGCGAGCTTGCGCACGGTGCGGACCTCGGGCGGGGTGAGGCCCTCCATGCCCGAGTGCCTGGGGTCAGGCGGGCTGCGGCGGTGGTAGCGGGCGACGCGCGCAATCACCTCGCGCTCGCCATCCGCGAGGCCGGGGATGTCCGCGTTCCGGATGAGGTAGTACGTGTGCTTGTGGTGGCGCTCGTAGTTGACCGCGTTGCCGATGTCATGCAGCAGCGCCGCCGCTTCCAGGTGGGGCCGCGCCGACAGCGGGAGCTGGTGCAGCGACGCGAGGTCATCGAAGAGGGCCAATGCCAGCCGCGCCACCTGCCGGGCGTGCTTCTCGTCGAAGAGGAAGCGCCGCCCGATGACGAGCGCCGCGTCGGCGAGGCTGTGGTCATCGCGCGTCTCGTCCTGGCGGTAGAGCAGGTCCACCAGCAGGCCATCGCGCAGGCCGCGGTTGACGACGCTCACCGAGTCCACGCCCAGGTGCTTCACCACGCCTTCGAGGATGACGGCGCCGGAGGTGATGATGTCCGCGCGGCGCGGGTCGAAGCGCTTGCGCCGTCGCTCTGGCGTCAGGTCCGCCAGCGTCTCCACCGCCTGGGTGAGCTGTCGCGAGGAGGCGTTGCCGCCGTTCTCTCCCGCGGCGAACGACACCACCGCGTTGATGGTGCCCGAGGAGCCCAGGGCCACCTTGGGCAGCGGGGGCAGGTCCGCGGGCAGCGTCTTGCGGAGGACCTCGGACACGAAGCTGCGCATCAGGCGCAGCTGCTTGGGCGTCACCTTGCGGGAGGCGTCGAACACCTCGGTGAGCCGCACCGAGCCGAGCGCGAGGCTCCAGAGGTTGTCGGGTCGCTCGCCCACCGCGGTGGCGACCTCGGTGCTGCCGCCGCCGATGTCCACGAGGAGCGAGCGGGTGGACGCGGGCTTGCGGTGCAGCACGCCCAGGCAGATGAGCCGCGCCTCCTCCTTGCCGCTCACGACCTCCAGATGGAGCCCGGCCTCCTCGTGCACGCGCCGGACGATGTCATCGCGGTTGCGCGCCTCGCGCAGGGCGCTGGTGGCCACCGCGCGCACCTGGGCCTTGTGGCGCCGGCACAGGGCGGCGTAGCGCCGCAGCGTGGAGAGCAGGCGGTCGGCCGTCTCGGCGGGCATCACGCCGGTGGCGAAGACGCCCTCACCGGGGCGGATGGGGTCTCGCTCCTGGTGCAGCGTCTCCAGGGCGCCGTCCGCGTCGGGCCGTGCCAGCTCCAGGCGCACGGCATTGGTGCCCACGTCGATGGCGGCGAGGACGGGATGATGAGGGGGCTTGGCGGAGGGAGCAGGCATTGGGTCGCGCGGGGAGTCTAGGGCCTCACAACGCCCGAGCGCAGCGGTTCCATTCTCGCTCGCTCCCGGACGGGTCGTTCCCGTGACAGCCGCGTGAACTTCGCGCCCGGCCCCCCGAGCTTCAGGAGTGCGCGGACGGCGGCTCGGCCTCGCGGTCCAAGGCGTCGGCGCGAATCCGCTGCGAGGACTCCCGGAGGTCTCGCCACGCGCGCTCGTACTCCGCCCGGGTCTCCGCCCAGCTCTTGCCTCGCGAGCTGCCCAGCCGCTGGAGCAGGTCGCTGGTGGTGAGGAAGCCCTGCCGGAAGAACTCGACCTCCCTCCGCGTGAGCAGGGCGTCCTCGGCGCGGGTGCGGCGCAGGGTGGCGGTGTACTCATCGAACTGCGCGCCCAGCTGTCGCAGCTCGGCCTCCCGCTTGCGCCGGTAGCCCTCGCGCAGGGCGCTGGCGCGCGACTCCGCGCTCCGGAGGAACGAATCGGTGCGCACGCGGAGCCGCTCCAGGCCGTCCTTCAGCCGCTGGAAGTCTTGCGCGTCCGCCTGCTTCAGCGCGGCCATCTCGCGGTCGAAGTCCTGCTCGCGCTGGCGGGCGCCGGTGAGTTCAGCGAGGGCCTCATCGGTCCGCTCGATGTCGGCCTGGGCGCTCAGCTCGTCGATGCGCGCGGACAGGTGCTGCTTCTCCGCCTCCAGCTTCCGCAGGTACGCCTCTCGCTCGGTCATGGCCTCGTCCTCCCGCTGGCGCGCCGACCGGCCGTGGCGTGGCGCGCGTGGTCGAGGAAGGGTGGGGCTGCTTCATGCCGAGCGCATCCCGGACGGCGTGGCGCTCGGGACTCCCGGGTCGGCGGACGGCGCGCGCGCGGAGGGCCGGGCGCCTCGCTCACCCCGGACGCCTCAGCGCACCCGACGCCGGCCGACGAAGTTGGCGAAGTGCTCGGCCAGGCGCGCCACGGTCAGCCCCACCACGTCCAGCAGCCAGCGCTGGAGTCGGGAGCGGCCGCACTCGTTCAGCGTGACGGCGCGGGCGCTGGCCACGTGCTGCGTCAGCCACGTGGTGGCCTGGGCCGCCACGCCCGCCTCCTTCACCTCCACCAGCGTCTCCAGGTTCACCAGCGACAGCGGATCCAGGTTGAAGCTGCCCACCAGCACGGTGCAGCCATCCATCACCGCGGCCTTCGCGTGCAGCGTGGAGGCCGTCCACTCGTAGATGCGGACCCCTGCCTTCAGCAGCGAGTGGTACAGGCGCATGGTCGCCGCGCGGGCGAACACCACGTCGCTGCGCCCCGCCAACAGCAGTGACACCTTCACGCCCCGCCGCGCCGCGCGCTTGAGGGCCTTCACGAAGGCGCTGTCCGGCAGGAAGTACGCGTGCGCGAGGATGACCTCCTGGGTCGCGCGCTCGATGGCGGACAGGTAGCGCTTGCGAAGCCGATGGCCGCCGCCAAAGCCAGACAGGAACACGCTCACGGGCCCCGAGGTCAGCTCGGACGTGCCCGCGTCCAGGTGCGCCCCGAGCTGCCGGCAGATGTCTCCGCGCAGCTCCAGCGCCAGGTCCGCCCAGCCCGGGTCCTCGCCATGGGCCGCGTAGTCGTCCCCGATGTTGATGCCGCCGAGGAAGGCCACCGCGTCATCGACGAGGAGAATCTTGCGGTGGTTGCGCCACGCGCGACCGCTGAAGAACGACGTCAGCGGGTTGTAGACGCGCACCCGCGCGCCCGCGTCCCGCAGCTCCGCCGACAACTGGTGGCTGCTGTTCGCGCTGCCCCAGCCATCCACCACCACCTTCACGTCCACGCCGCGCCGGCACGCCGCGATCAGCGCGTCCACGAAGCGCGAGCCCACGCCCTCGCGCTCGAAGGCATAGACCTCCAGGTGCACGCGCCGCTGGGCGCCCGCGATGGCCGCCAGCATGCGCGGATACGCTTGGGCACCCCCGTCCAGCAGCGTGAAGTCCGGGCTGTCCGCGGTGGGGGACGGAAGGGGCAGTGCGTCAGGAACTTCGGTGGAACTCACGCGCGGTCCTCCCCGCGCCCGTCCGGTCTGCTGCTGTCATGGAATTTGTGCGACCTGGGCGGAGGCATGCGCGGGTCGAAGCAGAGCGCTCCGAGGGAGACGCGCGAGAGGCGAGGGGGGGTACGGCGCATGGTCTCGCGAGTGTAGCGCGCCGGTCGTGACACACGGGCCGTGTCTCACGGTGTGTCGTCACACCTGCCCGAGGAGGAAGCGGGCCCGGGGCATCGACGCTCGCGGCTCGAATCGGTAGCCTCTGGCCCCGTGCCCGTAGCCGAGAAGCCCGTTCGTCATCGGAAGATTGGCGCCTACCGCATCCTCGGCGAGCTGGGCCGAGGCGGAATGGCGCTCGTGTATCGCGGCCTCCACGAGATGCTCCAGCGCGAGGTGGCCATCAAGGAGCTGCTGCCCGAGGGACAGCACGACAAGGAAGCCGTGTCGCGCTTCCGTCGTGAGTCGCTGGCGCTGGCCGCCTTCCGTCACCAGAACATCGTCACGCTCTATGACCTGGTGGAGAAGGGCGAGTCCCTCTTCATGGTGATGGAGTACGTGGACGGGCCCACGCTCCACACGCTCATCAAGGAAGGCCCGCTGCCTCCGGACGTGGCCGCGGTGGTGGGCGCGCGCATCGCCAGCGCGCTGGACCACGCGCACTTCCGCCGCATCATCCACCGCGACCTCAAGCCCGCCAACGTCATGCTCACCAAGTCCGGTGAGGTGAAGCTGATGGACTTCGGCATCGCCAAGGACGTGGGCCTGGAGGCGCTCACGCAGCAGGGCATGGCGGTGGGCACGCCTTCGTACATGTCCCCGGAGCAGGTGACGGGCGCGCCGCTGGACGCGCGCACGGACATCTTCTCGCTGGGCGTGCTGCTCTACGAAGCCCTCACTGGCGCGCGGCCCTTCCAAGGCAAGACGGCGGGCGAGGTGTTCGCGCGGATCCGCGACGGCAAGTACCCGCCCTTGCACAAGGTGGCGCCGGGCGTGCCCGCGCCCCTGGCGCGCATCGTCCGCAGGGCCCTGGAGGTGAAGCCCGAGGAGCGCTTCCCGGACGCGGCGGCCATGCGGCGCGAGCTGGACGTGTTCCTCGCGCACGAGGTGCAGGTGTCCCACGCGGCGCTGCTGGTGGCCTTCCTGCGCTTCCGGCAGAAGCTGACGGAGACGGAGGCGCTGGCGCACCTCACGCAGAAGGAGCTGGGGGTGATGGAGGCCTTCGATGCGCCTCGCCCGCGCGCGTCGGGAGGGCGTCTCAAGTGGGTGCTCGCGGCGGCGGCGGCCGTCGTCACCGCGGCGGGCACCGGGCTCTACTTCACCCAGGCGCAGTGGGCGCCGCTCGTGCAGCACCTCACCCGCTGAGGCGGGACAAGGAGAATCCCCATGGGACGCATCGTGACTTTTGTGGTGGGCCTGGGCGTGGTGCTGGGCGCCGTCTGGTACGTGATGAACCGGCCCGCGCGGACGGATCCCCAAGCTGCCGCCGCGCGACAGCTGGAGAACGTGCACAAGGCGGCGGACCGACTGGGCGGAGAGCTCCAGAAGGGCGCCGACGACATCATGAAGAAGACGGAGGAGTAAGCCCGCGACGCGGGCCCTCGCGTCCTACTTCTTCTCGTGCGTGACGGTGACGATGGTGCCGATGCCGCCGCGCACGAAGAAGTCGCCCACCACGGTGAGCTTGCGCGGCTGGATGGCGCGGATGATGTCGTCCGCGATGGTGTTGGTCACCTTCTCGTGGAACGCGCCCTCGTTGCGGTAGGCCCACATGTAGAGCTTGAGGCTCTTGAGCTCCACGCACTTCTGGTCGGGCACGTACTTGATGGTGAAGCGCGCGAAATCCGGCTGGCCCGTCATGGGGCACAGGCAGGTGAACTCCGGGCAGTCGAAGGCGATCTCATAGTCGCGCTCGGGGGCCGGGTTGGGGAACGTCTGGAGGTCCTTGGACGGCTGGGAAGGCATGCGGCTGTCGTCTAGCACACGCATGGGCCAATGCATCCCTTTCCCCACCGTCGGCTCCCTGGCTGCTGAGCCCCCGCGTGTGTTGGCGGTCCAACGCCAGAGACGTCCAACGCGCTGGATTGGAGCGCGAGGCGAGTTCGGCGGTCCGCCGAGGAGCCATAATCCAGCGCTCGCCCCCTCCCCCCTTCCCGTCGCGCATGCCGCTCCCCCACGACATCGAGGACGTCCTCGCGGGTCTGCCCCAGGCCATGGTGCGCGTGGGGCCGGACCTGCGGGTGCAGTGGTGCGAGGAGGGCTTCGCCGCGAAGACGGGCGTGGAGCTGCGCCCCGGCGGCGGGCTGCTGGACGTGCTGGAGCGCGGCCGGAGCCTGGACGCCGTGGAGCGGGCCATCCGGGAAGGGCACTCGCATTCCGGGCACGTCATCACCCGGGCGCTGCGGCAGGTGCGCGTGCAGGTGTGGCCCACGCGGGTGGGCGAGCCGGCGGGCTCCTGGCTGGTGATGGAGCCCTCGGGGGTGGACGACGAGGGGGCCTTCTCGCAGGCGGTGCAGGAGATTGCCCGCGCGGTGGGCGAGTCGCTGGAGGTGGACAGCGTCTGCGCCGCCGCGGTGGTGGCGCTGGTGCGCTGCGCGCAGGTGCGCCGCGCGGAGGTGTTCCTCTCCGAGGAGGACGGGCAGCCGCTGCGCCGGGGCGCGGTGTCGGACCTGGCGGGCTCGGAGGCGCCGGAAGACACGTTCGACCCCGCGGATGATCCGTTCCGCCAGGCGCTGGCCACGCGACAGCCGCAGCTCGGCATCCAGCGGGGCTACGGCGACGCGATGGGCTCCATCTTCGCGGCGGTGCCGCTGTGCGCGCCGCGCCGCACGGTGGGGCTGCTGCTGCTCTACAAGGAGCAGGGCACGTCCTTCTCCGTGCGCGAGCTGGAGCTGTGGAGCGCCGCGGCCAATCAGCTCGCGGTGGCGGTGGAGAACGCGCGGCTCTTGCGCGAGGCGCAGGCGGCGCTGCGGGTGCGCGAGGAGTTCATGTCCATCGCCTCGCACGAGATGAAGACGCCGCTGACGCCGCTGAAACTGGGCCTGTACTCCATGGAGCGGAGGCTCGCCGCGGGACAGCCGGTGGAATTGGGGGGCGTGCTCAAGGCCAAGCGTCAGGTGGACCGGCTGGGAGGCCTGGTGGATGACCTGCTGGACGCCAGCCGGCTGGAGCTGGGGCGCCTGGCGTTGCAGCTCGCGCCGCTGGAGGTGGGGCAGTTGGTGGCGGAGGTGGTGGACCACTTCCGCCATGCCTTCGAGCGGCCCTTCTCCGTGGATGTGCCGCGCGAGTGCGTCTGGGTCTTGGGGGACAGGGACCGGCTGGAGCAGGTGCTGGTGAACCTGCTGGAGAACGCGCACAAGTACAGCCCGGCGGGCGAGTCCATTGGCGTGAAGGTGGATCGGCTGGCGGGCGAGGCGCGCATCCACGTGCAGGACCGAGGCATCGGCATTCCGGGCGCGGACCAGTCCCAGGTGTTCCAGCGCTTCTACCGGGCGCGCAACGTGTCGCACCGCAACTTCGGCGGGCTGGGGCTGGGGCTGTTCATCAGCCACTCCATCGCGAAGATGCACGGTGGAGGGCTGTCGCTGACGAGCGCGGAGGGCGAGGGCTCCACCTTCACGGTGTGCCTGCCCCGCATGCCGCCGCACGAGGTGAAGCGGCTGCCTCGGCGCGTGCTGCTGCTGGACGAGGACTCGACCCAGGGGGCGGTGGCCGAGCGCGTGCTGCGCGCGGAGGGCTTCGAGGTGCTCACGGTGCACGACGGCGCGGAGTCACTGCGCCGGGCCACGCACCTGCCGGTGGACCTGGTGGTGCTGTCCACCAGCGCCGCGCATGGACAGGTGGGGGTCTTCCTGGAGACCTTCGCCACCCTGCCGCGCGCCCGTCCGGTGCCCATCCTCCTGGCCGGGGACGAGCGACCGTGGTGGGCCCAGGAGGACGCCTCGCTGTGCGCGCGCCCCTACAGCCCGGATGAGCTGGTGGCGCGAGTTCGCAATGTGCTGGCCCTGGAGCCCCGCTGGCGCGCGGCCTCCGGCTCGTCCCATGCGGACGCGGATCCGGTCAGCGCGCCTCGGCAGTGAGGGCGCGGAAGTCCACCGTCGTCACGCCCGCGCGCGCCAGGGCTTGCTTCGCGCGAGGGTGAAGAAACGTGGCCAGCTCCACCTCGCGTTGGGCGCTGTAGCGACTCTTCACCTGTTCGGGCGCGAAGCCTGGGTGACACATCAGCTCGGTGATGCCCTCGGCGGGGAGGGTGTTCACGGTGGCCTCCAGTCGCTCCAGCGTCCAGTGCGCGGTGGCGCCCGTCTCGCCCAGGAAGTGGGACGGAGAGGCCACGCCTCGCGCGGCGAAGGCGCGGTGCATGGTCGGGTCGAGCGCGCGCACGGGGAGCCCGGTGGCTCGGGCGGCTCGGATGAGTCCCTCCCGCACGTCGGGGTGGCGGTGCAGGTGCTTGTGCACGTCCACGTGCGTGGGGCGCTGGCCCGCGAGGCTTTGAAATCGTTCGAGCTGGGCGAGGCACTCGGCCTCGACCACGTCGGGTGGCAGCGCGGCGGCTCGGGACTCGTCGAACAGGCCGTCGTTCAGGAGCGCGGCGGGGAAGGCGCTCCACGCGGGCGTGCCTCGCGCGAGGTTCAGGTGCAGGCCCACGGACAGCCCTTCCGCGTCGCGCGCGGCCTGCGCGGACCAGGGCGTGTTCACCAGGAGGGTGGCGGAGGTGACGATGCCCTCGCGCAGGGCGCGGAGGATGCCGCGCGTCACCGCCGGGTCGTAGCCCAGGTCATCCGCGTTGATGATGACGGCGCGCGGGTGCAGCGTCACGGCCGAGGCCGGGCCTGGAAGAACCGCCACAGCTCGCGCGAGGCATCCAGGTCGCGGGTGCCATTGTTGTAGAGCGGCTGGCCGGGCCACGCGTGCAGTCCGCCCTGGATGGTGCAGAGGCTGGCGGTGGCGCTGGCGGGAGTGCAGCCGGTGTAGGCCTCACAGGTGCTGTCGCCCTTGGCATAGGTCTGCTGGAGCGGGCCGGTGCAGCCATTGAGTTCGGCGAACTTCCGCACCGAGTCCGGAGCGGACGGGTAGGGCGCGGTGGCGAAGGCCACGGTGCCGCCGTCGAAGGCGATGGTGGCGTCCGCGGTGCCGTGGAAGTGCAGGACGGGCACGGGCCGCGAGGGCGAGCAAGGCGCGACGCCCACCATGCCGGACACGGGCGCGATGGCGGCGAAGCGCTGGGCGCGCTCACAGGCCAGTCGGTACGCGAGGAAGGCCCCGTTGGAGAAGCCGGTGGCGAAGGTGCGGCGCGGATCCACGCACACCTTCGTGTCGAGGTCCGCGAGCATGGCGTCCACGAAGCCCACGTCGTCCACGTTGGCGAGCTGCGCGGGCCCGCAGCACGCACCGCCCGCGTTCCAGCTCGTGGTGCCCGCATCGACGCCGCTCACCCCGAAGAGGTCGTGCGCGTCGAGCCCCAGTGGGTACACGGTGATGAAGCCCTCGGTGTCGCCCAGGGCGGAGAGCTGGGTGAGCTGCTCCATCTCCAAGCGGTTCGAGGTGAAGCCGTGGAACGCGAAGATGACCGGCGTGGGCTTGGTGGCGTCGTAGCCCGGCGGCACGTGCACGGTGTACTGCCGAGTCCGGCCTCCGCCCTGAATCGAGTACTCGGCGGTGCCAGGGCCCAGGGTGAGTCCGGTGCAGCTCGTGCGGTCCGGGGGCGCGACGTCGTTGTTCCGCACGACACCCGAGTCCGGTGCATCTGCCGGTGTTCCGGGTGAGTCGGAGCACGCGGCCAGGGTTCCGAGGAAACTGACGACGAGGGCGGTGCGAAGGGTTCGCATGGGCTCCGGTTTATCTCCTGGCGTGCCGGCATGCACCCGCCCCCGTGCGCGGTGGACCACTCCCATGCAACCGGAGGAGGTCGTGTCGGACATGGGACAGGGCGTTGCCCATGAAGTCACTGTCTCTCGCCAGCCGCCCACAAGGGGCGAGCCGGAGGGTCGCGTGTTGCTGAACGGGCCGCCTACTCCCAATCCGTCGAGGTCGCGGCGCGGATGCTGAGCCAGTCGCGCGCTCCCCACCCGCCAATGCCGCGGCGCTGATTCGAGAGGACTGCGTCGCGAGGGCTCGTCACCCCCGCGCGCGGCGCGCGCTCAGTTCCCCGACTTGCACTCGGCGGCCAGGGCTTCCGCGCGTTCGGGGAAGCGCTCCGTGAGGGCTCGCTTGACCTCGGCCACGGCGGCGGCGTCTCCCGCGTGCGCGTGGAGCTGGCAGCGCGCGGCCAGTGCTCGCGGGTCCTGCGGCGCGAGGCGCTCCGCTTCCCGATAGGCGCGCTCGGCGCCGCTCGCGTCGCCCTGACGGAAGAGGATGGCACCCAGGTAGTAGTGCGCCTCGGCGAGCTGTGGCCCCTTTCGCACCGCTCGCTTCAGCAGCGCCGCGGCTTCGTCCACGCGCTCCTGGCGGAAGCGCACGAAGCCCAGCTCCGCGAGGGACTCGGGATCCTCGTGCTCGCGCGTCCAATTGGACAGAACGGTCGCGGCCTCGTCCAGTCGGCTCGCGCGCGACAGCATGCGCCCGTAGCGCGGTGCCACGTCGGAGTGATTGGGCGCTTGGGTATAGGCCTTCGCCAGCGTGGCCAGTGCGCCCGGCACATCGCCTTGGCGCTCGCGCAGCTCGGTGAGGGCCAGCGGGACGCGGAGGTCCTTGGGGGCCAGCGAGGCCGCCACGTCGAGGGCATGCTCCGCGCGCTTGCCCATGCGCAGCTCGGTGGCCGCTCTCGCGGCGAGCAGATGGGCCTCCACGTCCTGCGGGAAGCGCGCGGCATAGGCCTCCGCCAACTCCAACGCCTTCGCGTGCGCACCCGAGGCCAGCAACAGCGCGCTCGCACGGGCCAGCTCCACCGCGGTCGCGCGTGCGTCCGTCCCCAGTCCACTCAGGGCGGCGACGCGCGTCTCGGGGGTGGTGGCCGCCTCGGCCAGCGCGAGCTTCTCGGTGGGGGGCGTGCCTGGCTGGCGGAGGTACCACGTCGCGCCGCCGCCCAGCGCACCCACCAGCAACAGTCCACCCAGGACCCCCGCCACACGCTTGCCGCGTCCCCGAGACGACTCCCCGGCGGACGCGTCCTCGATGCGCGAGGGCGACGCCGCGCGCGGTGGGGTGGCAGGCTCAGGCGGAGGCGAGCCCGCGACGCCCGGAGGCGGGAGGATCGCGGCGGGGATCGTCGCCGCATAGCTGGGGGGCACGATGCCCTGGTTGGGCGGCGTCCCCGAGTGGGAGGGATCCGCGAGCCGCGCACGCCGCAGCGCCAGCCGCTTGGGGTCGGTGCCGGGCGGGAACAGCACGTCCACGTAGGCCGCCACCTGCGCGGGCGTGGAGACCTCGGCCTGGCCTCCGATGGACTCCAGGGCATCGATGAAGGACTGGAGGCTGTCGAACCGCGCGGCCGGGTCGCGCGCGAGCGCGGTGAGGCACACCATCTCCAGCGCGGGCGGCACGGACGGGTCGAACGCGGTGGGCGGGCGCGGGCGTCCCTCGGCGATGCGCGTGAGGACCTCTTCGGCGTTCATCCCCGTGAAGGGCCGCCGTCCGCACAGCTGCTCGTACAGCATGACGCCCGCGGCGAAGATGTCCGCGCGGTGGTCCACCGAGCGGCCGGCGATCATCTCCGGCGACATGTAGAAGAACTTGCCCTTGAGCGTCCCCGGCTCCGTGCCCGAGCCCAGCGCGTCCGCCTTGGCGATGCCGAAGTCGATGACCTTCACCGCGCCATTGGTGCCCACATGGATGTTGTCGGGCGTGAAGTCGCGATGAACGATGCGCAGCGGCCGGCCGCTCTCGTCCACGGCGCGATGCGCGGCGTCCAGTCCTCGGCACGCATCCACGAGCACCCGCAGCGTCAGGCCCAGCGGCACGCGCTGCCCGCGCTCGGCGGCCTCCTGGCGCACCTCCGCGAACGAGCGACCCTCCAGCAACTCCATGGCGATGAAGGGCTCGGTGCCCTCCATGCCCAGCTCCAGGATGGTGACGACGTGCGGGTGGCGCACCTGCGCGGTGATGCGCGCCTCGTTGAGGAACATCTGCACGATGCGGCGGTCCGAGGCGAGATGCGGCATCAACCGCTTCACCGCGACCGCGGGCCCATGCCGCCCGTCCTCTTCGATGCGGCGGCCCAGGTACACCTCGGCCATGCCACCCGTCGCGATGCGCGCGCTCAGGCGGTAGCGGCCCACCCAATACAGGCTCTGCTCCGACGGCTCCACGGTGGGGGCAGTCTACGTAGCAGCGGCTCCGCTTCCCAATCTCCTTCTGCACGGCTTGATCGACCGCCCTGTCGGCAGGCGCGATGCCCACATGTTCCCCGGCGCGCCGCCTGCGACCTGGAAGTGCCCGGCTCACTCGTGGCGACGCGTGGATCAGCCCCCGCTCAGGTGTCCGGACACGCACCGAGGTCCCACCTCCACGGCTTGGATGGGCGGGACACCGGGGCGGAAACGACCCCCTGATGTGGGGATGTGACACGTACGTTTCGCACACCGAGGGTCGTGGCCGCGCCGCATGTGGGTGCACTCCCTTCCAGTGCGCGCCAGGGCTCAGGGGGAGTGCTAACGTCGGAGCATTCCGTTTGGGTCTTGGGGCGGGGACCGTCAGGCACTCAGTCGCTGCGTCTGCTGGAGGGATGTTGGGCACCGTCCTCAAGGGTGGATACGTCGTCGAGCTGGAACCCGCGCTGGTGGAGCGCGTGGACCTTCGTATCGAAGGAGACCGCATCGCGGCGCGGGGGCCGGACCTCCAACCGAGGCCCGATGACGAGGTCGTCGCCTTGTCCGGCAAGCTCGTCTTCCCGGGGCTGGTGAGCGCGCACCATCGGCTGCACATGATGCTCGGTCGGGGCATGCCGCAGCCCGCGCTGGAGACCTATCAAGAGTCCCTGGAGCGAGTGCGCTGGCGCTACGAGAACGCCCTGGACCTGGACGCGGTGCAGGTGGCCGGCACCGCGGGCGGTCTGGAGGCGCTCCAGTGCGGCACCACCACGCTGCTGGACCTGCACTCATCTCCGAAGGCGGTGGCGGGCTCGCTGGTGCGGCTGGCGCGCGGGCTCCACGAGGTCGGGGTGCGCGGCGTGCTGTCCTACGCGGTGTCGGACCGCGTGGGCGCGGTCGGGCGCGAGGAGGGCTTGGAGGAAACCGTCAGCTTCGCGAAGAAGGCCAAGGGCCGCTTCCGAGGCCAGGTGGGCGCGGGTCCCAGCTTCACGCTGTCCGATGACGCGTTCCAAGGGCTGTCGGAAGCGCTGCACGCCACGGGCACCGGCCTGCACGTGCCGCTGGCGGAGGACCCGCTCGACGAGCGGCTCTCCCTGGAGCGGCATGGGGCCTCGCCCGTGGCGCGGTTGCTGAACGCGAATCTCCTCTCGCCGCGCACGCTGCTGGCCCACGTGGGGCACCTGGCGTGGGCGGACCTCGCGCAGGTCATCGCGACGGGCTCGTGGATTGTCCACACGCCGCGCTCGAACCAGGGGTTGGAAGTGGGCTACGCGCCGGCGCTGAAGTTCGGCGCGCGCGCCACGCTGGGCGCGGATGGCGTCTCCGCGGACCTCTTCGCCGAGGCGCAGGCCGCCTACCTGCGCTCGCGCGAGGCGGGCCAGCCCATCGACGTGCTGCGCTATCTCACCAACGGGCATCGGCTGGCGTCGCAGGTGTTCGAGGCGGCCATCGGGCCCATGCGCGAGGGCGCGCTGGCGGACCTGCTGGTGCTCGACTACCAGCCGCCCACGCCGCTCGCGGCGGGCAACCTCGCGTGGCACGTGGTGTACGGGCTGGGCAGCCGCCACGTCGAGGCGGTGATGGTGGATGGGGTGTGGCGCGTGTGGGCGCGCCGGCCGCTGTCGGTCAACCCCACGGTGGTGGCCGAGCAGGCGCGCGAGGCCGCTGCCTCGGTGTGGGGCCGCATGGCCGAAGCGGGGTAGGGCTCTCGGGCCGGCTTGCAATCCACGCGGGAACGCCTTCAAGTCCCCGCCATGCTCATTCCCTTGCTCGTGGCGGGTCTGGTCAGCGCGGCCATTCCCCAGGTGGGCGAAGTTGCCCCGGACTTCACGGTGAAGGACACCACCGGCGCCGTGCACACGCTGTCGGAGATGGTGAAGCAGGGCCCGGTCATCGTGGCCTTCTTCCCCAAGGCCTTCACGAGCGGCTGCACGAAGGAACTGACGGCCTACAAGGACCGGTACGCCGAGGTGGAGAAGCTCCAGGGCCAGGTGCTCGCCATCTCCATGGACGACGCGGAGACGCTCACGCGCTTCAAGACGGACTTGAAGGCGCCGTTCCCGTTCATCCCCGACCCCGAGGGGAAGCTCGTCGGCGCATACGACGTGAAGATGCCGGTGCTGTCGCTGGCCAAGCGCTACACGTTCACCGTGGGCGAGGGGCGGAAGATCCTCAAGGTGGACTCGGGCGGTGACGCCGTCGATCCGACCGGCGCCATCACCGCGTGTCCGCTGCGCAAGCCGGCCGCGCCCGCCTTCAGCCCCAGCGACGCCGGGACGAAGTAGCCGAGCACCCGGCGCACGACCCCCGGGACGCATGGCGCACTCCCGGGTGTGCACCGTGCGGCAAGGCTTCAGTGCGCGGGGGCGAGCGCCGTGTCGAGGGTCTCGATGCGCAGCGAGTTGTCGAGCAGCATGGGCAGCAGCAGCCGCTGACGACGCGCGTCCAACCCGATGTCCGCGACCCCCATCTGCTTCGTCGCGGTGGTCGAGTAGGTGCCGCCCTCTCGGCCCACGAGCAGGTCGCCCGCGTCCCAGCTCGAGAGGACGACCCGTCCGTCAGCCAAGGCGACGATTCCGTCGAGCTGCCCCGCCGGCATGTGCTGCACGGCGCTTCGCGTGCCCTCGGCGGAGAGCCGGTAGACGTCGCCCGTGCCCATCGTGGCGACGAGCAAGCCGTCCTTCCACTCGACGCCGTTGGGATGACCGAGCGCCTCGCCCTTGGCCACCGTGCGCACCGAGCCGTCCGGGCGGATTTGGTAGATGGCGTCGGTGCCAGTGGGCTCGAAGGCGCCGCCGTTGTCGCGATACCCCATGTCGGACGCGTACACCGAGCCATCCGGCGCGCTGACCAGGTCGTTGATGAACGTGGCGCCTTCGAGGGTGATGTCGCTGAGCTGCCGACCCGTGTGGCGATCGAAGCGCCTCACGACGGCGATGTCGGAGACGTAGAGCACGTCGCCCGAGAGCGCCATGCCCTTGGGGGCATCGAGGTGGACGTCGGCGCTCCGGCCGTCAATCCACGCGAGGTTCTGGACGGTGCCGTCCGGCGAGACGCGCGAGATGAAGCCATCGTCGTCCGCGACGAGCGGGTTCCCCGACATGTTGCTGACCAGGTAGACGTCCGCCTCGGGGTCGTGAAGCGCGGACTCGGGCGAGGAGAAGCCCTGGACGACGATGGGGGAGGGCAGCGACGGCGGGGGCGTCGTCGGCGGCGAGTCGTCGCAGCCCGCGAGCAGCAGCGTGAAGCAGAGGAGGTGAGAGGTGCGCATGGGAGTCCCTGGCGCGCTCCGCCGGGAAGTCGGCGGCGCGTGGAGGGACTCATAGGGAATGGCGTTCGGGCTCGCGTTCCCGCGCCGCTCAAAGAAGTGCCCGGTCCGCTCGGGCTCGGGTGCGTGGGACTCCGGCCCAGTGGCGGTACCGGCGGCTGAACTTCGCGGGCGAGGTGTAGCCGCAGCGCTGCGCCACTTCGGCGATGGCCAGCCGGGGATCCGCCAGCAGCGAGTGGGCCAGCGACATGCGCTCCTCCAGCAGGAGCTGGCGCAGCGTGGTGCCTTGGGACGAGAGCTGGCGCCGCAGCGTCGCCTCGCTCACGCCGAACTGCCGGGCCACCTGCGTGGCGCGCGGCGTCTCCGCGAGTCCTCGGCGGAGCCACTGGCGCACGGCGAGGATGGGGTCCTGGCGGAAGTGGGAGCGAGGCGCGGGCTCCTCGGACAGGCCGCGGTACTGGACAGACAGGCTCAGCAGCACGTCTTCCAGGCGGTGCCGCAGCACGGTGGCGTGCGTCTCCACCTCGGGGATGCTCTGGCAGTAGTGCAGCAGGGCCAGGAGCGCCGAGCGGTTCGGCTTCAGCACATGGGGCTTGTCCGGGGAGAAGGCGCCGAAGGTGGGGGACACGCACAGCGAGGGGTGGTGCTGCTGGAGCTGGGCACCCACCTCGGGCGAGACGTCCATGACGAACGCGCGGTACTCCCCTTGGTGCGGGACGTTGGTGATGCTCAGGCTCATGGGGCCGGGCAACACGAGCGCGCTCCCCGTGGGGACCGCGAAGCGGCGGCCCTCGTGCTGCACCTCCTTGTGGCCGCGGCAGATGATGGCCAGCAGTGGGCGCGTGAAGTCCAGGTGACGGAAGCGCTCGCGGTTCCACGCGACATAGACACCGAGCCGCGCCAGTGGGACCTCACATGGGTCCATGCCGCCGGTCCGCTCGGGGCGGAGCTGCTCGGCGGCGCGCTCCAGCTTGTGGAAGAGGGCGGCGCGCTCGAGCTCGGGGTCCTCCTCGAGGGCGTGGTCTTTCAGGGGGAGGGCGGCGGAGGTCACGGCGCGCATGGACACGCTGTCAGCACACCGCGCTGGGTGGGCCGGCGACAAGGATTTCGTAGGGATGCCCTCGGGCGGAACAGGCCTCGCGGATAGCTGACATGAGGCTGTCACGGCCCCGTCGCAAGGTATGCGCCGTAGCCGGGGCGAGCGCCCTGGAGTGGCGCCCGCGTGTCCGGGGCCCGTGGAGGACGTGATGCTGTGGATGCTGTTCTGGCTGGATGTGTCGGTGTGGCCTGCGCCCACGCGCAAGCACAAGTCCGTGGCGCGCAAGTCGGGGCGGAAGTCTCCCGCGAAGCGCAAGCCCGCCACGTTGCCGGACTCCGTGGCGTGGCTGCCGGACCGGATGGGGCCCGGCGTGCCATCGGAGGTGGCGCCGACGCGGCGTCGCTCGGGGCAGGTGTCCGCGCGCAAGGCGAGCTGACTCGCGCGAGGTCCGTTGCTCGGCGCAGATGTCCGCTGCGCAAGGCGCGATGCCCCGGGCGGGGTCAGTCGCTCGGCGTGCCCAGCCGAGCGTGCGCGGCCAGCTCACGGGGCGGGAACACGAACTGCGCCGCTCCCGACACGAGCGGCGACGGGTCCGCCTGGAGCGTCTCGAGCGCGGCGAGCTTCTCGGGCGTCCATCCGCGCCGAGGCCCGGCGTCGCGCACGAGGCACCCCAGCGCCACGCGCCGGGCCTCCGCGCTGGAGCTGGCGCGGAGCCGCGCACCCACCGAGTCCAGCGCTTCGAGCGGGAGCCGCTCCACCTCGGCGTGGCAGGCCGCTTGCGCGTTGGCGTCGAGCAGGCCCGCCTCCCCCAGCTCCGCGATGCGCGCGGCGAAGTCCAGCGGCTCCAGTCCCGCCGCGGCACAACGCACGCGGAGCGCCACGAGCCGAGGGTCCTCGCTGACGACCCGCTCGGCGATGCGCGCGGCCTCGGTGAACACGGGACGCCATTCTCGCATGTCCGTGAGGACCAGGCTCGTCGCCACTTGGAGCGCGCGCCGGTCGGACAGCACTGCCCTCAAGTGCGGCTCCAGCCGCGAGATGACGCGCTCGTCACTCCGGGTGAGCAGCGCGGTCGTCGCGGCTTGCACCTCGATGTCATAAGGCGAGGCGATCCGCGTTCCGCAGGCATCCAGGAAGACGTGCGCGCGGTCGCGTATGGCCAAGAAGGGAGCGCGCTGAAGCAGCTCGATGCGGGCCTCCGGCTCGGGCCGCGCCAGCACCAGGGCGAGGACGGCGGACAGGCGCGTGTCGGTCTCGGCAGTGAGTCGGTCGGCCGGGATGTCTCCCACGCGCGTGGCCATGACCATGTCGCTGCCCGTGGCGGCGCGTTCGAAGATTCCCCAGGTCGGCTCGCGGTCCAGGTGGTCCCACAGGGCGCGGAGCAAGGCGATGCGCACATCGCGGTGAAGCGGCTGCGCATCCAGTTCGACGAGGCGCGCATAGGCGGCGTCCGAGCGCATCTCTCCCAATAGGCGCACCACCTCCTTGGCCACGGTGACCTTCGTCAGCGGAACATCCGCCAGCAGCGCCACCACCCGCGCGGGAGGCATGCCATGGAAGGCGCGGCGCAGGCCATAGATGGCGATGCGCGCGAGGCTCCCCTCCAGACTGCGCACCAGCGTGGGCGCCCCCTGCCCCTGGTCACAACGCGCCATCACCCGAAGGGCACGCTCCTGCACCACCGGCCGTGAGTCGTTCACCAGGGCGCACAGGCCCTCCATGGGCGCCCAGTCGAGCGCGGCCATCCGAGTCACCGCGGTCAGCAATGCCGGCGTGTCGCGCTCCGGATCCGCGCACACCTCCGCGAGCGCGCGCGAGTATGCGGTGCATTGCGCCTCGGTCCATCGGAAGAAGTCCGCATCGAAGGGCAGCAGCCATCGCGTCGTGCCCGTGGCGAACTTGCCGTGGATGACCGGGCCGTCCAGGTACGGCCCCAGAAGGTCCTGCCTCCGCCTGTGCAAGTGGTCGCGGACGACCGAGAACTGGATGGTGCTGGCATCCTGCTTCAGCAGGCGAGGGACCAGCATGTCGAACGACTGCACCGCGAAGCGCCGCATCGCCATCAGGGCGCTCTCCGAGTGGTTGCCCAGGTGCAGGGCAACGCGCTCCAAGCCCGCGATCAGCTCCGGGTGGAGGGCTTGGCTTTTCGGCTCGCTCGATGCCAGTTCGACGATGTTCTGCTCCCAACCCTGGTCGAACCAGCGCCGCATCGTCGCGCCCAGACTCGCCTCGAAGCGGGGACGGTCGTTCTTCGCCATCCCGCGCGTGAGGCCGAGTGCCAACACGTATGAACGGGTGGTGTCGCGCACGGACTCGAGCAGCTCTTGCAGACCCGCGACGAGCGCGATGCGTGAGCCCAGGCTCGAGGCAAGTCCGAGCATGGCTTCGCCGCGTCCGCGCTTGGACCATGCGCGAGCGATCGTGAGCAATTGCGGTGCTGTCAGGCGTAGGTCCTCATCGGAGAGGTGCTCGCCCAGGTTCGGCTCCTCGATGCCACCACGCTCCTTGATGAAGGTGCCCAGCCAGCGCGCGCCCCACTCGGCATCCAGCCGGAAGGTGCGGATGAGGAGCTGC
The DNA here is from genome assembly GCA_016458225.1 of Myxococcaceae bacterium JPH2. Classification (NCBI taxonomy): domain Bacteria; kingdom Pseudomonadati; phylum Myxococcota; class Myxococcia; order Myxococcales; family Myxococcaceae; species Myxococcaceae bacterium JPH2. The sequence continues at coordinate 868,025 of JAEMGR010000001.1, read as the reverse complement.
TCGGCGCTGAACGCGGCCTGATAGGAGAGGTCCGCGGCGTCGAGCGCGTCCCGCAGAATCTGACCGATGGCTTTCGTGTGTTCGGGACGGAAGGCCCTGCGGGGCCAGCTCGTGGGCAGGTGCAACATCACGCGCCGCACGGTGTCCTGCTCGTTCTTCCTCGAGAGGATCATCGCCAGCGCGGCATCCACCACCTCGGGGGCGTCCGGACGCAGGCTGGGGATGGACAGGAGCGCCGCCAAAGCCAGTCCTCGCACCGAACCCTCGGGGTGACCCAGGTAGGGCTGGAGCACGTCCAACGCCTCGTCCCAGGGCAGCAGCCACGCATAGGGAATGCGAGTTTGCGGTGACGGCTCCAGCGCGACGACATCGCGCATGTGGCGGCGCGCTTCTCGCTCCCTCAGGGATTCGGGCAGGGCGTCCAGCGCTTCGAGCGCGACGATGCCGTCGGCGTTCTGCATCGCGCGGCTCCAGCGCGCGTAGACGCGGTCACGCTCCGCGCCCTCAGGAATCCGCTTCAGCAAGTGGGTGCCCCATGCCGGCGCGAGTTCCACCGCGGCGCACCAGGCCTCGGCGACGGCGACGCAAACGGTCTCGGGGAGCTTTTCGAGCAGGAGCCTCGCGTCGCCCAGTGAAGCGGGCTGATTCATGACCAGCCACTGAAGGGCCGCGACGTCCAGCGCATGCGCGCGGCGCGCGAAGATACCGGCCGGAGTGGGAACGGCCGCATGCCGCTGGAGGAGTGCAACGGTCTGCACGGGCTGATGTTCCGCCAGCCGCCTCCAGGTCGGCGCGGACAGATGGACGCCACGGGACAGAAGCAGGTCAGCGAGCGTGAGGCCCGCCGTGGGTGCCTGGTCCGCGATGCGCGCGAGATAGGTGTCGAGGAGCTGGCGCGTCACCGGATCCGGCACGCCCTCCACCGCGCGGAGCTGCTCGGCGAGCACGTCACTCAAGGCGGTGGGAGCGAAGCGCGCCAGTCTCGCCCAGAAGCGGCGGCTCGGCCGCTCCAGCGCGCGGGGCAGATGCTTGCGGAGTCCCACGGCGGAAGCGAGGGGGACGACATCGGCGAACCCATGGACGCCATGCTGGGTCGTCAACCAGTCGAGGTACGCATCGACGACGCTCTGGCGCTGTCGCTTCACCAGGCCCAGTAGCAGTTGCCCCTCGCGGCGCATTGCGTGCGCCATCTTGAGAGCCTCCAGCGCCTGGAGGTCGTCACAGACCTTCGGAACGAGCAGGAACGCCAGGGCCCGGATGCGGGAGGAGACATCCGCGGTGGCCCGGAGCACGCGGCCTCCGTCCTTCCAGGTGAACTGGGCGACCAGCGCGAGCCGTCGCTCGTAGGCGGAGCCCAGGCTCAGGGTGTCGAGCAGCGAGCGGTCCGTCTCTCGCGTCCTCGCTCCGCGCCCCAACTCGACCATCCGTCGCACGCGGGCATCGTGGGGGAGGGAGGACAGCTCGGCGTGGAGGGCGCGCAGGGCGGCGTCAGGCATGGGCGCGCAGGATGCCTGCGCGCACCGGTTCCTGACATGACGCGACCGGTCAGTGGCGGGCCTCCGCTGGAGTGATGGGCGCGTCCCCTTGCGCGTGGGCTCGGGTGTGCTGCGCGAAGAGGAAGCGGCGCACGGCGGCGCGGGTGAGCAGGCCGCACGTTTCCGCGCCGGGCGCGCGGCTCACCGGCAGGGCGTCCACGTCCTCCTGGTCCATCGTCCGCAGCGCCTGGGCCAGGTCCGTGTCCGGCGCGAGCGAGGGCAGCTTGCGCGCCAGGTCACTCGCCACGAGCAGCGGATAGACGGACTCGTCGCGCCACACCTCGCGGAGCTGCTCCACCTGCACGGTGCCGTAGACGCGGCCCTCGGTGTCGAGCACGGGGAGGGTGCCCGCCTCGGCGGTGAGCAGCAGGTCCGTCAGCGGGCGCAGCGGAGTGCCCGCGGGCACGGGCACCTGCTCGGACATCAGCGCGCGCACGGGCGTGGCCTGGAGCAGGTCCTGGTCGCTCTCGACCTTGGGCGCCTTGCGCTCGGTGAGGTAGTGGCAGAGCGCGGACGCGATGGTGCACGTCACCATGAGCGGCAGGATGATGTCGTGGCTGCCGCTCAGCTCGTACAGCATCATCATGCCGGTGAGCGGGCCTCGGGTGAGCGCCGCCACCGCGCCGCCCATTCCGACGATGGCGTAGGCGCCGCTCGGGCCGGTGCTCGCGGGGAAGAGGTAGTGCACCAACGTGCCGAACGCGCCGCCCGCCATGGCGCCGATGACGGCCGCCGGGAAGAACGTCCCGCCCGAGCCCCCCGAGCCGATGGTGATGGACGTGGCCACCAGCTTGAGCACGCACGCGGCGACGAGGAAGAAGAAGGGCAGTTTTCCCACCGCCGCGAGGTTGATGTAGTCGTGCCCGCTGCCCCACACCGTGGGGCTCACCATGGCGAGCAGGCCCGCGCACAGGCCGCCCAACGCCGCGCGCTGAGACAGCGGCCGGGAACCCAGCCACGGGGACAGCCGTCCCCCCATGCGGCCGTGGAAGAAGTGCTCCACCCCGTGCAGCATGCGCACGAACGTGAAGGCCAACAGGCCGCAGCCGATACCCAGCCCCGCGTAGGCGAAGACCTCGGCGCCGCTGATGAGTTCGTAGTCGACGTGGTGAATCATGGGCGCCTCGCCCAGGACGCCCCGGCTCACCAGCGTCCCCGCCACGCTGGCGAGGATGATGGGCGAGAACACGCGCAGCTCGAACTCGCGCAGGATGATCTCCATCGCGAACACCGCGCCCGCGATGGGCGCGTTGAAGGACGCCGAGATGCCCGCGCCCGCCCCACACGCCAGCAGGATGGCCAGCTCCTTGCGGCTGAAGCCCAGCACCCGGCCCACGGTGGACGCGAACGCCGCGCCGCCATAGACGATGGGCCCCTCGCGTCCGCCCGAGCCGCCGCTGCCGATGGTGATGGCGGAGGCGATGAGCTTCAGCAGCCCTCGGTCCGCGGGCACCATGTTGGCGCCGCTCTTCACCGCGCGGACCACCTCGGGGACGCCGTGGCCGTGCGTCTCCGGTCTATCTCTCAGCAGGCGCCCCACCGCGAGGCCGCCCAGCATGGGGGACAGCAACATCACCCACCAGGGCAGCGTGGGCAGCAAGCTCGGCAGGTCGTGCGAGTGGCCGAACACGCTGTTGATGGCCGCCAGCGCGACGAGCGGGTAGTAGAGCGACAGGGCGCCCAGCGTCAGCAACGAGAGCAGCCGCAGCCGGCGCTTCACCTCGTCGCGGGGGCCGCCCGGCTCGATGACTCGCGCCACCGCCAGGGCGCCCAGCGCGAGCGGCGCGCCCACCAGCATGTATTCGAAGTGCCACCGTGCCTGGGAGAACGCCTCCACCAGCGAGCGCAGCTGCTGCGAGCCCGGTTGCAGCGCGTGCGCCAGGTCCGCGGCCCCGAAGGCCACGCCGCTCACCACGCCGATGAGGTTGGCGAAGATGCCCGCGGCCAGTCCGCTGTAGAGCCCCACCACCGCGCCCGCGATGGGGAGCACCGAGGGCCCCGGCAGGCGAAGCCGGTTGGAGGCTTGGAGCGCGGCATGGGTGAAACGCCGCAGGTCCGAGCGGAGGCGGGTCCGCAGGGCGCGCAGGCGGGCGCGTTGGTCCGGCGGAGGTTCATCGGTGTTCATTTGTGCTCCCACTAAGCCAGGAACACCTCGGCTTCAAGTGACTTGGTGAGCGGGCTGGTCGGCTGCCGCCCACGCCACAGTTCGACCGGGTGTCCCCAGCGGAGAGGGGAGGTGGGCGTGGTACGAGGGGCGTCCCGGAGAGTCAGCGGACACCAGGCGGGGCGGGGCTCCGGGCCGCCACGCGAGCGAGGCGTCGCATGCTCAAGGCAGGAGACACGGCTCCGGACTTCACCGTCCAGGACCACACCGGAAGAACGCATCGGCTGGCGGACTACCGGGGCAAGAACGTGGTGCTCTGGTTCTATCCGAAGGCGGATACCCCGGGCTGCACGGCCGAGGGCTGCGGCTTCCGGGACCACAAGCCGAAGTACGAGCAGAAGGACACGGTCATCCTGGGCATCAGCTTCGACACGCCCGAGGAGAACCAGGCCTTCGCGCGGAAGTTCGACTTCAACTTCCCGCTGCTCTGCGACACGGACCGCAAGGTGGGGTTGGCCTATGGCGCGGCGGACGATGCCTCGGCGGCCAACGCGCGCCGGGTGGGCGTCATCATCGGGCCGGATGGCAAGGTGAAGGCGTGGTACCCGAAGGTGGACGCGCGCGCCTTCCCGCAGGAAGCGCTCCAGCAGCTCTGACGGAACGCCGGAGCCCCGGGAGCGAACCCAGTCGCCCCGGGCTCACGGCGCGTAGCTGCGTGAACCGAGCCGCGAGCGCACGAGCACCGCCAGGCCCGCCAGCGCGAGCCAGGGCGCCACGTGGCCCCACAGCACGTGCGCCACCGTTCCATTGGGGCAGTGCAGGTGCAGCACCAGCAGGCCCGCTCCCGCGGCGGACAGTCCGGCCGCCAGCGCGCGCCCCAGGGTGAAGGCCGAGCGCCGCAGCAGCACCAGCGCGACGGCCAGCGGCGCCACGGACATCCCCACCTCCAGGCCCAGGCAGATGAGCGTTCCGGACAGGAACGGCCGATGCGACAGGCCCGAGCCACACAGCACCTGGGCCACCGCGAGCCCCGCCACGCCCACGCCCAAGGCCACCCACGGTCGAGGACGGCGCAGGGGCGCCAGCGCCAGCACCGCGCCACCGCCCACGACGAGCATGAGCAGCAGCGCCAGGGCCACCACCACCGGAGCGGGCGCGGCGTTGAGGACGAGCCCCTTGCGCCCCAGCGCCAGCAGCCCCGCCGCGATGACGGCGGCGTCCACGGCCAGCAGGAGACCCAGCTCATGCCACCACGGCGTGGGGCGAGGGCTCGCGGCCAGCTCCGCCAGGGCGAGCCGCCGCGCGGACTCCAAGGTCGGAGGTGTCGGTGAAGGTGGCGCCTCCAACGCGCCAAAGCCCTCCATCAGCGCACGGCAGTCCGCACAGGCGGCGGCGTGCGCGGCCAGCGGGGCGGGGAGGGGCTCGCCCAACAGGTCCAGGACCTGCTCGCACTCGGGCGTCATGGCGACACCTCGTCGCGCAGGGCGGCCAGGAGTTCGCGCAGCCGCGCATAGCCCCGGTGCGCGCGGACCTTCACCGCGCTCTCGGTGAGGCCGAGCACTTCGGCGATCTCCGCGAAGCCCATGCCCTCGAAGCGGTGCATGAGGATGGGCAGGCGCTGCCCTTCTGGCAGCTGCGCGAGGGCGTGCTGAACGGTGCGCTCCAGGCCCGCGTCGCGCGGTGCCGGCAGGTCGGCGGGGATGGTGCTGGGCAGCTCGCCCTCGGAGGTCAGCTCCTCGGGGCGGCGACCGCGACGCTGGTGGTCCCTCGCCGCGTTGGTCGCGATGGCGTACAGCCAGGGCTTCACCCGCGCGCCCACCTGGAAGCGGCCCCGCGCGCGCACCAGGGACAGGAACGTGAGCTGCGCCAGGTCCTCCGCGACCGCCGGGCTGCCCGTCACCCGGGTGAGGTAGCCGTGGATGGGGCGCGAATAGCGCAGGAAGAGCGCATCGAACGCCGCGGCCTCTCCCTGACAGAACCTCGCCATCAACGCCTCATCGGACTCGTCGGCCGCACCCGCGCGGACCGGCACCTTCCCGGTACGCACGGGCTCGATTTCGGGTTGCAGCGAGGGCGGCGTCACGGCGCGCGGACTCTATCCGGGAGCCTCGTTCGGGAGGAGCGCGGCGGGGTGCGGATGGCGGGAGGGCCTACTGCCGCTCGGCCAGCGCCTCGGGAGTGGGCGCGGGTGTGGGGAGGTGCTCCGCGGCGGCGGCCAGGGCCTCGCGGACCTTGTCCTCGGCGTCCTTGCGCCGAGCCGCCAGCGCGCCCCAGAAGCGGGTGGGGGCATTCAGCTCGGCTTGCTGCTCCGGGGTGTACTTGCGGAAGCCGTACTTCACGGCCTCGGACGGCAGGCGCAGGCCCTCCACCACGCGCAGCCACGAGAGCACCTTCAGCGAGTAGTAGCTGAAGTCCACCTCCCACCAGAACCAACCCTGGTTGGCGGTGTTCTGGTGGTAGTGGTGGTTGTTGTGCCACCCCTCGCCGAGCGTGAGGAGCGCCAGCAGCCAGTTGTTGCGGCTGGTGTCGGACGTCCGGTAGCGGCGCTTGCCGAAGATGTGGCTGAGCGAGTTGATGGTGAAGGTGCCGTGGAACAGCAGCGTGGTGCTCACGAAGAGGCCCCACACCAGCATGCTGAAGCCCCCGAGGAAGAAGAGCGCGATGCCCAGCAGCGTCGGCGCCACGAGGTAGTAGCGGTTGAGCCACCGCAGCTCCGGGAAGCGCGCGAAGTCCTTGATGCCGTCCATGCGCGTCTCCACGTACTTGTCGCAGAGAATCCACCCCACGTGGCTCCACCAGAACCCTCGCTGCAGGGGCGAGTGCACGTCCTCGGGCTGGTCCGAGTACCGGTGGTGGTGCCGGTGATGGGCCGCCCACCAGAGGGGGCCCTTCTGCGCGGCGGAGGTGCCCACCAGGGCGATGAGGAACTGGAAGACGCGGCCCGTCTTGTAGGCGCGGTGCGCGAAGTAGCGGTGGTAGCCCGCGGTGATGGCCCACATGCGGACGACGTACAGCGCCAGGCACACCGCCACGTCCACGGGCTTCGCGCCCACCTGGAGCACGAACAGGCACATCAGGTGGACGGCGAAGAAGGGGATGGAGCCGAGCCAGTTGATGCGCTCGATGGGGGCCCTTGCTGCGGAAGGGGGCTGCGTGTGCAAGCGGACCTCAGGGGCCGGGCGGAACGAGGGGCCCAGCCATCCACCGCATCAACGCGTGCTCCTGTCACTCCGCTGTCAGGACGCGCGAGATTCGCGCAGCTCCGACAGCCACGCCTCGAACGCGGGGTGTCCGTGCAGCGGCGCGAGGTCCTCGTCCGACGCCGCGTAGGCCACGTCTCGGAAGCCCAGCTCGCTTGCTCGCCGCAAGAGGCGCACGGCGTCCGCGACGTTGCGGGCCCGGGAGAAGGCGCAGGCCGCGTCGTAGGCGATGCCGGGGTCCGGCACGAACTCGAGCGCGGCCTCGCTCACCGCCGCCGCCTCCGAGTAGGCGCCCCGGATGAAGAGCGCTCGCTCGGCGCACTGGAACGCGGCCGCGGGCTCCACCTGGGGGAGCCGCAGCGCCTCCTGCACCTTGCCCATGCGGATGAGCGAGCCGGCGAACTCGTGCAGCACGGTCCGGTCCCCCGTCTCGCGCCACGCCAGCTCCCACGCCGCCACGGCCTTCTGCTCATCTCCGATGAGGGACAGCGCCGCGGCCATGGCGTGCGTCTCCACCTGGGGATGGGCCTGCACCTGGGAGAAGTGGTCCAGCGCCACGCGGCCCTGGCCCTGCTTCAGCGCCACCCAGCCCAGCAGATGGTGGGCGCGGCTGGCGTGCGTGGGCGTGAGCGCCTCGCTCTCCAGGACGAAGTGGCCCAGCCGGCGCGCGTCATCCAAGCGCCCCGCGGCCAGGGCCTCGCGCGCGTCGAGCAGGGCCTGCATCTCGGCCTCCTCCAGGCGGACGGTGTCGCCCTTGAGGCCCACGGACACCATGCGCAGGGCCCGGAAGCCGAACATGGCGAAGAGGAAGGTGAGGAACAGGCCGCCACCGCGCGCCCAGCTCAGCGCCACGACGCCCAGGCACAGCAGCAGCGACAGTCCGCCAGACACCAGGAGGCCCCTGCGCCCGAACACGCGCGTCGCCACCGCGGTGCTGATGTGTCCACCATCCAGCGGCGGCACGGGCAGCAGGTTGAGCACGGCCCAGAAGACGTTGGCCTCGAAGAAGTGCTGGAGGAAGAAGTACGCGGCGGGCGGCACCGTGTCCAAGGAGCCGAGCACCGCCTTGCACGCGAGCCCCAGGCCCAGGCCCGCCATGGGGCCCGCCAGGCTGCTGAAGACCTCGCGGTGCCAGGGCAGCGGCGCGGTGGCGTGCGGGTCCGTCACCCCGCCCAGGAAGACGAGCGAGATGCGCGGCTGGTAGCCGTACAGGCGGAAGACCACCGCGTGCCCCAGCTCGTGCACGAGCACCGACACGAAGACGATGAGCATCCACGAGAGGACGTAGGTGAGCACGGCGCTGCCGTAGCCCGGCGCCTGCGGGTCCATGAGGCGCTCCCCCAGCCAGCCCGCCGCCGTGGAGCCGCGGCCCGCGGTGGGCAGCGACTGGTAGGCGAGCGCCGCGGAGAACATCAGGTGGGTGAGCTGAACCTCGACGGGAATGCTCCCGAGACGAAACCGGAACATGGCGAGGGACCTTAACCGCTGGGGACCGTGCGCGCAGTCCGTTGCTCGTCCACTGCAACCCGGGGGTCAATCCGCTAGGTTCCCCCGCCTCCATGTTGCCGATTGGTCCCTACGCCCTGCCCAACCCGTACATCCTCGCGCCCATGGCCGGGGTGAGCGAGCGGCCCTTCCGCGTCATCGCCTTCCGCCTGGGCGCCGCCCTGTGCCCCACGGAGCTGGTCAGCTCCCAGGGGCTCATGCGCGCCAACCAGCGCACGCTCAAGTACCTGCGCTTCGACCCCGAGGTGGAGCGGCCCTACTCGCTCCAGATTTTCGGAGGCGACCCGGAGGCCATGGCGCTCGCGGCCCAGGTGGGCAAGTCCCACGGCGCGCAGGTCATCGACATCAACATGGGCTGTCCGGTGAAGAAGGTGACGCGCAACGGGGCGGGCAGCGGCCTGTTGTGCGACATCCCCCGGGCGGCGGACATCGTCCGGCGCATTCGCGAGGCCACGGGCCTGCCCGTCACCTGCAAGATTCGCTCTGGCTGGGACGCGAAGACGCTCAACTACCTCCAGGTGGCCGAGGCGCTCCAGGAGGCGGGCTGCGCGGCGCTGGCCATCCACCCGCGCACGCGCGAGCAGGGCTACTCGGGCCGGGCGGACTGGAGCTGCATCACGGACCTGAAGCGCCACTTCCCCACGCTGCCCATCATCGGGAACGGGGACGTGAAGACGCCCGAGGACGCCCGCCGCATGCGCGAGAGCACCGGCTGCGACTACGTGATGATTGGCCGGGGCGCGCTGGGCAACCCGTGGATATTTCGCGAGCTGGCCGGAGGCCCGCCGCCCACGCCTGAGGAGCGCTGCCTGCTGGTGCTGGCCCACTTCCGCGAGCACGTGGCCTTCGTGGGAGACCCGGTGGGCGCGGCGCGCTCCTTCCGCCGCCACCTGGGCTGGTACGCCCACGGCCTGAGCGGCGCGGCGGCCTTCCGCGCCGAGGTGAACCAGCTCGATACGCCCGCGGAGGTGGAGGCCGCCGTGGCCCGCTTCTTCGTGCGCGCGGACGTGGACGCCGCGCCGCCGGACGAGGAGCAGGACGTGGACTACCGCGCGGCGCTCGGCTGAGCGACCTCGCCGGGGGCGATGAGCCGCCGCCCGGTGGCCACCGCGCGGTAGTAGTCGCACGCGGGGGTGGGGCGGCGCTCCAGCGTCTGGAAGTCCACGTGGTACAGGCCGAAGCGCGGCCCCCAGCCCTCCAGCCACTCGAAGTTGTCGAGCAGGCTCCAGTAGAGGTAGCCGCGCACGTCCACGCCCTCGGCCCGCGCGGCCAGCACCTGGGCCAGGTGTGCATGGATGTAGCTCGGCCGGCGCTGGCCTCCGCGGTCGTCGATGCCGTTCTCCGTAATCCACACGGGGCGGTCGTACCGGCGCACCTCGCGCAGAATCTGGAGGAAGCCCTCGGGCCAGTCCTCCCAGCCGATGTCCGTGTAGCCCCGCTCGCGCCGGTCCCGGTACTTGAACTCGATGAACGGCGGGCGCGGCACGAAGCGCAGGTGCGCGCGCGTGTAGTAGTTGACGCCCACGAACTCCACCGAGTCGCGCGCGCCGGGGATGTCCACCCGCGTGGAGGCCACGCCCGGCATGCTGACGCGCAGCTTCCCGGAGGACAGCGCCTCGTGGAACGCGTGGTTGTAGGCCTGGGCGCTCAGCTGCACCAGGGCGCGGTCCATGGGGTGCCACCAGCGGTCCGGCGCGAAGGCCAGCATGTTCTGCGAGATGCCCAGCTCCACCCGGCCCAGGCGCTCGAGCAGCTCCTCGCGCGCGGCGACGTGTGCGCGCACCAGGTTCTCCATCGCCGCCATGGTGCGCGGGCCGTCCGCGATGCCCGGCGGAATGGCGCCCTGGAGGTAGCCGCCCAAGAGCAGCACCATCGGCTCGTTGAAGGAGATGACGAGCGCGTCGAGTCCCTCCAGGAGCGGCGCCACCCGGCGGACGTAGCGCCGGAAGGCCTCCACGCTCGCGGGCAGGTGCCACGGCGTCAGGCGGGCGAACCAGGTGGGGTGCGTGAAGTGGTGCAGCGTCACGACGGGCCGCAGGCCGTGGGCGCGCATCCGCGAGAGCCGCTCGCGGTAGGCCTCCAGCGCCGCCTCGTCGAAGCGGCCCGGCTCGGGCTCCACGCGCGCCCACTCGAGCGAGATGCGGAACGCCGTGGCGCCCACCGCGCGCGCCAGGGCGTAGTCCTCCTCGAAGCGGTTCCAGTGGTCCACCGCGGGGCCGCATCGCGCGTGCGGCTCCTTCAACTTTCCGGCCCGCTCCCACTCGGCCCAGTCGTTCTCGATGCCGCCCTCCACCTGGTACGCCGACGTGGCGACGCCGAAGGTGAAGTGCTCGGGGAAGGTCTGCGCGTGGACGCTCATGCTGGGCGCGGACCCTACGGCCTCGCCCAACGCGGGGGAAAGCGCGGCGTCATGCAGCGCAGATGCGCGACAGCGGACAGTGCGCCGCGCGCGCGGTGCCCAACGCGTCCGGGGCCGGAAAATCGGCCTCGCGCGCGTTTGGCGCGGGCCTCGCGAGTGCCCACTCCGCGCGTTGGACGCGCCCGAAGCCGAGAAATCGGCCTCGCCCCGCGATGCGATACATCACCATGCGTTGACACACTGGCATGTCGCCCGTACCATTCACTTCAAGCACTCACTTCCATTAATGCGAGTGCAGGGCTCGCCATGCGCGGGCCAATCACCTGAACGGAGGGTTCCGATGGCCGCGAAGAAGTCCGCGAAGAAGAAGACCGCGTCGAAGAAGACCGCGACGAAGAAGACCGCCCGCAAGACCACCGCCGCGAAGACGGCGAAGAAGGGCGCGGCGAAGAAGACGGCGAAGAAGACGGCCCGCAAGGCGCCGGCTCGCAAGCGCGCCTCGTCGGCTTCGTCGGCTCCGGCCCCCACCGAGGGCTGAAGCACGGCGTCATCTTCGGACGCGATTGACGTCCGGTGAACGGCTCGGCGGAATCCGCCGGGCCGTTTTTCTTTTTCCGGAGGGCCCCATGTCGCTGCGTCCCGTCGAGTTCGAGCAGGTTCTGACGGAGGTAGCGGAGCGGCTCGTCGGGTCGGTGGCGCAGAAGGCGTGGTGCCCGCTGCCCCGCCTGCTGTACGTGGAGCTGAGGGTCCCCGGTCGCTCCCACCTCCTGTGTCTGTGCGCGGAAGGGGACCTGGCGCGCGTCTCCGTGGCGGCTGATCGCTTCCCCACCCCGGGAGAGCCCGCTCCCTTCCAGCGCTGGCTGCGCCAGGAGCTGACGGGCTTCAAGCTCGAGGGCGCCCGCTGGATGGAGGCTGAGCGGGTGGCCGTGTTCGACTTCGCTCGCGAGGACGCGCGCCGTCGCCTGGTGCTGGAGGTAGGCGCGCCTGGTGGCATCGTCCTGCTGAGCGAGAGTGGCCGCGTGCTGATGCTCTCCGGCGAGGGCTTCGCGCAGCGCCGCTCGCTCCACCCGGGCGCGACGTGGACTCCGCCCGAGCCCGTCTCCGCTGAGTCGCTCGCGAAGGGACGCGCGCAACCCTCCCGGCTCACGCCGGACCCAGAGGCGGCCCTGCCGCTGCTGGAGTCCTCCGAGCGACTGCTGGGACAGAAGGACAAGGCGAGTCGCGCCGAGACCATTCGCCGCCGACTGGCGCAGCCGTACCGCGCGCGCCTCAAGCGCTCCGGTCGCACGCTGGAGAAGGTCCGCGCGGAGGCGGCGCGTGGCCCCGAGTCCGAAGAGCATCGGAAAGTGGGCGAGCTGCTCGCGCAGAACCTCCACCGCCTCAAGCGCGGCGTCACCGAGGTGACGCTCACGGCCTACACCGAGTCCGGCGTGGAGGAGGTGCGGGTGAAGCTGGACCCGAAGCGCGGCCCCAAGGAGGAGGCGGACTGGCGCTTCCATCAGTACCGGCGCCTGCAGCGCGGCGTGGAGCAGGCGCGACACCGCGAGGCGGAGCTGTCGCGCGAGGTGGCGCACGCGCAGGAGGCGCTCTCTCAGATTGAACAGATGGACGAGGCGGCCCTCCTGGCCCAGGCCGAGGTGCTCCACGTGGCGTCCGGCGAGGACGGCACGGCGGTGGGCCGGCCCTTCAAGGAGTACGTGGGCCACGGCGGCGCGCGCATCTGGGTGGGGCGCGGCTCCGAGGACAATGACGCCCTCACCTTCAAGGTGGCGCGGCCCTGGCACCTGTGGCTGCACGCGCGGGGCGTGCCGGGCAGCCACGTGGTGATTCCGCTGGAGCGCAGCGGCGAGCCCACACAAGAGGTGTTGTTGGATGCCGCGCATCTGGCGCTCCACCACTCCGGCGCGAAGGGCGAGCCGCGCGGCGAGGTGAGCTATGTGCCGGTGAAGTTCGTTCGCAAGACGAAGGGCGGGGCGCCAGGCTCGGTGACGTACTCGCGCGAGAAGACCTTCGTGGTGCGCATGGAGCCGGAGCGACTGGAGCGCTTGTTGAAGTCCCGTCACGGCGAGCCTTCCGCTTCCTGACGTCTGCGGGCCGGTGTTGGCGGGCGCGGTTGACGGGCTGACGGAGGGCAGGCGGGCGAGAGTCGTCGGCCTTGAGTCCCGAGGGGTGGCGGGTACGATGCCCTTCGCGTGACGCCCGAGCACACCCGTCAGATGTCCCTCTTCCCGCGTGGCCTCTCCGCGGCGGCCCGCAGCGCCGCGGCCCCTGCCACGCCCGAGCCTCGGACACCGGCGCCGCTGCCGCCGCGTCACCGCGTGCCCGAGGAAGCGCCCCGCATGCTCACCTCCACACGCGACGAGCTGTGGACGCGCGCCGAGACCCTCGCCTATCGCTTGAGCGCCGACCTGGGCATGCCCGTGCGGCTGGCGGTGACGGACAACCGCTCCACCATGGTGTCCTTCCGCCGCGGCTCGAGCGCGCTCCAGCTCCGGCTCCACCACATGTTCCTGGACGCGCCCGAGCCCGTGGTGCGCGCGGTGGCGGACTACGCGGGCCGCGGCCACCGCAGCGCGGGCGGCGTGCTGGACGACTACATCCGCGGGCAGCAGCCGCGCATCCGCCAGATGCGCCGCGAGTCAGACGCCGAACTCAATCCGCTCGGGCGCTGCTTCGACCTCCAGGCGATGTTCCACTCCGTCAACGCGACCTTCTTCGGCAGCAACATCCAGGCGCGCATCGGCTGGGGCCGCATGCCGCCGCGCCGTCGCCGCAAGTCCATCCGCCTGGGCGTCTACGACCACCAGACGCGCGAGATTCGCATCCACCCCGCGCTGGACCGGCCCGAGGTGCCCGCCTTCTTCGTGGAGTTCATCGTCTTCCACGAGATGCTCCACCAGCTCTTCCCCAGCACGGGACGAGGCGGGCGCCGCGTGCATCACCCGAGAGCCTTCCGGGAGCGCGAGCGGACGTATCCGCACTACACCGCTGCGCTGCGTTGGGAGCGCGAGAACCTGGGTGTGCTGTTGCGCGGTTGAAGGCTCTGCTGCCCGCAGGCTCATTTACCGTTTTACCGAGCGGAGGCCGCTCGTTGCGTGCTTGACCCCGTCGGTGGCTGCACCCATCCTCGCGGGCTCTATGCGACGAGCGAAGATTGTCTGCACCCTCGGTCCCGCCAGCCAGAGCCAAGAGATGTTGGAGGCGCTGCTGGAAAACGGAATGGACGTGGCCCGCCTCAACTTCTCCCACGGCAGCCACGAGCAGCATCAGGAGAACATCGACAAGTTGCGCGCGGCCTCGCTGAAGGTTCGCAAGGCCGTGGGCATCCTGGGCGACCTCCAGGGGCCGAAGATTCGCACGGGCCGCTTCATCACCGGCAGCACCGAGCTGAAGAACGGCGGCGTCTTCCACATCACCACGGATGAGAGCGTGAAGGGCACGGATGAAATCGTGTCCACCACGTACCCGTTCCTCGCCGCGGACGTGAACCCCGGCGACCGCATCCTCCTGGATGACGGTCTGCTCGAGCTGCGCGTGCTGGAGACGGACAAGCAGCAGCTCATCAAGACCGAGGTCATCCACGGCGGCACGCTGAAGAACAACAAGGGCATCAACCTGCCCGGCGTGGCGGTGCGCGCGGCGGCGCTGACCCCGAAGGACCGCGAGGACCTGGTGTTCGGCCTGAAGGCCGGCGTGGACTACATCGCGCTGTCGTTCGTGCGCCAGCCGTCGGACCTGGACACGGCCCGGCAGGCGATGGCGGAGGTGGGCCGCTCGGTGCCCATCATCTCCAAGCTGGAGAAGCCCGAGGCGATTGCCCGCCTCGACGCCATCCTCGACAAGACAGACGGCGTGATGGTCGCGCGTGGCGACCTGGGCGTGGAGATTCCTCCCGAGGAAGTGCCGGCCGTCCAGAAGGACATCATCCGGCGCTCCAACCTGCGCGGCCTGCCCGTCATCGTGGCCACGCAGATGCTCAACTCGATGATCGAGAACCCCCGGCCCACCCGCGCCGAGGCGAGCGACGTGGCCAACGCCGTGTACGACGGCGCGGACGCGGTGATGCTCTCCGGCGAGACGGCCAGCGGGAAGTTCCCCATCGAGTCCGTGCAGATGATGGAGCGCATCATCCTGGCGGCCGAGTCGTCCTCGCGCTCGCAGCACCTGATGCGCGGCCTGGAGATGCCGTTCGGGCAGCAGGTGAACTTCCCGGACGTCATCGCGCGCGTGGCGTGCGAGGCGGCCAAGGCGAGCAACGCGTCGCTCATCGCGGCGTTCACGCTGTCGGGTGTGACGGCGCGCCTGTTGGCGCACTACCGGCCGTCGGTGCCCATCATCGCGTTCAGCCCGAACCAGGAGGTGCGCCGCCGCCTCTCGCTGGTGTGGGGCGTGGTGCCGCGCGTGCTGGAGCCCATCCAGGAGTCGGAGGCCATGGTGCGCCGCGTGGAGGAGGAGCTGCTCGCGCGGGGGCTCGCTCGCCAGGGTGACCGCATCGTCATCGTCTTCGGCGCGCCCGTGGGTCAGCCCGGGAAGATCAACAGCCTGCGCCTGCACACCATCCGCTGAGATGAAGCCCCAGGTCCTCTCCTCATCCTGGAGGAGGGGACCGGGCCATCAGCGCTTGAGCGCCTTGCGCGGAATCTCCGCCTCGACGAAGACGGTGAACAGCTCCGGGTCGAGCTGCCCGGAGCGGGCCTCCTTCTGGAGGATGTCGAGCGCGAGCGTGTGCGGCACGGCCTTCTTGTAGGGCCGGTCGCTGGCGGTGAGCGCGTCGTAGATGTCCGCGATGGACATCATCCGGGACTGAACGGGGATGGTCGTCTCGGGGATGGCGCGCGGGTAGCCGCTGCCGTCGAGCTTCTCGTGGTGCGCGTAGGCGATTTCCGGCACGCGGCGCAGGGCGCGCGTCCAGGGAATCTGCGAGAGGAACCGGTAGGTGTGCTCCACGTGGCTCTCGATTTCGCGGCGCTCCTCGGAGGAGAGGGTACCGCGGGGGATGGAGAGCGACTGGATTTCCTGCGGGCGCAAGAGCGGCTGGGGCTGCTCGTTCGCGTCGGCGTACGTCAGGCGGCCCAGCTCGGCGAGCCGCTCGAAGCCGCCCTGGGCCAGGACGGTGGGGCGGTTGCAGGTGAGGATGAACTCCATCACCTCATCGAGCTGCTTCATCTCGGTGGTGAGCCGCGCATCCTCCTCGGCGTCGATGTCGGGCAGGGCGCGATCTCCGCGCACGCGCACGGCCGCGAGGCGGCGGCGACAGCTCTGCAGCTGCAAGTCCTTGCGCGCGAGCTGGAAGCGCGAGCGGAGCCCCTCCATCTCGTGCGGGTAGAGCTTCTCGGCCTTGACGAGCACGGGCTCGCGCACGCCCACCTTGCCGAAGTCGTGGAGCAGCGACGCGTATCTCAGCTCCTGCAGCTCCACGGCGGAGAAGCGCAGGTGGGCGTAGGCACCGGAAGGATGGTGCTCGAGCGCCTGGGCGAGCGTGACGGTGAGGTCGGCGACGCGGCCCGAGTGGCCGGCGGTGGTGGGGTCGCGCGCTTCGATGGCGACGACGGAGGCGGAGACGAAGCCCTCGAAGAGGCGGTTGATTTCCTCGTGGAGGAGCGCGTTCTCGATGGCGCCGGCGGCCTGGGCGCCCAGGGCGAGCAGCAGCTCTTCGTCCTCGGCGTCGAAGACGCGCCCGCCCAGCTTGTTGAGGGCCTGGATGACGCCCGTCACGTCGCCGTTGGCGTCGCGCATGGGGACGCAGAGGATGGTCTGCGTGCGGTAGCCGCTGGAGACGTCGAACGAGCGGTTGAAGCGCGCGTCCGCGTAGGCATCCGGGATGTTGATGATGGCGCCCGTGTGCGCCACCTGTCCGGCGATGCCGCTGCCCACCGGGAGGCGAATCTCGCTCTTGGAGCCCTGGGCCACCTTGCTCCACAGCTCGTTGCGCTCGCGGTCGAGCACGAAGAGCGAGCAGCGGTCCGCCTCCACCACCTTGGTGGCCTCGTAGAGGATGAGGGGCAGCAGCAGGTCCAGGTCCCGCTCGGCGCTCATCGCCTTGGCGACATCCAGGATGGACGTCAGTTTGGCCAGGCGACGCGAGAGGTTGGGGACGGGGGACTCGGAGGGGGCATGCACCGGGGCTGGCTCCGGGGAGGCGGGTCGGGACCGCAGGGCTTCAAGGTTGTAGCACGGCGGCACGAGCCCTTGCCCACGGTGGCCCACCTGGACGGTGGGGAGGGGATGTCCGCCAGTGTCCTGGTCGGGCGAGCGGACGTACCCGGACGGGGTCGAAGCGGCTATGAAGCGCCGCCATGAAACGCCCTGTTCGCATCGCCCCCTCGCTCCTGTCGTCTGACTTTGGCCGCCTCGCCGAGGAGGTCCGCGCCGTGGAAGCGGCGGGCGCGGACCTGATTCATGTGGACGTCATGGATGGTCGCTTCGTCCCCAACATCACGCTGGGGCCGGTCATCGTCGAGGCCATCAAGCGGGTGGCGACGAAGCCGCTGGACGTGCACCTGATGATTGTGGAGCCGGAGAAGTACGTGGACGCGTTCGTGAAGGCGGGCGCGGACATCCTGACGGTGCACGTGGAGGCGAGCCCGCACCTGCACCGGACGCTGCAGCACATCCGTCACGCGGGAGCGAAGGCGTCGGTGGTGCTCAACCCGGCCACGCCGCTGGTGGCGATTGAAGAGGTGCTGGGCGAGCTGGACATGGTGCTGCTGATGAGCGTGAACCCCGGCTTCGGGGGACAGAGCTTCATCGAGGCCACGGTCGACAAGGTCCGCCGGCTGCGCGCGATGCTGGACGCGCGAGGGTTGGACGTGGACATCGAGGTGGACGGCGGCATCAACGCGCAGACGGCGAAGCGCGTGGTGGACGCGGGCGCGACGGTGTTGGTGGCGGGCAGCTACGTGTTCGGCGCGAAGGACTACGCCGCGGCCATCCGCTCGCTGCGACCGTGAGCGGCGCTCACGAGCGCGCGTGCGCCACGGAGATGGCCAGGCGCGCGATGCGGGTGATGAAGGTGGGGTCGAAGGGCTTCACCTCGTAGTCGTCGGCGCCCAGTTCGAAGCACACGTGACGGGTGAACTGGTCCTCGACGCCGCTGAGGATGATGACCTTGCAGTCGCGGGTGAGCGGATCCTGCTTGAGCTGCGCGAGCAGGTCCCTCCCGTCCTGGTGCTGATTGATGTCCAGGATGATGACGGCGGGCTGGTGCTGCCGGGCCAGCTCGAGCACGCGCTCGGAGGTGGTGTCGGAGACGCAGGTGAGGCCGGACCGCCGGGCCTCTCGTGCAAGCGCGGAGACGATGAGTGGCTCATCGTCCGAGATGAGGATGACCGGGGGCGTCATGGTCCTCTTCGGTTGCAACGATTCCGGGATAGGGGAGGCTCCGGAGTCGGTGTCATGCCTATCCTGGAGTACAGGAATGTCAGGGTGTTTGGAAGAGGGATGAAGGATGCCCTGGGGGGCACCTGAGTCTGCTGGGACCCTGGACGGGGGGACGAGGGGTGGGAAAGAAAAGGTGATCCGAAGGGCGTTGACTCAGCGAGGCGGCTCGGATATTTCCGCGTCGCCTCGTCGGTCCCGAAGCAGCATGCCGACGCGGTGCATCACATTTTCGGGGAGTGGCTCAGCCTGGTAGAGCACTTGGTTCGGGACCAAGGGGTCGCAGGTTCAAATCCTGTCTCCCCGACCATTCAAAGGGCGCGGAATCCGAGGAGAAATCCTCGGGTCCGCGCCCTTCGTCTTTCCGGAGTCTGGCCCCGGAGTGGCGGTCACGCATCGGCGTCTGTCGGGCTCGGTGGCCTTCGGGGCTCGAGAGCATCGGGTGGTTCAGGGCTCCAGTGGGAGGTCAGGAAAGCCCAGGGGCTTGAAGGGCGCATAGGCCGTGTGGCGCGCCACGCTGGGACACAGCGGATACTCTGCTTCGGTCTCGAAACCGACTGACTCGGCGAGCTTCAGGAGGGCCAAGCCCTCGACCATGACGTGGCGGTTGGGCTCATACGTGTAGTCATAGTCGCGCGTGGCCTGGAGTTTCTTCATGGTGCGCTCGTACTCGCCGATGAGCGTGGAGAAGGCCTCCAGAAACGAGTCCTGGTCCTTGGAGTACAGCGCCTTGCAGACGTCTAGCCGGGGATCGCTCTGCCCTTCCAGCACCTGCTCATAGCGGGCCAGAGTCCCCTGGAGGGCTGGCGCGTCGGCAGGGTCCTTCCTGATGAAGGTATGGAGGAAGAAGGCATAGGCGAAGTCGTCTTCGTACTCGTGTCCCTTCCACCATGTGGTGGGCGATAGCGCCGCAATGTGTCTCGCCAGCTTCCATTGGCCTGCGGCAATGGCATCAAAGAACGGCCCGGTAACGCTCGCGCGCCGCTGGAAGTCGTCCAGGACGTTCTCGGCTGCGCTCCGGTCCAGGTAGTACTTCCGGGTCAATGCCGATTGGATGAGCCAGTGGAAGAACCCATCCACTTCCATCTCTGTCAGCAGCAGGCAGATGCCCAGGGCGCGGTAATGCGCAGCCATCTCATGGCAAATCTTTCCGAGCGACCTGGCTGACTTCTGACGCGTCGCCACGTCGATGAGCATCCTGACATGAGGGACGATCTGCTGGGGCAGGTCTTCGAGTCTGGGCATGAGGTCGGGGCTCAGCCATTGAACTCAGAAGGTGAGACGAACTTGATTCCCGTCAGGCCTGCAGCCTTGATCTTCTCGATCAGGTCGTCTCGGTAGACTGCGACAAAGGGATAGTGCCTCATCCGGAAGAGTGCCACCTGCGGGGCGATCCGACTCTCGTCGAGCACGATGCTCCTGATGCTCAGGAACACCTCCGGGTTGATGGGGTTCCGTTCGAACGGCGTCTTCTCGAGGTCGATGCACTCCTGCAGCACTGTCTGATGAATGAGCGAGTATGGCTCGGGTTCCTTCCGGCCCTTCAGATTGATGATGCTCACTGGGAGGAATTCGTTGTTCTGGAGCTTCTCGGCTTCGAAGAATGCCTTGGCTCGAGGCGAGACGACGAGCAGGCTTCCCGTGCTGGCAATGAAGTCCTCCAGCTTGATGTCGTTCGGAAACTTCTCGTTCATCTCGTAGTGGGCGTCTGGGGGAAAGCCCGCAGCCAGGGAAACGCCTTGGTGGAATCGGAACTGCTGCTCGACTCCTTGCAACATCTTGAGGCGGCCCGCGCCTCGTCCGATGCGTACCTGGCCAATCATGTATTTCATGGGGATGGGAACTCCAAGCTAGCCGAAGATGGGATTGCGGTCTCCCGCCATGGTGAACGGCACATACCAGTCATCGCCCGGATCATCGACATGGCGCCGATTCCACTTGTCCTCGTTGCCTCCACGGCCTCTGTTGACCAGGTGGTTGCGCCACTTCGTCTGCAATAGCTTGAGGGCGCCGGCGACGTTGACCGCATCCAGCTTGTGCTCTCCGCGGACCGCGTCCACCTGGTTCCAGACATTGTTGAGCAGGTCGTCCTTCAGTAGCTCGTCATACTCCAGATGTCCCCATTGGCTGGGGTTGTGGATAGGCAGGCCTTCAGGATTGGTGGCGCCTGAGTTGAACAGCTTGAGCCAGCGATCTCGGGTCGCTCGTGCGAATGACTTGTCGTTGTTGAACCAGTCCACCCACACCTTGGTGCGCGGGGCGTGCGTGGTCAGCCACTCGAGGTCGATCTTCCTCTGATAATACTGGTCATAGGAGTGGTAGGAGGGTAGGCCAATCATGTTATCGGGGTTGTTGATGTTCCAGTCCGTGATGTGCATCACGTCCTCGAGATACTGGAGCCCGATGTTCTTGCCTGCCTCGGCGACGGATTCGTCAATCATGTCGTCCGGGACGATGTGGTGGGCCTCGTGTCTGGGCCCGCGATAGCCAGACTTACAAGAGCTCTTGTAGTCCTTGTACGCTGGCTTGCCGTCTTTGACCTTGTCGAACCAGCCGAGGCGTTTCTCCTGGTTCCGGTCGAGGTGCTTCGGCTCTGCCATGGCAGTCCTCCCGCGTCATGAAGGGGCTGCGCTGATGTTCAATGCCCCCTTGAAGCCGTCATCAGCCGCCAACCACACCACACACCGAGGCGAGTGAGCATAGCAACGCGCCAGAGCACGCGCCACCATGCAGACGGCGGCGGGGCCGGTGGCTGCGCCGAGCGCTCCAAACGACTCCGCGACGTGCCAATGCGGAAGCTCGCCCAGGTCGTGTGTTCCCTTCATCCGGACCAGAGCAAACCCCCAGTCCTGGGCCCGCCGCTCGTCGCCATTCAGGTCCCCGACCACCCAGCCAGGTGGCTCGTGCGCAAGCGAAGCCTCTCCTATGGACGCTTGAAGGACTTCCGCGAGTGCGCGCCCAACCCATGGGCTGCCCGCGAGACGATTCGTGTCGTCCCTGGCTTCGCGTGCCCCTCCGAGCCACGCATGAATGGTCGCGCCCCGTTTCTCGGCGGTCCGTCGTTTCTCGACCAGCACGAACGCGGCCCCCTCTCCAGGGAGCATCTTGGCGGGTTGAGTAGGGGACCTCAGGAGTTGGAGGTTGTCGAGCGCCTCCAACGTGAGCGGCTCCACCAGGCTGTCAATGCCTCCCACGATGCAGCGGTTGAGTGTCCCTCGTGCGAGGGCGTCCTCCGCCGCGCGCAAGGCGCGGATGAATCCAAGCTGATCTCCAAAGAACAGGCGGCAATGGTCATGAGGAATCGCCAATCGCGATTGGCGGAGGAGCACCGGGACGAGCATCTGCTCGTATTGGAGCCTCCGTATCTCCGCAGCTCCCGAATCCAGGGGGATGGCCTCTTGGGCGGCTCCTGGCTCTCGCGAGGCCTGCTCAGTGACGCGTTGCTCATGTGCGGACAGGTAGAAGCTGCTCGGAAGGGCAATGAAGAGCCCTGTCTGGGCCCACTCTTTCTCACCACTGCTCGTGGTGAGGTCCTCCAGCGCAGCGGCTCCCAGCCGCGCGAGTCGGCCCATGCCCAAGAAGCCTCGAGTGAGCGTGGAAGCCGTATGCCCCTTCGCGGGCTGCATCTGCTCGCTCTCTGCATCCCATTGCTGGAGGGTGTCCAGCTCCGTGATTCTCAGGATGCCAGCGCGGCTGGCGGCGCAGCTCGAGACCACGTCGCCGCCAATCGAGGAGACCATCCCCAAGGCCGTGACTGCGAGCCCCGCGCTCCGGGAGGACGATGAGGCTGTTCTGTCCTCAAGGCTGCGTCTGGGCGGGGCGCGTGGCGCACTGGCTGGTGCACCCGTTGGCCCCGATGTCATGGTGAAAGGACGATTCAGACTCCCCTCGGGGAGGTGCCGGACCAGTTCGAGCTCTTGGCGCTGGTGGTCCGTGAGGGCCCGGACTGACACGCGGTGCTCGCCATGGGTTCGGATCGCGAGTTCCAGCGCGAGGACGGGGCGCCTCCGCATGCCCCCGTGCCGGAGTTGTTCCAGAAGTTGGCCGGGGGTGAATGGCTTGCCCCTGAAGTGTCGAATGTCTGGATCGAGCTGCGCCCGCGCCTTCTGCCACCATCGGTTGATGGCCTCGACATTCGGGTGCGGTAGCCGTTCGTCGGGGGAGGGGACAAGGTCGGCATCAAGGTCCTCCTCCTCGAGAGGGATGAGTTCTTCAGGCGAGGGAGGTTCATCGATCGCGAACTCCCCCTCCAGAGACAGACCTGTGATGGCTGTGAACGCCTCACCGGCAATCCTGCAGAGCGTGTCTTCGCGCATCCATGTCAGACAGGCTTCGGCCGCTGCTCTCCGGCCGCTAAAGCCGAGTGCCCAGAGCGCATCCTTGCGCAGCTCGGGAACTGCGAGGGTGCCCAGCAGCCGCTGGAACTCATCGGATGAGCCGCCGAGGGCAAGCGCCAGCATGGCAAGGGTGGAGGCGGAGTCCTGACGAGAGACGAGCTCTACGCAGGCGGTCCAGGCCGCGCGGTGGCCAAGCACAAGGCCCGCCTCCAGGGCCGCGTTTCGGACAGGCGTTTCTCTCGACACCAGGCCTTGGGTCAGGAGTGACGGGGCGAGAGATTGGGGAACGCGGGCGGCGGCATGGAACACGGCCTCCTGCAGCACGGGCTCTCCCTGCTCGAAAAGCTGCTCCAGGCTGCAGTCGGGCCGAACGCGGCGAGCCGTCAGCACATCCAGAACGGAGGCGCTGACCTTCGGGGGGGCCTGCTGAAGCAGGGGCATCAGGTGCAATTCGATTCCTCGCCGCTCACACAGTTCAAGGGCGCGGCAGATTGCCGCACGCTGTGGCTCCGTTCCCTCCTGGATGCTCCGGATGAGCAGCTTGACCGCGCTGTCGCTCGCGCCCGTCAGCAAGGCAAGAGCCGTCACGGAGATCCGTTCCTGCTCATCACACACAAGGGCGGGGTGTAGCAGCCGCTCGCCGACGGGGGCACCCCCCAGGATCAGCAGGTCCAGCCTGGCGCGGAGTCGCTCCTCGATCGCGGCGATGTCTGGCAGGGTGAAATCGGGCGACTGCAGCGAACGCTCCCGCTGCGACCAGAGGAATGCGGCCTCATCAAAGCTCTCCTCCATGATGTCCCACCGGATGAGCCGAGGAGGTATTTGGGCAACCTCGTGGCGGACGCCCGCTTCGCGTTCGGAGCTGGGGTGCATATGTGAGGGTTTAGCTACCGCAGTCTTCCGATGTCCAGTCTGGCGGGGCTGGGCCCGCGATGCTCTCCCTGCTATCCTCCTTGGGCTGGTCAATCCCGGAGGGGCACCTTGGGGAACACTGTGGGCGTGAACAAGATGTCTGTGGTGACCAAGGACAGCAATGGAACCACCGTGGCCGTTCCCGATGTGTGCAAGACACCTAGCCCGGGTGGGCCCATCCCGATTCCCTACCCCAATGTTGCCCGCTCCGCGGACACCGCAAAGGGTAGCAAGTCGGTGGAGGTCGAGGGCAATCCGTTGTGCCTGAAGGACTCTAACTTTAGCACCAGCACTGGCGACGAGGCTGGCACTGCTGGCGGTGGAGTGGCCTCTAGCAAGACGAAGGGTAAGGCCGAATTCGTCAACTATTCCTTCGACGTGAAGGTGGAGGGCAAGAACGTCGCCCGGGCGATGGACCTCATGCTCCACAACGACAAGAACACCCCGCCCGCTCCTCTGATTCAGCCTCCTGTCGTGGGCCTGGGAAAGGACAAGACGGAGCCGAAATGCCTCGTATGTGAGGAGCACTTCTAGCGGGGAGCCTCGACACCGGCTCTGCGAACTCCGTGACAGGCGCAAGGTCGAGGCTGGCGACAGCCTCCTTCGCTCCCGTCACTTCCAGGTAACAGAAGGCTTGGCGCGTGAGCCTTGCGTCCTTCCGCCCCAAGCCGAGGTCAATGTGCCGGAATGACGCGATGAGCCGTGAGGCGCCTCGCGTTCTCGACGGACTGCCTGCCCCCACCGGCGCGCTCAGTAGCAAAGGGGGGCTGCGTTCGTGGAAATATTGCCGACGAGGAAAAAGTGCGCGACGCGCATTAATTCGTTAACTCTTGGGGCATGAACAACCGGCGCATTCTCATTTCAGGCGCGAGCATTGCTGGGCCGACGCTCGCCTATTGGCTGGCAAGAAGAGGCTTTCGCCCCACGGTGGTGGAGCGCGCGCCCGCGTTGCGCATGGGGGGAAACGGCGTGGATATCCGCGGGCAGGCGTTGGCGGTGGCGGAGCAAATGGGCATCCTCGACCGCGTCCGGGAACTGGGCACCGATGTCGTTGGAATGTCCTTCGTGGGGGAGCAGAACCAGGTCCTGGCGCGAGTCGACCTGCGCGCCATGCAGCAGGCGGCCGGCAGTGGAGAGGTGGAGATTGTGCGGGGCGCGTTCGCCACGCTCCTCCACGACGTCACGCGGAACGATGTCGAATACATCTGGGATGACTCGATTGAGTCCCTGGTCGAACACACGGGCGGTGTCACCGTTGGCTTCCGGCGCGGCCCCAGTCGTGAGTTCGACCTGGTGATTGGCGCGGATGGCCTGCACTCCAACGTGCGTCGAAAGGCCTTCGGCGACGAAGCACAGTTTGCTCACCACCTGGGCCACTGCTTCGCCACGGCGGCGGCGGATCCGTCGTTGGGTGAGAACCGATGGGTCACCCTGTACAACCTTCCTGGGAAGGTGGCGGGCGTCTATCGCTCTGGGAATCACACCGGGGCGCGCGCGTACTTCATGTGGCGAAGCCCACGCCGCGACTACGACCACCGAGACATGGAGTCCCAGAAACGCTGGCTCCAAGAGGCCTACGCGGGCGTTGGCTGGAGGGTCCCGGAGTTGCTAGCGGGCGCGAGCGCCGACCCGGACTTCTACTTCGATGCGCTCACCCAGACGCGAATGCCTTCCTGGTCACGTGGCCGAGTCGCGCTGGTGGGGGATGCGGCCTATTGCGCCTCACCCGTGACGGGCGCTGGCGCAACCCTCTCCATGGTCGGGGCTTATCGACTCGCGGGGGAGCTGGGCGCGGCGGGAGGCGACCCTGCCCTCGCCTTTCACCGCTACGAGGCCGGCTTTCGGCCCATCATCGAGCGAGCCCAGTCTCAGCTCTTCACAGGGATGCTCGTTCCCAAGAGTCGCTTCAGCCTGTGGTTTCGCAACACGGTAGCGAAGTCGTCGGTCCTCGGTCTGATGGCGGGATGGGAGCGCCGGTTTCAGCCGCGCGTCACACCGTTGCCAGACTACGCTCTGGCTGCATGAGCCCCCGAAGCCCAAGCGATGACTCAACTGGCCACCGAGAGCGCAAGAAGGCCGCGACCCGCGCGGCGCTCTCGCAGGCGGCCCTGGAGTTGGCCTTGGAGCACGGGCTCGACGGCGTCCGGATAGACGACATCGCGAAGCGGGTGGGCGTGTCTCCGCGCACCTTCAACAACTACTTCTCCAGCAAGGAGGCCGCCATCGTCGGAGTGGGCAATGCGCGTGGCGAAACGCTGCTCGCCGCACTCGCTGCCCGGCCGGTGGACGAGGACGTCTGGACAGCCCTCGGGCACGCGGTGCGAACGTTGTTTCCCGAGGACCCGGACCCGGGTTTCACCGCGCGCTCCCACCTGCTCAAGGACGAGCCATCGCTCGCGGCGGAGCAGCTCAAATCGGATGCCGCCCTCGAGCGGGCCCTCGCCGAGGCTATTGCGGAGCGGACGGACACGAACCTCAAGAAGGACCTGTATCCACGTCTGGCGGCAGCCACCTTCTTTGCCGCCGTCCATACCGCCTTGGATGCATGGCTCTCCGCGCCGCGTGGCCCTTCTTTGTCACACCTTCTCTCCAGCGCCCTGGAGCAGATCTCCGAGGGCCTGGCCCCACCGCGAACTGCTCCTCGCTCCACGCGCAAGCGGCCAGTGTTGCTCGACCGGAAATGACACGTCGCAGTGTCTGAGATGTCGGAGTCACCGGTGTCCAGATGGACCGGTAGTTCTGACTTTCTGGTTTGAGCCTATTGAGCGGGCTCCTCGTGACAGGGAGAATCGTGGCTCGGCCTGGACGCAGGTGGCCCACGCCGCTTCCCGAGGAGACGAGACATCATGATGCAGCACGTTCGAGTGTGGGCCGTCTTGGTGTTGGCGGGCATGTCGGTCAGTTGCGGTGTGTCACTTGCCGAAGGTGAGACGTCGTCGAGCCGGCGCCAACGTCTCGTGGGGGCCTACTGTGATGCGCAGACCCTGTGTGACTTGGATGAGGTTTGTGACAGCACCTCCAACACCTGTGTCACCGCGCCGCCTGAGCCCGACCCTTGCGAGACGGTCCAGTGCTGGCCCTGGGAGATGTGCGTCGAGGGGACGTGCGTGGACGACCCGAACAATTGCATGCTCACGGGCTGTGATACGGGCTACACGTGCGAGGGCGGGACGTGCGTGGAGGACTGCCTGGGACAGGGCAACTGCGGCACCTGTGACAACGACTTCAATTGTGAGCCTGGCTACGAGTGCAAGGCTGGCAAGTGTGTGGAAGAAGAGATTTAGAGCCGCTTCATTCAGGAGAATCCAAGACCATGACCAAACATCTGCTGTGCGCTGCCGCTGTGCTGTTTCTCGGAGTGGGGATGGGCTGTGGGTCGCAGTCTCCATCAGCCGCGCGTTTATCCACCACGAAGCAGGCCAATATCTACGCGTACTGTGACGCGAATACCCCGTGTGACGAGGGGGAGTATTGCCGCCGTGGGAATTACTGCTTCCCCGAGCCCAACAATGATGCGTGTGAGGGGGTCACTTGCTCTTGGGGAGAAGTCTGTCTGGACGGGACCTGCGTCGAGAAAGGGCCCGCGAGCTGCGCGGACATGATGGACTGCGGCCCGGGTCAATGGTGCATGGGTGGCATCTGCCAGGGTGGGGAGTAACACCGAGTGACCGTCGCCTCCGCTGACGCGCCGCGAGCAAGTTCAGCCGCGGGGCAAGTTGGCACCGAGTCGGCCGGCGCGAGCTTCGTGCCCGGCCGACTCGAGTTCGTGCTTCTGGGGTTCGCGCTGGTGGGCACCGCGCTGCTGATCGGGGTGGATGGGCTCGAAACCGGGGACCGGTTCTATTTGCCGAAGCGGTTGGTGCTGGGCGCGGTCGCTGCGCTGCTCTCGCTTCGCTGGCTCGTGTCTCCTCAAGAACCTCCTGGAATGGATCGCTCACTGGTGGCTTGGGGTGGCGCGCTGGGCGTGTCGTTCGCCGCCGTTGTGCTGGGGAACTCATCCCTTGTGCCTGGATTCGAGCGGCTTGCATCGGATGCCTCGGCGTGGGTCATTGCGCTGTCGGCTGTGCGCCTCGCGAGGCAGGAGAGAGGGCGCAGTGCACTCGTGTCTTTGCTGACGTGGGCGGCGGTGCTCGTCGCGCTCGTCGCCTTGCTGGAGGCGCTGGGTCTGGCATTGCCTTGGGGAGAGATTCGGCGTCCCGCGTCCACGCTGGGTGGACGCAATCAGGTGGCGGGATTTGTCGCGCTCATCCTCCCGCTGGTGGTTGCTCGTTTCTCGCGTGACGGTGGACGCGTATGGGGCGTCTCGGCGGTCATCCTGGGGACGGTGGTGGTGCTCACGCGGTGCCGGAGCGTGTGGTTGGGGCTCGGCATCGCGGCGCTCATGGTGGGCGTAGGCCTGCTGCGAGCACCAGTGTCCACGGACCTGCGTACGCGTGTTCTGCGCGTGATGCTCGTGTGTGGAGTCTCGGTGGGCCTAGCGGTCTTGATTCCCTGGCCGGGGCTACAGTGGAAGGAGTCTCGTCCGTTCGCGGATTCTGTCTCTCGACTCGTGGAGTATGACCAGGGGTCGGGTCGCTACCGCATCGAGCAGGCCCAGGTGTCCTGGGCCATTGTCGCGTCTTCGCCCTTGCTTGGCGTTGGCCTCACGGGCTGGGGAGATGCCAGTTCGCTGTATGCCCATTCGGCGGGTCTGCATCCGCATCCGTATGGAGATGGCCGGGCGCCTCGGTCGGATCTCCTGCGCGTCTTGGTTGAGACAGGACTGCTGGGATTCGCCGCCCTGATGGGATGGGCGTGGATGCTTGCTCGCAGGGTTCGCGCCGAAGGGGCCGTGGTGCCCGGGCTTGGCGCGGCATTCATTGTTCTCGCCACGCATGCGCTATTTGATCAGCCCCTCCTGCGCGCGGAGCAGCTCGCGGCGATGGGGGTTCTCGTCGGGCTTGTGCTCGCGGGTGCCAGAACGCTCGCGATTCCCATGGCTGGGCGGAGAATTGTTCTCGCGGGCTTGATGCTGTTGGTGATGGGGGGAACGGGCGCGCTGGGCCGCTACTACTGGATTGCGGTCAAGGGGCCGGCGCGCGCACTGGTATCTACGGGGCATGTCGAAGCGCTTGCTCGGGCAGCGCTTCGGATGACGCGGGGACGTGACTGCGAGGCAGCGGCTCCGCTGCTCGACCGAGCCGTCTCAGACGCGCCCCATCTCATCGGTCTCCTGTGCCTGTCAGCGAAGTGTGCAGAGGCGCGCGGCGACCTCGCGTCGGCCCGCGAGTTCGCGCTCCGAGCCGATTCCGTGGAGCCCCATCTCGCATCCAGGCTCCAATCGGCGACGACCCATGACTGCTCTACGGTCCTGCGGTTGTTGGAGTCGGAGAAGGCGCTGAGTCCGTAGTCGACATCATTCCTGGCGCCGAAGACTCGATGTCCAGGCCGCACTCCTGCGCCAGGAACGGCGCGAGGTCATCGCGAGTAACCTGCGCGGGCTCTGGCAGACGCATCGTCGCGAAGCTCACTGGGACGGACGTCTCGGGGCGTGGGGCAAGGAGCGCCCGGCGCGTGAGTTCAGCCTCCTTGAGAGTCTCTCGGGTGATGATGCGCGAGCGATAGAGCTGGCGCAGCACTCTTGCGTGGGAGCGGTTGAAGCGGTCGAGATTGGCTCCCACCAAGGGGGCTCGCGGAGCGGCGATGAGGCTCGCCAGCGTCGCGCTCTCGAATGGAGTCAGTGTCTCGGGGGACTTCCCGAAGTATTCGCGGGCGGCGGCCCTGGCGCCGTAGACACCGTCTCCCCACTCGATGGTGTTCAGATAGAGTTCGAGGATCCGCTTCTTTGAGAGTGTCGCTTCGAGGTCGCGCACGAGAAAGGTCTCGCGCAGCTTCCGCTCCAGGGAACGCTCGGGAGAAAGGAACAGGGTGCGGGCGAGCTGGGCGGTGATGGTGCTGGCGCCGCGCAGTCGACCCGTGAGGACCGCCTGCTGCGCCGCGAGCCGGATTTCTCTCCAGTCAAAGCCCGAGTGTCGGAAGAACTTCATGTCCTCCGCTTTCACGACGGAGCACGCCAGCAAGGGCATGCGTTCGAGCGGCATCCAATCTTCGGGCGCGAGCTGCGCATCCGGCTTGCGATCATGTTCGCGCAGCTGCAGGAGCGCCGTGGTCGTGGGGCGCTCGGTCTGAAGCGAGCTGACATCAGGCGTGCCGTGCCACAGCCAGAGGCCATAGGCGAACGCCCCGAGTCCCATGGCGGCGACAACGAGAAGGGCACGCCGAAACACTCGCTTCACCCTGCTCACTTGCATGTGTACCCGCTCGATGTTCGCTGTCGCGGAGCGTTGGGGCTACCTCTCCGGCGGTTCAGAGCAGCCCTTGTTCGTGTTCAAGCACAGTGGAGATGCGGTCACGAGGAGTTGATCTCGGTCGCGGCGTCTGGAGAGGTGCGCACGGGGTCCCAGCTCTGCTCGGCCTCATGTGGGGCGCCGAGTTCCTGGTGCCGCGCGGCCTGAGGCTCCGTGCCGGTGGCGGCTTCGGTGGCGGTCTCGCTCCCCTGTGCAGGTGGGCCAGTGTGCAGTGTTCGAATGCTGCGGTGGAGCCGGGGGCATGAAGAGCGCGTCACTCTATCTGACAGGTCGTGATTCGCGAACGGTCGATCAGGACGTGTCTCACGACCTCGCGTGTCGATGTGGGCCCGAGGTGCATGGGGCGTCGTCATCACTTGCTTGCGACCATGAGTCCCCGTGCCTGCGTGCCCCCTGGGTTGAAGCGGCCCCTTCGTGAGGAGGATGGGAACTCGTCTACGCTCGGTGGCTCGGGGATGGGGTTCCATCTTCCGTGAGGTGTCGGAGGTGGATTCCATGGGGAGGTCTCTCGCCGTCCTGATCACCGGGGTGTTGTTGCTGGGTGCGGGCGCTTGCCTTCGCTCGTCGAAGCTGGCGGTGACTCCGGATGTCGCTTCCGCGGACGGCTTGGGCCCTTGTTGGAACCCGGATGCGGGCATTTCGCTCACGGGGACGAGCTGCTCCTTGCTCACTCCGCCCCAGCTCTCTTGCTTCCTGCCTGCGGACCTCCAGGGCGGCGTGCAGCAGGCGATTGGCTCCACCGTTCAGCGCTCGGCGGACCTGTTCTCCTGGCAGGAGTTCATTGCGCTCAACTGGCCCGCGAGTCCGGGCGAGCGCGGCGTGCCGGATTGGCGCAAGCCGCTCGGTGCTCCCGGGCCTCGGGTCTGGGAGACCTGGAAGGAGACCGATGAGGTCTATCTCCCCGATGGACGGCGGCCCCCAGGCTGGAATGAGGCGCCTTCGTTCCCCGCGAAGTGCGGCTCGGGCGTGACGAAGCTGCTGGTTCGCGACCAGAAGATTGATGACCTCGTGGACAGCACGCTCCAGGCCGCGGCGTCGAATGGCACGCTGCCCGCGACGCTGACGGACGAGCAGCGACACCTCGTCCGCTACGAGATTCGGATGAACCGCCCCATGTTCGAGCACGTGCTGGCCAATGGCTTGTACGACGGGCGCCAGCAGGCTCGCGCCACCCTGGTCTCCTTCCCGAATGGCGGCATCCTGGTCAAGGCCGCCTGGAAGCCCGTGGGCGACACCGAGGCGCCGTACTTCCACACCGTGATGGCCTGTGTCTGCGACCGCGATGAGAACGCGCTGCCCACGCACTGTGGTCCCAAGCGCATGGGACTCGTAGGGCTCCACATCACGCAGAAGACCCCCAGCGCTCCCGCGTGGATCTGGTCCACCTTCGAGCAGCGCGGCAACGTGCATGCCTACGAAGGACAGCCAGCGTCGTTCTTCGACCCCGCGTGCAAGGACTGTCGCGTGAATGTCCAGACGCAGATGGGTGTGCCCGCCCAGGTCGTCCGCACCGCGCCGATTCCCTCCACGCCACCCGCCTGCGATGCGGGCACCGCGTTCTCCGATGACGTCGTGACGTTGAATGCGGACCTGCGCGCGGCGCTCGTTGCCGCGGGCTCCGTGCTTCAGCACTACGAACTGGTGGGCACCCAGGTCCCCGTGGCTTCCGCCTATGCCGCGCCGCAACCGACGACGGTGTTCGGCGTGTCTCGGCCCGTGCTCGCCAACACCTCGATGGAGACCTTCGTCCAGGAGACATCGACCTGCATCGGCTGTCATGCCTCGGCGCGGACGCTTCGGCAGGACACGTTCGTCTCCTCGGACTTCACCTTCTCGTTGAACAACGCGTGGCCCAAGCCTCGGGACACGCGCGTCCTCCCTGCTCCGACGGAGCCTCGAACTTCATGGGACAAGGCCCACTGGCCCCAGGTCTTGCGCGGTCAGTCCATTGCCTCGCATACCTACGAGCTGCTCCCGGAGTTCACAGGGGGACGACTCCACTGCGGGAGCTGTCACCTCGACGAAGGCCGGAACCCGGATGCGGCGTGGTGGGTGGGGATGCGCCTGGAGTACCCCACGCGCGCTTCGCTCCAGGCGCGCATCAACGCGTGCTTCATGCGCAGCGAGAATGGCAAGGCCCTCTGCGTCCCGGAGCAGGATGGCGGCGTCGGGACGTGCGACACGAACCCGGACATGGAGGCGCTGCTCACGTACATGGCGTGGCTCGATGCGCAGTGGCGCGAGCGACACGGCGCCGCGGTTCCTCCCAATGGCTATCCAGCCATTCCGACCCTCACGGGTGACCCCTCGCGCGGTGCCGGGGTGTTCCAGCAGAAGTGCGCTGTGTGTCATGGGGAGGACGGCCAGGGACGCTACGAGAGCGACACCTACTTCCGTCCCGCCTTGTGGGGCCCGAACTCATTCAACGCGCAGGCCGGCATGGTGCGTCCGGCGAACGCGGCGCCCTTCATCCACGCGAACATGCCGCTGGGCTCGGGCGGAATGCTGACGGTGGAGGAGGCGTGGGATGTCGCGGCCTTCATCGACTCGAAGCCGAGGCCCACCATGGGGGATGGTGGCACGCGCTGACTCAGCGCCTCGTGCTCCCAGGGCGAAGTCCGCGGTGCCCGAGGCGATGTGGGCTGACGGGCGACGCGCGCGGACGGGGAGGCTCGCGTCACGGGATATCCACCGAGCGCCCGTTCATGTCGGTTGCTTCTGCGCACCTGTCCGGAGAGGCTGCCGCCCCCATGTCGCGCCTCCTCGCAGCCCTCCTGCTCCTGTTCGCTCTGCCTGCCGCCGCCAAGGCCCCGAAGCTCACGCTGTTCATCAGCGTGGACTCGATGGGCAGCGACGTCCTCTTGCGCAACCGCCCGCGCCTCACTGGTGGCCTGGGCCGGCTTCTCTCCACGGGCGCGTACTATCCCTATGCCCGGTATGCCTATGCGGAGGCGCGGACCGCCCCGGGGCATGCCACGCTGGCGACCGGCGCGAACCCCTGGCGCCACGGCATCGTGGACAACGAGGTCTACGACCGCGCGACCGGGCAGGTGCTCCAGGCGTACTGGGATCCGAAGCAGTCGCTCCTCAACGCCACGACGGCTCCTGGCTCCGACACCAGCCCCGTCAACTTGATGGCGGAGTCCCTCGCGGACCGCCTGCGCGTCTCCACGCAGGGACGGGGCAAGGTGGTGGCGCTCTCGTTCAAGGCCCGCGCCGCGATTCCCCTGGCCGGGCGGCAGGGACAGGCGTGGTGGTTCGATGAGTCGACCGGGCGGATGGTGACGAGCACCTGGTACGCGAAGGAGGAGCCCGAGTGGATGCGCGCGTTCAATGCTCGCAAGCTGGCAGACGCGGGCTTCACCAAGACGTGGGAGCTGCTGCGTCCGCGCGCCGAGTACGTGGGCGAGGATGCGCGAGAGGTGGAGCCGGAGGCCTACGGGATGGGGCGGTCGTTCCCTCACTCGCTGAAGGGCGGACTCTCGTCGCCGGGGCCCGCGTCGTATCGGGCGTTCTCGGTGTCTCCGCTGTCGCATGAGCTGCTGGTGCAGGCCGCGAAGGCGGCGATGGAGGCCGAGCATCTGGGCCAGGACGAGGTGCCCGACATGCTCGCGGTGAGCTTCAGCGGCACGGATGCCGTGTTCCACGCGTTCGGTCCGTACTCATGGGAGACGCAGGACACGCTGCTGCGCTTGGACCAGGCGATGGGCGAACTCATCGCCGCCGCCGAGCGTGCCGCGGGCGGGCGCGAGAACCTGGTCATCGCGCTGTCGGCGGACCACGGTGGCGCGGAGATTCCCGAGGCCTGGGCTCAGGCGGGTGCGCCCGCGGTGCGCCTCAATCCCAATGATGTGGAGAAGGGGCTCGCGCAGGAGCTGCGCGCGAAGTTCGGCGCCGACGTGACGGTGAAGATGATGGAGCTGGACGCCTACCTGGGCGGCAAGGCGCTGGAGTCGGGACAACTGGACGCGGTGGCGGTGCGGCGCGCGGCGGCGGTCTGGCTCGCGAAGCAGCCCTACGTGGAGCTGGCCGTGGCGAAGGACGACCTGGCCGCCGCGCCCGACATCGAGGGGCTCGTGGCGCCGCTGCGTCGCGGGTTCTCTGCGCAGCGCAGCGGGGACGTGCTCTTCGTGGCGAAGCCCTTCCACGTCGTCAGTGACTACCCGCGCGGGACGAACCACGGGACGCCCTACTCGTATGACACGCAGGTGCCCGTCGTGTTCGTGGGCCGAGGCGTGAAGCCGGGCGTGTACCTGGAGGAGATCAACCCCGTGGATGTCGCGCCCACGCTCTCCGCGCTGCTGGAGATGGGGATGCCGGCGGCGGCGGAAGGCAAGCCGCGCGCGGAGGCGCTGACCGGAGGGTAGGGTGCTTCGAGCGCCCGCTGCTCACTCGCTGGCGAGCGCTTCGAGCGAGTCCATCACCTTGCGGAGCTGGGCCGCGCGGGCCGTGGAGGTTCGCGCGGTCAAGAGCTTCAGGATGAGCGCGTACTGGCGCGTCTTGCCGAGCGCGTCGAAGGCCTTCGTCGCCCGTGGACTCGCGCGCAGGGCCTCGACGAGATCCGATGGGGCGGCGGCGTCACGCTGCGACTCGTATGCGGCGGCCCATCGCCCGTCGGCCTTGGCGGCGTCGACCTCGGCCTGACCCGAGGGGCGCATCCGCCCCGCTCGGGTCAGCTCCGCGACCTTGGCCACGTTGACCTGCGACCAGCGGCTTCGCGGCCGGCGAGGCACGTACTTCTGCAGGTAGTGCGTGGCATCGAGGGACTTGCGCAGGCCGGAGATCCACCCGAAGCACAGGCCGACATCGACCGCCTCGTCGTCGGTCAGGGAGGGGATGCCCGAGCCCTTCTTCGCGAGCTTCAGCCACACCCCGGCTTGTTCGCTGGAATGCCGCTCCAGCCAGACCTCAAACGCCTTGGCGTCACGGAACGCGATGACCGGCGCCTCGGGAGAGGCGGACTTCGTCGGCACGGGGAGCCTCCAACAGGAGGCATCAATGCGCCTCGACCGTCAGGCAGGATGCCGAAGCCCCAGGGCCCCGTCGAGGCCACCGCGGCGATGCGAGGACTCCGGGCCAGAGTGCGGCTTCCAAGAAATTCGATGGTCGCGTGAAACTCTAGATAGAGTCGAGTCACTGGTCGCCGAGTTTGCTCGGTCCCTGTGGGCCGAGTCGAGGCGAATGACTCTCACACTTCGGAGATGGACGACGACATGCGACACCTCGCGCTCTTGCTTGCGGGATTGAGCCTGGCTGGCTGTGCCCACACGGCGGACCCCGTGGCCCCGGCCACCGCTGTTACCGAGGACAGCGAAGCGGTGCGCCAGTCGCTCGTTCAACAGGCGGATGTGTTGTCCCGAGGTCCCCACTCCGCGGAGGCCCTGCCGCTGTATCGACGGGCCTGGGAGCTGGGCGAGCGAGGGACGACGCCGCTGTACGTGGCGGCGTGCGTCGCCGCGACCGCCGGACAGCGGGCCGAGGCGCTGGAGTGGGTCGGCCGTCTCGCGGAGGTGGGTTATGACAACCCCGCGGAGCTGACGCAGGATCCGGACCTGGCGTCGCTGCGCGAGGACCCGGCGTTCCTCCAGAGCACCCAGCGCATGGCGGCCACTCGGGAGCGGAACTCGGAATACATCAAGACCCATGCGCAGGAGTTCAAGGGACTCGACGTCCCGTCAGCGCTCCTGGGCGCCATCGACAATCATCGCCTCGTCCTCATCGGCGAGTCGCATGGCATCGAGGAGTTGCCGGAGTATGTCTTTCAAATCACCCAGGCGGTGGCCGCGAAGCGTGAGGTCGCGCTCGGACTGGAGTTCCCCCGCGACATCCAGGAGTCCGTCCAGGCGTTCCTGAAGACAGGGGACGAGAAGCTCCTGGCCTCCACTGCGTTCTTCCAGGACGCCAACTACCACTCGGGCCGTGGGAGCGCCTCCATGGTGCGGCTGCTCACGAACCTTCGCCGCCTCCCGAACGTGCAAGTGTTTTGCTTCGATGAGCCACGCTCGGGCGAGCGCGTGACCGAGCGCGACACGAAGATGGCGCGGAACATCCTGGACTTCACCACGGCGCACCCGGAGCGGACCGTCCTCGTCTTCACCGGCAACATCCACTCGCGCCTGACGGTGGGCACGCCCTGGGACCCCAAGGCTCGGAACATGGGCGCGGAAATCCTCCGGCTGTCGCAGGGCGCGCTCACGCTCCAGAACACGACCAACCTCCAGTTCATCTACGACGAGGGCACGGCATGGCAGTGCTGGGGCTCCGCTCCCGGCGCGCCGATGGACTGCGGAGGCAAGAAGGTGGGGCCGGTGAACAGCCTGTATCGGACGGCCGTGCCGTTCATGCGCTACTTCCTCGCCGAGCCCAAGATGACCAACGGGCACCTCCACTCCGTCTTCATCCAGCGCGTGTCGGCCTCCATGCCCTGGACACCCGGGCACTGACGCGCGGGCGTGTGTCTCGGTCGGTCCACGGGGCGCGATTTTCTTGAGGGCCCCGTGGTGCATCCGTAGGCTCCCGTGTCTCAGCGCTGGAGCCGTGAAACATGGATGTCCACTACACCTGGATTGGCGAGCCTCCGACGGACAGAACCAAGGACATCGATGCGCCGCGGCGGCTGGCCACGCGGTGCTCGGGCCAGAGCATCAAGATCTACTTCTGGTGTCTCGACGCGCACGTCGCCACGTATCAGCGCGACTTCGCCAGCCACAAGAACGTCACCGTCCGAGGCATCCAGTCCTTCCTGGGGGCCGCGACGGGAACCGCGTACCGCTGGTACTACTGGTACACGGAGTCGGATGACTGGGCTGTCGCGGCAATGACAGACATCCTCACGTGGGGCCTGGCCGCGGCGACGCCTCGGAGCTACCGGGCCTTCGTGAAGGACGCGTGGTCGCTCTTCCTCATGTACACGTGGGGTGGCTACGTGATGGACGCCGGCGTTGGCCCCATCGACGGAGGCACCTTCTCCCTCCCCGAGCCCAAGACGTTCATGGCGCCCTCGCTGAACGCCGTGGACTCGCTGGCCATGTGGCGCATCCAGCTCAGTCAGCTCGCGGGGTGGCAGGGCCAGGGGGACGTCACCCTCAACGTCAGCGCCGCCGGCAGCGTCTGTGAGGCCATGAATTACGCGCTCCCGGACGAGGACTATGCGATGGAGATGTGCTCGCTCATCGAGGTCTGGATGCTGGCGAGCCCGCGCTACTCCAAGGGCGCCTGGGCGGCCCTGAAACAATACTGTGTCTTCTGGAAGGGGATGCAGCAGCACGACTCGCTGGTCGGTGATGGAGCACCCAGCGTCTTCCGCTACCTCATCGCGGGCTCGGTCTACAACGGGCTGTCCCACGGCCACGACAAGAAAGTTCCCAAGAAGTCGCTCTGGTTCTGCGAGTCCGAGGGGCAGGGCAGCTCCTCGGTCGATGTCCCCGTCCTGAAGCTGCGCAAGACGTATCACGGCTCCAGCGCCAAGTAGGCTCACGGCGCGTTGCGCCATGTCTTGCATCTGGGACGCACTGTGTCGTGGACGGTCCGTGTGAAAACGCACGTACACACAACCGACGACATCGTGTGTTCGATAATTCCCCCACGCCCCCTCGTCCGGAGTCGCTCATGAGCGTGAAGCCTCTGTCTTCGTCGTCCTCGTCCCTGCCTCGGACCGCTGCTCCGAAGGCGGCGGAGAAGGCGGAGAAGCCCAACCTGCTCGAGCGCGTCGCGCAGGGCGTGCAGAACGTGGCTCGGGGCGCGAAGCAGCTCGTGGACAGCTTCGAGGCGCACCTGCCCAAGCTGGGCGGCCTCAAGCCCACCAACGGCGCCAAGCCCTGGGATGGCATCACCCTCACCGGCAAGCCCCTCAAGATTCCCACTGACGCGCTGCGTTCGGTGGACCTTGGCGCGCTGCGCAAGGTGCTGGAGAAGCTCATCCCGCAGAAGATTGATGACGTTCAGGGCAAGAAGTTCATCGCCCAGACGCAGGGCTTCCGCGACACGCTGGGCAAGGTCCGGTCGCTGGCGGCCGAGCTGGACATGCTACCCCCGGCGCACCCGCGCCGCGCCGAGGTGAAGGCCGCGCTGGAGAAGGCCGAGGGGGAGCTGACCCGGACCACGGGTTACACGCGCGCCAACGCGCCGAAGCCGGGCTCGCTGTGGGTGGATCCGCAGTTCCTGGCCAAGGAGCTGCCCAACGGGCAGGTCTCCGCGAGCCGCTTCCCCACGGGGACGCCGGTGACGAAGCCGCCCGCGCCCAAGGACCTGCTGTTCGGCGGGGATGTGGCGAAGGCGCAGGCATACAGCGCCTCGGTGGCGAAGAACCGCGCCCAGGCGGGCATGCCGGTGAAGGACGGCGAGCCCATTGGCGTGCACCTCAGCCTGGAGGGCGGTGGCGGCAAAGGCAAACGCTACGCCGCGATGCTCAGCGAGATGCATGACCTGGGCGTCGTCCCCGTGAGTCTTTCGGGCACCTCGGCGGGTTCCATCGCGGCGGCCATGGCCGCGACCGGCGCGGATCCGAAGCAGATCGAGGCGCTGGCGAAGGATCCGCGTCTGTCCAAGCTGTATGACTTGGATTTGGACATGAAGGACGGGGGCCTGCTGAATGGGCAAGCCGCGTATGACCTCTTCGATTCGAAGCTGCGCGAGCTGACGGGCATCAAGGACCGGCCCGTGACGTTCGCGGACCTGAAGGTCCCGCTGCAGTTGGTGGCGGCCAAGGCCTACGACAGCGCGGTGGGCCCCGAGGGTTTCAAGAGCGCGAAGGACCGCATCTTCGTCTTCAGCCAGGAGACGACGCCGGACACGCCCGTGGCGCTCGCCATCCGCGCCTCCATGGCCATCCCCGGCGTCTTCGAGCCGGTGCAGATGGTGGATCCGACCACGGGCCGCAACGTGCACCTCGTGGACGGCGGCACGCTCGACAACCTGCCCATGGGCTACAACAAGAACGACCTGCCGCAGATTGGCGCGTCGCTCTACTCGCGCGGCGGCGCGCATCCCTCGAACGGTCAGGCCACGCCCAAGCCGCTGCCCACGGGCCAGCTCGACACAGATGACGTGCTCTGGAACGGCGTCAACGGCCTGATGCTGTTGAACCAGAACGCCACCGCGGCGCAGGACTGGCGCGACAAGGCGCAGCCCGGGGCGAACCAGTTCATGCTCAGCGTTCCCACCTGGAACCTGGAGAACCCGAAGCAGGGCGACAGCATGCTGAGCTTCGGCTACGACGAGAAGGTCGACCCCATTCTCGACCAGCAGACGCACCAGGTGACGCGCGACTTCCTGCGCAACTTCATGGATGACCTCAAGGTGCCCGGCTCGCGTGGCACCAACCTGGTGACGCAGGTGCCGGCGAACATGAAGTTCGACGTGCCGGTATCCGTGAAGGGCGAGGCGTTCAAGGTCTCCTACTCCGGTGGCGACTTCGTCACGGCGACGGACGCGCGCGGCAAGGCCACGCAGGTCAAGCTGGGGCGCAAGCAGATCGAGTCCATGTACCTGGACAACCAGGCGTTCGGAGACCTCAGCGTCCAGCTCGGCAGCGCGCTCGCGAACCCGCGCAGCGTGCGTCCTTCCTGGCTGCCGTTCTGAGCCATGGGCGGGTAGGCTCGGCCCGCCATGAACATCGAGTCCGCGAATCCCATCCTGCGCGAGCTGCTGGAGTCCCACGGAGTCGCTTGCCAGGAGGAGGGCGAGTGGCTCCGGTTGGGCGCGGGGAGCGTCCGCGCGCAGGCGGCATGGGTTCACGCGGAGGGGACGGATCCGAAGCGCACCGTTCAGTTCGATGTCGCCATCGCGCCGTGGGCGGGCCGGATGTGGGTCGAGTCATTTGGTGGCCTCGGGGGTTCGCCGGAGCTGGCCAGGCGGGATGCCGTGCAGAACTTCGTGCGGGGCTCGCTGCATGTCTTGCTGGGGGCATTCCTGCGCGCGCCGGACTCGCACGTGAGCGTGCGGGAGTGGCGCATTGGGGGAAGCCTTCGCCAGGTCATCCTGGGTGACGTCATGATCCGCTCGGCTCAGCCCCCCGAGCAGGCGGGGCCGCCAGCGTGGTTCAAGGCGCTGTCGGGCGCCCTGGAAACGGTGGCGCTGTCGCCGGGTATCCATGCGCTGCGAGTCTTCTTCGCGCAGATGAACCACGCCCCGATGACCCTGGAGGTCCAGCTCGACAACGCGCCGTGGCCCGAGCTGCGCGCCGCGTTGGAGGCCGCTCCCTGGCCTCGCGCCGAGGCGTTCCTCAGCCACCGCTTGTTCGCCATCATCCAGGGCGGCGTTGACGCGAGCCGGGTCCTGGCCTCGTTCGTCGAGCCGCCCTCGCGGCCGTTGAGTGTCCTGCGGCGAGAGGCATTGGAGCGGGGCGCCAGCCTGCTCGAAGCGGAGAAGCTGGTCGTCTATCTGCCCGAGGCGCTGGCCTGCGTGGCGGTCCGCGACCTCGGGGTGACGTTGCCGTCCTCTTTCATCTTCATGGACGAGGACGCGCCCGAGCAGCGGCACGAGGTCGCGTTGGCGCACGACCCGCTCTGGGCCGAGTCCATGCGCCTCGCGGAGCTGGTGTTCTCCGGGCAATCGCTGACGCAATCGCAGCTCGAAGCTGTCATCGCGCGCAGTGCCATGTTGAACGCACTCAACCGGGCCATGGAGGCAGGCACCGACCCCGCGGGCGCGGTCATCGCGCCCTGGGTCGCGCCCCTCACGCGGGAAGGCATGGCCGCGCTGCGAAGCGAAGGCTGAGCGCGCACGGCGTGTGCTCTGGCTTGGCCCGCCAGCCTGCGCGGCGATTGGTCGTGGGCGGACAGCGGAGCACCCCGGGGGGTCGAGGGGCTCGTCATCGGACGCCGCGCCCCTAGCTTCGTGGCTTCTCGAACGGGGGAGCCGACGAAATGCGTGGTTGGGGGATGCTGGGAGTTGGTGTCGCGATTTGTCTGGGAGGCAACGCGGCGGCGGTGACACGGGAAGGTGCGGAGCGCGCCGCGCCGTCGCTCGGTGCGGAGACCGTGCCGGCCGAGTGCAAGCCGCTCCTGCCTGGGCCGCTGGGTGAACCCACGGGAACGCTCGACGCCACGGACCCGGATGACAGCGTGAATGTCTGGGTCGACGGCGCGGGCAACGTGCTGGCCGAGTACCGCAACGGCTGGGCGAACTCCTACCGGCTCGACCTGCTCCGCCCGAATGGCGTGTTGGTGGCGAGGTTCATGGACCTCCCGCCGCAATCCTTCGTGGTGGAGCAGGCCGAGGGGTTTCATCTGATCGGCGCGCACTCGCCCGCCGACCCTTCTGTGGTGGTCCGCGTGCTGGCCGCCGATGGCACCATGACTGTCCGGCCCGAGACCTTCACGGGCGTCCTGGACGCGGCGCCTTGGCAGGGGCAGGGCACGTTGCTGGCTCGCGGGGTGCGAATCTCCTCGACGCGGTGGCGCGCGGAGGTCTTCACCTTGGATTCGACGGGCGCCGCGGTCTCGGGCCCGCTCTACCTCGCGAGCGGCGCGGGCGCGGGCGCGGCCTCGGTTCACCTTGGCTCCGGCTCCGCCGAAGCGGCGCTCGTCGTCTTCGACCCCTCGGAGATCCAGGACGGCAGACAGTGGTGGGCGCGGTGGTTCAAGCCCGGCGGTGTCGCGGTGGGCGCGGCCTTCCAGGTGGCGGACCACTTGTCCGCTTCCGCGGATCTCCAAGTGGTGCCGCTGCTCCGAGGGGAGCTGGGTCTGCGCGCCGGGAGCGCGTGGCTGGGCCGATTCCGTCCCTTTGACAAGTCATTGCTGCTGGCCGCGCCCTGGCTCGCCTCGCAGCCGCAGTTCGACGTGGGCTGGGTCGGGAGCGGGACCGGCTTCGGGCTCACCTCGCCGGATGGCAACTTCGCGTGCACCCCCTTCATCGAGGTGCGCACGTCCACCGGGGCCACCTGTGGCGAGGTGGTGGTGCCGCCGCCCTCACCCCCGTGTCACGGCGCGCGCTTGCGCCTCACCCGCACGGGGACGCTGGTGGAGTTCGCTCCCCTCGCCACCGAGCCCGGGCTCCAGATTCGTTGGTGGACGGGCCTCTTCCGCTGAGCAAGGACGCGTGGGGCCCGCTACGATGCGCGCTCGGCGTTCCTTCGAGGCCCTCCATGTCCGACATGACCGTGCTCACTCGATGGCTGACCTTCGGCGCGTACCTCGGCTTGGGGCTGGCCGTGTACGGGTTCTTGCGTGCCAAGGGAGGACTGTTGGGCGCGGATGCTCGCCTCCGCGAGGAGGGGACTCCCGCCCAGGCCACCGTCCTGGAGATGAAGGACACCGCCCTGCGCATCAACCGCGCCCATGTCTATTCCATCCTCTTGGAGGTCCGGATGGAGGGGCGAGCGCCCTATCAGGTCAGGACGCGGACGCGCTTGATTGGCATGAGTGGCATGGCGGTCTGGGGCCCGGGCTTGGAGGTCAACGTCAAGGTCGATCCGAAGGACCCGCAGCGCCTCGTCATCCTGGGGCCCACGCAGCCCATCGACCTGGCCCGCGCGCTGGGGGCCGCCGCGCAGCCGCAGGACCCGGTGCGGGCGATGGCGGACCTGCAGCGCCTGTCGGATGCGGGGCTCATCAGCCCCAGCGAGTTCGAGGCGAAGCGGGCGGAGATCCTGGGCCGGCTGTGACCCGGGCGGGAGGCTCGCGCCGCGCCGCCCGGGCTCGCCGACGGGCTACGGGGTGATGGTCAGGGTCAGGTTGTCGAACCACGCATCGCTCTGCCCGTTGGGGCCAAAGCGAATCATCACCTGCTTGCCCACCGCCGCGCCACCCGCGGGCACGGTGTAGCTGACGCCCGCGGTCTGCACCCAGTCCGCGTAGACATACTGCGTGGTGCGCTGGAGCAGGACCCACGTGTTCGAGTCGTTGTCCGTGTTGGCATAGCCAATCTCATACGGGAGCAGGCTGGTGTTGTCGCCGCCGCCCTGCGCGAAGCTGCGGAACTGATACGTCTTGCCGGCCTGGAAGCGGATGTCCAGCCGCTGCGACACGACCTCGGTGGTGCCCGCCGCGTAGAAGCCGAACTTGTCACCCAGCGTCGAGCGGTTGTTCTTCGGGAACTGGGTGTGGCTCGCCCAGCCGCCGTTGGGACCGAAGTACGCGATGGCGCCGTACTGCGCGGTGGCCTGGGTCTCCAGGTCCGGGTTGCGGATGGGGCAGCGGTCCTGCGGCATGATTTCAAAGGGCTGACCGCCGTTCGCCGGGCCAATGTAATACGACGTCTGGGGCGTGGGGTCCGTGTAGCCCACCCAGCCCAGCGTCTTGCTGAAGTAGTAGTGCTCGCCCGCGCCGGGACCCGAGGACACATACACTTCCATGATGTCCGTCAGCGCGCTGTTGAAGGGCGCCGTCGCGTGGTGCGTGGTCACGATGGTGCGGGTGATGTTCGACGCGCCATTGGAGTCCGAGACGCTGTCGCAGACCTGGCAGGTGCCGCCCTCGTAGCGGGCTTTGATTTCGAACGGGCCCGTCGTGTACGTCGAGCCGCTCGACACCGTGCGAGGAATCCAGGCGCCCCGGTTGAGGCCATTGCTCCACAGCTCGAAGCTGGTCTGGTTTCCGGCGGTGCAGAAGTTGGCGGCCTGCCAGCTCGTGTCTCGCACCAGGTAGATGTAGCTGGTGTCGTAGGCGAGTTCCTCGAACTCGTCGGCGCCGGTGCCGTTCCAGTTCTTGGTGATGTAGAAGCGGCCGGGCGCGAAGATGAAGGCCCGGAAGTGCTGGTGTTGGTTGAGATTGGTGACCAGCTCGTTCGTCATGCTCGGGTTGTCATTCATCATGTAGTCGAGCATGTCGTACGTGACGGGCGGGCTCGACGACACGCTGACCGTGGCGACATTGCTGGTCAGCCCCTGGCAGTTGGCGGTGATGGTGTACGTCCCCGTCTGCGTGGCCGTGAGCGTGGTGGGATTGTTCGCCATGTTCGTCACGGCGCCGCTCGGCGTCTGCACGCTCAACGTGGTGGTGCCAGCGTCGGTGAGCTGACCCCAGTCGTTCTTCAGGCTCGCGACGTTGAAGGTCTGCCCTTGCGAGACGGAGAGCGTGCTCACCCAGGAGGTCTGGATGTTTTGTTGCACCCGGGCCTGGATGGAGGTGAACGGGCAGACAGCCTGCGCCTGTCCCGCGAGCACCAGGACAGACAGCGAGGACAAGAGCATCGCGGCCCGGGCGGCTCGCGCCCGGACCCCTTCAAGGAACATCGGCATGTGGGTACCCCCCTCTTCGAGAAACAGCGAGGGAGGTTTAAACACATTGTCTACGGGAGCGTCACGGGGGGCGCGTCCTTCAGCAGCTCCTGTGCGAGCGTGGGGGCCTCATCCCGCAGGGTCTTGAGGTTCTCCTCGAGCCACATGTTGCCATGGCTCAGCGCGCGCCGGGTGTGGACCAACTCGCCCTGCTCGTTGATGTAGTTGACCGAGAACTCCGCGATGCCCGTGGCGCGGAACTGGTCCGTGTCCACGACCGCGAGCGTTGAGCCATCCGCGGCGCGGATCTCCTTCTCCACCTCCGTGCGCAAGACGAGCGCCATGGGGATGATGATGCCCTTGGCGCCGGAGCGCTTCACGTACTCGGCCAGGTCCTTCTGCACGCGCGGCGGAACGATGAAGTTGTCCAGGCCGATGCGCGGCAGCGTCTCGCACCACTCGCTCGAACCGGCCAGGGTCTTGAACTTCGCGGCGGAACCGTCCTGGCCATAGGCGGTCCAGAGCGCGGGCCCGACGTAGTCCTGCACGGTGCGGTTGACCTTGTCATTGCCCTGCGCGGAGTAGGCGCAGATCAACATGGGGGTGAGGGCATAGGGCGAGTCGAGCGCGCTCCAGTGGCCGTCCGTGTAGAACTTGGGATTCGAGTTCGCCGCTCGCGAGCCGAAACATCCAGGGAGGAGCGCGGCGGACGTGAGCAGCGTGACGAGGGGCATCCAGCGAGGAAGGGACATGGGAACTCCCGAATCGAGGTGAGCCATGCAGTGCATGAGCGCGCCCTTGGACCCCCCTGCCCGAACCCGGGTTCCACGAATTATTCGGAGTTCCAGGACACTGGCTGGGTTCACCCGGAGTCCAGGCGTGAAACATGGATGTCGGGGCGGCGCGCGGAAGTGCGGGGTGCACACAACTCGGGGTGGGCTCGCGCGGATAATGTGGGGAGCGCGGTTTCTCCCCCGGACTTCCATCATGGCCACGAAGATTCAAGACAGCTCGCGTCCCCGTCTCAATGT
This sequence comes from Myxococcaceae bacterium JPH2, assembly GCA_016458225.1. Taxonomy (NCBI): domain Bacteria; kingdom Pseudomonadati; phylum Myxococcota; class Myxococcia; order Myxococcales; family Myxococcaceae; species Myxococcaceae bacterium JPH2. Next base: position 823,159 of record JAEMGR010000001.1, on the reverse strand, counting down.
CTCGCGGCCCGCCGCTGAGGAGACGCAGGGCGCGGAGGCGAAGTCCCAGAGCCGCCCCCTGGCGTTCAAGGACGGTTTCGAGTCCGCGGTCCAGCTGCCCCGGCTGCCGGCCCCGCCGCCCCCTCCCACCTCGAAGCCGCCGAAGACGCCGCCCTCGAAGCCGCCGAAGACGCCGCCCTCGAAGCCGCCGAAGACGCCGCCCTCGAAGCCGCCGCAGGTGCCGCCCTCGAAGCCGCCGCAGGTGCCGCCCTCGAAGCCGCCGAACGTGCCGCCCGAGGGAGGCCCCTCGAAGCCGCCCGCCTCGGCGGACTCGGATCCGATGAAGTACATCGAGTACCTGTCCTCGGACGCGCTGAAGGGGCGCGACAGCCCCTCGGCGGGCCTGGACGCGGCCTCCGCGTACGTGCAGGACCACGTGAAGAAGTACGGGCTCGTGGGGCCGAACTCGAACAACCCCGAGAACCCGTTCCAGCAGAAGTTCAACGTCTACTCGTTCCTGGGCACCCCGGCGGCGAAGGGCGAGCTGCACGCGCCGCACAAGGACTTCGGGCACAAGACGTTCGAGGAGGGGTTCTACCTGGACGACCAGATGCCCAAGGACACCCTGGCCACGCTCAACCGCCAGTATGAGAGCGCGATGAAGGCGACCGGGCAGGCCACGGTGGCGCCGCGCTCGGGCAAGCAGCGCAGCGTGGAGGAGCTGCGGCAGGTGGCCACGGCGACGGGGCAGGCGGTGAACACGATGGCCATGCTGCCCGGCACCGGGCCGCACAAGGACGAGGTCATCGTGGTGATGGCCCACCTGGACCACGTGGGCACGGACCGCCGGGGCAACGTCTACAACGGCGCGGATGACAACGCGTCTGGCAGCGCGGTGCTGATGGCCTCGGTGCCGGAGCTGGCCGAGATGCAGAAGAACGGCAAGCTGGACCGCTCGGTGCTGTTCATCTGGACGGGGGCCGAGGAGAAGGGCCTGGTGGGCTCGCAGTACTTCGTGGACCACCCCATCCCGGGGCTGGAGGCGAAGAACATCGCGGGCGTCATCAACACGGACATGGTGGGTCGCTGGGATGATCAGCGCCTGTCCGTGGTGGACACCAACACCAAGGGCCAGCCCAACTACTTCCACGACCTGGTGGACCAGGCGAACCAGAAGCTGGCGGATCCGTTCGACCGCATCAACCGGGACATCAACGTCTACCGGGATCGCCAGGACGGTGCGTCGTTTGGTCGCAAGGGCGAGGACGTCCTCTTCCTCTTCGAGGGCCTGTCCAACCCGAAGGGCGGCGGCGACCTCATCCCCGAGTACCACGAGCCGGAAGACGACATCGGGAAGATCATCGAGGACAACGGCGGACAGAAGCCGCGCCGCATCAAGGACCTGCTGGTCAACGTCATCGGGATGGCGTCGAACCGAGTGGTCGAGCAGTGACCTGGGGGCGCTGCCGCCTCTCTGGGGGAGAGGCGGCACGTGCCCGGTACGGCGGGCTACTCCTTGTTGAGCAGGCCCAGGGACCAGCCCTGGACCTCGGACAGCCGACCGCGCCACCAGATCTGCGGCGGCTGGAGGACCCCGTTGGGGCCCACGATGCGCGCGTCGCGCAGGTGGATGAAGGTGAGGGGCTCATGGGCCGCCTCCGCCTTCTTGGCGTCGTAGACCTGCGTGGCCATCGTCTCGTACTTCGCCTGGAGGGACGCGGCGGCGTCGCCCGCGCCCGCGCGCTTGAGGGCGCTGGAGAAGGTGGACCCGAAGTTCTTGATGAACTCCGCGCCGGACACCAGCTCGCCGGACACCTGCGTGCCGCCGACGGTCAGCGTGATGCCGACGTTGAGCCCGTGGTCGTTGACCATGCTCAACAGCAGCTCCAAGAACCAGTCGTGCGGGGTCGACGTCTTCGAAACCTGGGATGCACCGTGGGTCGTCATGGGTCCTCGTTGGGGACTGGGGGAGACAGCACCGGCTACCGCTCGATGGCACGGCACCATAGCGGTCGACTCGGTCCGTCCACCAGTCAGCCGACGCGTCGCCCTGCTGCCTGGGGCCGCGCGACCCCGGAAGTGGCGGGCGGTTCACAGTCGGACGCTCTCCCTCCCCGGCGGGAGGCATTCTCCCTTTGAAATTCAGGGGGGCTTCCCGTAGTTTCCCCCGGACTTCGAGGAGCGTTGCGAGGCCGGTTGGGCCCCAGGCTCGAAGCGATGGACCCAACGGCGCTCACCTGTACGCGTTGCTCGCGAGGGTGAGTCCGCTGAAGCGGCTCGGCCGGACCTCGTCAGCGCGCGGCGCAACCTGGATCAGGAGCCATTGCCATGACCGCTGTGACCAAGACGCAGAAGCAGGACCACGCCATCGCCGACCTCTCCCTGGCGGCGTGGGGCCGTAAGGAGATTCGCATCGCCGAGAGCGAGATGCCCGCGCTCATGGCCATCCGCGAGGAGTACGCCAAGCAGCAGCCCTTGAAGGGCGCCCGCGTGACCGGCTCGCTGCACATGACCATCCAGACGGCGGTGCTGGTGGAGACGCTCCAGGCGCTGGGCGCCGAGGTGCGCTGGGCCTCGTGCAACATCTTCTCCACGCAGGACCACGCGGCCGCCGCGCTGGTGGAGGCCGGCACGCCGGTGTTCGCTCACAAGGGCGAGACGCTGAAGGAGTACTGGGACTTCACCCACCGCATCTTCGACTTCGGCCCGGCCGGCACCGAGCACGAGGGTCCGAACATGATCCTCGACGACGGCGGTGACGCGACGCTGCTCATGCACCTGGGCAAGCGCGCGGAGAAGGACGCCAGCGTCCTGGCCTCGCCGCAGAGCGAGGAGGAGCGCGAGCTGTACAGCGCCATCAAGGCGAAGCTGGCGCAGGACCCGACGTGGTACTCGCGCAAGAGCGCCAAGATTCTCGGCGTCACCGAGGAGACGACCACGGGCGTGCACCGCCTCCAGGAGATGTCGGCGAAGGGCACGCTGCTGTTCCGCGCCATCAACGTCAACGACAGCGTGACGAAGAGCAAGTTCGACAACCTGTACGGCTGCCGCGAGTCGCTGGTGGACGGCATCAAGCGCGCCACGGACGTGATGATCGCCGGGAAGATCGCCGTGGTGGCGGGCTACGGGGACGTGGGCAAGGGCTCGGCGCAGGCGCTGCGCGCGCTGTCCGCTCAGGTGTGGGTCACGGAGATCGACCCCATCTGCGCGCTCCAGGCGGCCATGGAGGGCTACCGCGTCGTCACCATGGACTACGCGGCGGACAAGGCGGACATCTTCGTCACCGCCACGGGCAACAAGAGCGTCATCACCCACGAGCACATGGCGCGGATGAAGGACCAGGCCATCGTGTGCAACATCGGCCACTTCGACAATGAGATCGAGGTCGCCTCGCTCGAGAAGTACAAGTGGGAGGAGATCAAGCCCCAGGTCGACCACGTCATCTTCCCGGACGGCAAGCGCATCATCCTGCTGGCCAAGGGCCGGTTGGTGAACCTGGGCTGCGGCACCGGTCACCCCAGCTACGTGATGTCCAGCTCGTTCGCCAACCAGACCATCGCGCAGATCGAGCTGTACTCGCACAGCGACAAGTACCAGGTGGGCAAGGTCTACGTGCTGCCCAAGCACCTGGATGAGAAGGTCGCCCGGCTCCAGCTCAAGAAGCTCAACGCGCAGCTCACCGAGCTGACGCCGGAGCAGGCCACGTACATCGGCGTGCAGAAGAGCGGCCCGTACAAGCAGGACACCTACCGCTACTAACCCCAGCGGTGCCCGAGGCCGCTCCCCTCCTGGGGGCTGTCTCTGAAGAATGCAGCCAGGGTGCCCTGGCTGCGACGTACAGGACGGCGAGGGAGCTGCTCGCCGTCTTGTCGTAGCGGGGGGCGCCGGCGCGACAGCGCTCGGTCCAATGACCGTGGGCGCTCCCGGCTGGGTGAAGTCGCGCTCCCCTCGCCTCGAGCGCGGGCCACTCTGAACGTTCGGCCTGTCGCGTTGTTTTCCCGTCCCTCAACCACGGACAGCCCCTGAGCCTGTGGCCAGCTGAAACGAACTGGTACCCTCCGAAAAATGGGCAAACGTGAAAAGCCACTCGGGACGATCGGCTCAATCAACGCCTTGCTCACGCTCGTTCTCCTCGACAGCGAGCAGGTCCCCCACTGGGAACCCCTGGATGAAGAGGCAGAAGGCGACGACATTGGCGGGCACCCGCAGAAGGTCACCGAACTCTATGAGGACGAAGACTTCGTCTCCGCGGAACTCGAGGTCGGCAAAGGCAAGGCCCTCGTCCTCAGCCTCGAGGGCGTGACCGGCGAAGCTGAAATCCGGCGTCTCGAGGATGGAACTCTCGCGTTGCTCGAACCGCCCCGCGACTGGTGGGACGATGAGGACAACTACGGAGGACGGAAGGACGAGGTTGCACAGCTCTTCGCGGACGCTCTCAGCAGCGCCCCGAAAGGCGGAAAAGAGAAGCGTGCAGGAACGATTCTGGTTTCGTCTGGGAAGCTGGTTGTTTTTGATTCGAACGAGAGCCTGGAATCCGCTCCGAAAGCCGCCAAGAAGACCACGAATGAGAAGGTCGTGGGCTTCGGTGAAAACGATGGCGGTGTCGTGCTCGGGCTGGCGCCCGGGCAGTACGTCATCGGGCGGCGCGTGATCGCGCCCAAATGGGCGGACGACCAACGCCTCGTCATCGCGTATCTGCGCCGAGCGTGAGCCAGGGACTGGCCCGGGTCTCCTGTTCGGAACACAAGCCGGTAGGCCGAACGTTCAGTTCGGCCTCCTCCGCATCGAACGAGGTCGCTGGATGGGAGCGGCCTCGGGCGCCGTTGGGCTCAGCGGGCCGCGGCGTGATTCAGCGCGAGGTGCCCTGGCACCACCCGGCGGAGCTGCAGGTGCGCCGGCCATCACACTCGCAATTGCTCGTGCAGCGGTTCGAGCCGCGCGGGTTCCAAGCCTCGTTCCAGTAGTAGTTCGGGCTGGTGCAGCTCACTTGAGGGCGCGCGGTGCCCTGGCACCATCCGCTGGAGCTGCACGTGCGCATGCCGTCGCATTGACAGGAATTTGAGCAGCGATTGGACCCTCCCGGGTTCGTCGCCTCGTCGTGATAGTAATTGTAGAACTTGCAGCCGGCGAGCTCTTGCGCTTGTGCCGAGACATCGGATTCTTCCTGTGCGTAGGACGTTTCCGGCGCGGTGCTCTCCGAGGGGCTTTCGACCCCACAACCGGAAGCGAAGGCCAACGCCCAGGACATGGCGGACAGAACGAGACAGCGCGCCGCGTGACGATGGATATTCAAGCACTCCTCCACAGCGTGAAGACATCTGGCTGAGACGGCCAGCGCTCCCATAACTCGCGGCAAAAGCTGACAGCGCGGTGAAGCTTGGCGTTGCTCGGCCAAGAACGTTCCGTGCGTTGCTCAGTGCGCACCGGGGGAATCGAAGCGCGCGGCAGCGGACGTCCGGGGGACGTGGGTTCGAGGAATGTGTCGGGCGCTCGATGCGGAAACGCAAAAGGGCCCGGCGACGCACAGGCGTCACCGGGCCCGGGTGCTTCAGGGACTACTCGTAGATGCCCACCACGCCCGTCGATGAGGCCACGCCGGAGAGGCGCACGTACCAGGTGCCCGCGGCGGGGTTCTGGAAGGTGCAGGTCTCCGTGCTGGTGCCCGCGTTGTTGGACAGACAGTCGTAGTCCGTCTGCGTGGCGGGGCTTCCCAAGAGGACGCGCAGGTCAATGCCGGTTCCGCCGCAGGACGCCGTGCCCTGGGTGTTGAACGTCAGCTTCGTCGCCCCAGCGGGGACCTCCAGCTTGTACTGGAGCGGCGCGCTCGCGTTGATGCACGACGGGTTGATGACGAGCGCCCGGCTGACCAGAGGCTGGATGCCGTCGGGCGCGCCCACCGCGTCGTAGTCCGCGCTGAGCAGCGCGCCGCTGAAGGTGCCGCTCAGTCGCACGTACCAGAGGCCCGGCGTGGGGTTCTGGAACTCGCAGGCGCGCCGGCTCGTCGTCTTGACGGTGCAGGCCGTGTCGCTCGCGGTCGGCAGGGCTCCGGCGCGCGCGGTCATCACCGCGTTCGCGCTGGCGCCGAACAGGTCCAGGCTGAGGAAGCCCTGACCCGCCGGCACCTCCACCTGGAAGTACTGCGCCTGGTCCGGCGTGCTGGAGAGGTTGGGCACCGGGGCGCCGCGCGCCAGCGGGAAGACATCTCCCTCGTTGGAGTACGTGCCCGTCAGGCTGGCGCCGCTGAAGGCATACGCGCGACCCACCGCGACGAACCAGGTGCCCGCCTCGGGGTTCTGCACCACGCACGTCGCCACGTTGCCCGAGGTGCCCTCCGCGAGGCAGGCCGGATTGGCCACCGTGGGACGCACGCCGCGCTGGATGTAGAGGTCCGCGAAGCCCTCTCCGCCCGACAGGTTGAACTTGAGCAGGGATTGGCCGGCCGGGACCTCCAGCTTGTAGCGCTGCACGGCGTAGCCCTCGCCGTGGAGGCCGTTGACGGCGACTCCTCGGGTCAGCTCCGGGATTCCTTCCCCGGGCGTCTGCGCGGACGTCGCGGTGAGGACCGCGCCCGTGAAGGCCGCGGAGACGGACCGGACCGCCGCGTACCACGTGCCCGCCTGCGGCTGGCTGAAGGCACACGTGTCCTCGGCCTTCCCCACCACTTGCACGGTGCAGTCGGACGTCGTGTTGTCCGGCGGCGTGCCGTAGCGCACGAAGAGGTTGGCCGTGCCCGTCGTGTTGCGCAGGTTGAAGGCGAGGTCGCTCGTGCCTGGGGCCACGTCGAACTGGTAGAGGCGCTGCTCTCCCAGCGCTCCGGAGATGGAGACCTCGGACACGCCCGAGGTGAGCGTGCGCGTGGTGGAGGTGGTGGCCCGCACGCGGCCCTGGAAGCCATCCGCCGCCTTGACCATCACGTACCAGAGGCCCGAGGCCGGAGCCTGCACCGCGCACGAGGCGCCGGGCTGAGCCTGGGTGGAGATGGCCGTGCACTTGTAGCTCGCCGTGGTGGGCGCGCTGCCCTGCTTCACGTACAGCTCCGCGTCCTGCTGCGTGAGCAGGTCCACGGTGAGCAGCGTCTGTCCCGCGGGGACGTTCAGGGTGAGGTAGCGGTAGCGCCCCGCGAAGTCCGTCAGCGCGAGCGGGACGTTGTCCGCCAGCGTCAACGTGGAGCCGGGCAGTCGGTCCGCGCTGGCCCGGAGCGTGACGTCGGTGGTGTTCGCCGTCGAGTTGCTGGCCTGGAGGAACCAGGTGCCTGCCTGGGGATTCGCGATGACACAGCGCCGCTCACCGTCCGGCTGAACCACGTTGCAATCCACGGTCGACGTGGGGGGAGCGCCCCGCAGAATCTGGAGCGTCGCCGCCGAGCCATTGCCGAGGCGGCCCTCCAGGGTCAGCGCGGACAGGCCGCTCGGCACCTCGACGCGGAAGAACTTGCCCCAGCCGTACTGCGAGGAGGGCAGGGGGCCCACCCACTGGTTCATGGGCAGCTCGGGGTACTGCTGGAGGGAGACCCGCAGGCCCGCGCCGGAGTAGTTCTCGCGACCGCGAACGCGCACGTACCAGGTGCCCGCGGCGGGCGCGGTGATTTCACACGCGCTCGTGCAGGTGCTGCCTCCTGTCGCGGGCGGCTTCGCGCCAGCCTGCAGCAGATAGGCGGCGTTGCCATCGCCGGGCAGGGGCTCGAACTTCAGGGTCTGCATGCCCACCGGCACACTGAAGCTGTAGAACCGATCCACCATGTACGTTCCGGACAGGTCCGTCACCCACTGGCCGACGGTGAGCGGCTCCGTGGGCAGCTCCGGCGCGATGGAGGAAGAGGTGGCGCGGACGAAGAAGTCCGCGACCTCCTTGGTGGCTCGCATCCGCACGTACCAGATGCCCGAGACAGGCAGGTCGAACACGCAGCTGGTGCGCCCGTCATACAGCGTGGTCTGGCAGTCATTGTAGTTGGACGTGTCCGCGGGAACGGGGCGCGTGCCCGAGCGGATGGCGATCCACGGCTGGCCCGTGCTGCTCGTCATGTCGAAGCGCAGGCGGCGCTGACCCGAGGGGACGTTGAACGTGTAGTAGCGGTTGTCATCCGGGGACGGGGAGATGCCGCTCAGCGCCTGACCGTTGAGCAGCTCCACCGGCGCGCTCACCTCACCGGAGTACCAGACGCGCACCGTGGCATTCAGCCGGATGCTGGAGGCCGTGGTGGCCAGCACATACCAGGTGCCCGCTTGCGGCTCGTTGACCTCGCAGCTCGAGGTGGACGAGCAGGCATAGGTGCTGCTGTTGGTGGGAACGGGCTGGGCGCCATAGGCAAGGTAGACCGTCGGCGAAACCTGATTGTCGCCGCGGTTCACCGAGACGCGCAGCTTCCCGGCGTTGGGCGGGACGGACATCGTGAAGACGCGCGTGTCGCTGGTGTTCATCAGCGTGAACCCCGAGGACGGCTTGCCGGGTGTCAGCGCTTGCGGCGCGAGCGCGCCATTCGCGTAGTACGCCTGGAGCGCGACGGCGCTGAAGGCGGACTTGGCGTGCAGCTGGATGTACCAGGTCCCCGCCTGCGGGTTGTTGATGACGCACTCGTCGGTGGCGTACGGCTGCTCGGAGAGGCAGTCATACGTCGTCGTGGTGGCGCGCTCGTTGAACCGCACGTAGAGGTTGGAGTTCTCGGTCATGCCGCTCGTCGTGCGGACGCGGAGCACGGTCTGCCCGGGCGGAACCTCGATGGCGTAGTTGAGCAGCTCGTTGACGCTGGCGCTCAGCGGGCTCTCCACCCGGTCATTGCCCAGGAACATCACCGGCGTTCCGTCCGCGCCCTGCATGCTGCTGGTGACGCGCACGTTGGTGTAGTCCGAGGCGCCGCGGAGCATGATGTACCAGGTGCCCTCCTGGGGATTGGTGAAGTTGCAGCTCTCGATGGACGAGTCCCATTGCGCGGAGGTGCACGCGGCCGCGGTGGTCGTCGGAGGCGTGCCGAACGAGACATACAGGTCCGGGTTGCCCGAGCCGCCCATCGTTCGCACATGCAAGGCCGTCTGGCCCGCGGGCACCGACACGGTCCAGTAGCGCTGGCTCCCGGTCGTGCCGCTCACCGTGACGAACTGTCCGCTGCCGAGCACGTTCGCCAGCGGGGCGTACTCGCCGAGCAGCGAGACGGTGGCGAAGGCGGCGTAGCCTCGGACCATCACGTACCACGTGCCCGCCTCGGGGTTGTCGATGGCGCACAGCTCCGTGCTGCCAGCGGCCGTGGACGCGCACCGGTAGGACGTGGTGGTAGGCTCCGCGCCGAACTGCACGAAGATGTCCGCGTCTCCCGTGCCGCCAGACGTCTTGAAGTTGAGGACCTTCTGACCGGGCGGCACCGTGAGCGTGAACAGCTTCTGCTCGTCCTTCGCGCCCGACACGGAGGTGGCCTGCCCCGCCGTCAGCGCGACGGCCGTGAGTGTGGCGCCGCCGATGGCCTTGCCAGGGGTTTCTTGCGCCGGAGCCGGGCGGCTCGCGGCGGGACCGCATGCGCTCAGGCACAGCCCGAGCAGACATCCAAACCAGACGACCCAGGACCGCGAAGACATGACGCCATCCTCGTGCCGGGGCGGAGTCGCGCCGGCGCGTGTGGAGAGGGAAAGAGAACGCAGGGGAGCAGCGGCACGGGCGGGGCTACTCATGGGTCACCCGCAGCTCGACGGGGCTGGAATCCTTGCCGTAGACGTCGAAGTACCAGAGCCCCGCTTGGGGATTGGTGAACGTGCAGGAGTCTTCGGAGCCGGAGATGGTCGAGCTGCAGTCATAGGTGGAGACCGGCGCGTCGCCTCGGCGCACGGAGAGGTTGGTCGCTCCCGTGGTGACCTTCGGGAGGCCCACGGTCGACACTTCGAGGAGCGTGGCCCCGGTGGGCACCGACACGACGTAGTAGTGCGAGCCTGTCCCCGGAGGGACACGATTGCGCGAGTCCATCAGGATGGGCTCGATGCCGGACGCCGCCTGGGTGAGTTGATCCATCCCCGTGAGGGTCGCGCCGCGGTACTTGCCCGTCAGCAGCACGTACCAGGTGCCCGCGGCCGGCGCCGAGACAACGCAGTCCATGGACTGGCTGCTGTAGCCATACGTGCAACGCGTATCCGCCAGCGTGGGAATGGCGGCGCGCTTCACGCGCACCTCCGCGTCCTGCAAGGTGCCGGCGACGTGGACGCGCAGCTGCGTGCGTCCGGCCGGGATGTCCATGGCGAAGAGGCGAGGAATCGTGCCCTCCGCCGTGAGGTTGGGAACGGGGGTGTGCGGCGTGAGCGGCGCGGCGTCCGTGTCCCGGCCATGGCGCCCAGTGAGGTAGACGCCGTTGAAGTCCGAGGCCGCGCGGACGAGCGCGAACCAGGTGCCCGCCTGGGGTTGGTCGATGACACAGCGCTCACCCGTGGTGGCCGGGGCCGCGTGGCACACGGCGTTGGTGGGCGTGGGGCGCGTGCCGGATTGGACATACAGGTCCAGCGAGCCCGTGCCGCCCGAGACATCGAACTCCAGGCGCTGCTGCCCGGCCGGCACCTCCAGCTTGTACAGACGATAGGCGCCCACCTTGCCGGTGAGGTTCACGCGCGCCACGCCATTCTCCAGCGCCTCCACGCCTTCGCCGGGAGTGGCCGAGGTCGTGGCCTGGAGACGCACGTTGGAGAAGTCCGTCTTGCCGCGGGCGAGGATGTACCAGCGGCCGGGTTGAGGATTCGAAATGGCGCAGGACTCCATGGGCGCGTCCGGCACGTCCGACTTGCAGTCGAAGTCCGCCGAGTTGGGGATGCCCTCTCTCTTCACCAGGAGCGCCACGTCGCCCTGGCTCCAGACGTCCCAGCCGTTCATCACCTCGGAGAGCTGCACGAGCAGATCGCTGGTGCCCGCGGGGACATCCACGGTCCACAGGCGCGTCGAGTTCTGGGTCCCTGAATAGGCAGGCTCCACCCAGCCGCTGAACAAGGGATAGGGCTGGGCGGTGGTGGCGCGCACCACGGCCGTCATGGGCACGGGCGCGGTGACCATCGCGTACCACGTCCCCGCGGCGGGGCGCGCGAAGCCACAGCGGCGCGACTCGGTCGGTGACCCGTAGTTGGCGTAGCACGCGGCGTCGAACGTGGTCGGCTCGCGTCCGTATTGGACATACATCGACGCGATGGCGGGCGCGGGGAGGCGGGCATACAGGTCGAAGACAACCTGCTCACTGCCCGGCGGGACCTCGAACCGGAAGTACTGACGCGTGTCGGCGGGCACGGACAGACTCACCGGCGCGGTGTCGACCAGGTCCGTGGTCGCCAGGTCACTGCGCTCCATGGCGGCGAGCAGGGTGGCCTGGGTGTTCGCGGCGACGTTGAGCGTGATGAACCACGCACCGGCCTGGGGCTTCGTGACGGTGCAGCGATTCTGGCTGCACGTGGACAACGGGGAGGCGGACCACGAGCCGTAGCGCAGGGCCATGCTCACCGCCGTGCCGAGGGTGGTGGTGACCGTCAGGCCCTTCGCATCCGCCGGGACGTCGAGCCGGTAGTACAGCGTGCGGGCCTGGGGCACCGCCGTCAGCGTCTGCGTTGCGCCCGATGCCAGGGGCGCGATGGGCGCCAGCGTGGCGCGCACGCGCGTGTCCGCGGCGGTCGCGTTCGCGCGCACGCGCACGTACCAAGGGCCGGGCTCCGGCGTGGAATAGAAACAGCTGCTGGCTGTGCTGCCCGAGCAGTAGCGGGCGTCCGTGGGCGTCGGGCGACCCTTGGTCTTGACATAGACATCCGCCACGTCAGGTGTGCCGGACAGCTCCATCGTCAGCCCCACCTGGTCCGCGGGCACGTCGACGCGGAACATCGCGTCCTGGGTGGGCGTGCTGGCGAAGGGCGTCCACTGCCCATCCGCCAGGACGACCTCCGCCGTCTCCGCGCTGGGCGTGTAGGTGCCCTGGACCTTGTAGTTGGCAAGCGCGCTCTTGGCCTGGACCGCCACGTACCAGGTGCCGGCGCGAGGCTGATTGACGACGCAGCTCGCGGTCCCCGAGCGCAGGTTTCCAGTGCAGTCCGCGGACAGCGGCCAGGGCTTGTTGGCGAAGTTGGCCAGGAGCACCGCGTCGCCCGTGCCGCCCGTGAGTTCGAAGGCGACTCGGCCCTGCCCGGCGGGAACCTCGAGGGTGTAGTAGCGCGTCTCCTCGGCGGGGACCGCGATGCCCGTCACCGGCTGGGCCGAGGTGAGGGCCATCACGCTCGGGTCAGGCGCGGGCGTGGTGACCGCCGTGAGGGTGACGCCAGTGAAGGCGGCGGTGCCTCGCACGGTGATGAACCACATGCCCGCGGCGGGCGCGGTGATGACGCACTGCTCGGTGGCGGTGGTCGTCTTGGAGCGGCACGTGTAGCTGGTCAGCGTGGGCTGGGCCCCGTATTTCACATACAGGTCCACGTTGGTCGCGTTCGCCAGCGTGACGGTCAGCTTGGACTGTCCGGTGGGCACCTCCAGCCCGAAGACGGTCTCTCCGCCCGAAATGCCTGACAACTCCTGGCGAGTCTCTCCCTGCGTGAGCAGGGGCACTTCCGCGCGGGTCGAGGGTTCAGGGACCGGGGCTTCCTCTCCGCGGTCGCACGCGCTCGCGAACATGAGCGCGCCCAGGACTGCGCACATCAGACTTCGACGCATGGTTTCTCCTCGTCGTCGGGACTGGCCGAGATGGCCTGAAAACCCGAATGCGACGCGGAGTGTAGAACGTGGTCTGACATGGCGGGCCAAAGGCAGCCATGGCCAGACTCTCAGCGCATGCGAAAGGGCGGGGCGCGCCGCTCAGGGAGCGGCGGGAGGGACGGCCACGCGCTGGCCAACGCTGCCCAGCTCCAGATAGGTGAGCTGAGAGAGGCGAGGCCCCACCGTGGACAGGATGAACCAGCTCGCGGCAAAGAGGGCGGGCGGCTGGCGCAGCGAGGCGGAGAGGGGCAGCTCGCGCTCCTCAATTCCATCCTCCGAAGAATGGAAAGTGACGCGCAATGTCTGGGCTGGGCCAAGCACGCGGACATAGAAGGCATAGCGGTCCTGGCCGCCGCCCGCGTCGCCCGCCGCATAGCCAAGCACCTCCAGGTTCCCCTCGCGAAGGGACAGCGGGGTCACGCCTTCCGGCAGCGCGGGGGGCGTGGGGCGCGGCTCCTCCAGGTCATAGGCACGCATCGCCGCGTGGGCGGGGACGCCAGGCACGGGCGCGTACGGCTCCGCGAGAGGTGAGACGAGGTAGGGGTGGTAGCCACGCGAGCGCGCGAGCGGGACGTCCGGCGGCACGCGATAGGCCATGCGCCCGCTCCAGAACATGAGGCTCAGCGTCTCGAAGGTGAGCGGTGGATCCATCTCCACCGCCTCGAAGAGGACGCTGCGCGCGGGCGTGGCCTTGGACAGCGCGAGCCCGACCTCGCGCGAGGAACTCACATACAGCTCCTGCGCGTGCGCGTCCTGATAGCGCGCCTTCTCCCTCGGCACGTCGATGAGCAATTGCCACGCGAGGAACGCCGAGGCCGGGATGCCGACGACGGCCGTCAGCCACGGGGACTTGCGCGACAGCAGCCAGATGACCAGGCCGAGCGCCGCCGCGGCGGAGGCCAACATCAGGCCCTCGGCGAGCCCCGGCCACGTGCGGGTCTGTTCCAGCCGAGGTGAGACGGGGATCATCTCTCGGATGCGCGTGAGGACGGGCAGGTGGCGGATGGCCCACGGGGTCGCGAGCCCTCCCGCGAGGAGGGCGGCGACCACCGGCTGACGTCTGGCATCCGAGCCGATGATGACCAGGGCCGCGAGCGCGCCGGGCACCGCGCCCCAGGCGATGGCGGGCACCTTTACCGCGCCCAGGGAGAGCACGAGCCAGGTCGCGCCCACCCACAGCGAGAGTCCCACGACCTCCAGCTCACGCCGCCGGACGGCGCGCACCAGCAGCGCGCAATAGGCCAGCAGGAGCACCACGCCTGGGATGGGCTGGAAGCTCGTGGTGTTGACCTCGTTGATGATGGCGTCGAGAGGACGGCGCCAGGGGCCCACGTCCACCGACGGGTCGTCGAAGAGGTGCGCGCGCGTCACGCGGGATTCGAGCGCGTGAAGCTCGGGCCACTTCCACGCGGAATAGAAGCTCCACGGCGCCGCCACCACCCAGGCCGCGGCGAGCATCGCCACCACTGTGCCGAGCCGAGGTCCCTCGCAGAAGCGGAGCCGGCCGAGCACCCACAGCGAGACCGCCACGCCCAGTGGCGTGAGCGCCAGGCCCGTCTTGCACAGGAAGCCCAGCCCCACCACGACGCCCGCCGCGAGTCCCCAGCGCCAGGACTTCTCCCGCGTGGCGTGGAAGAGGAGCGCCGTCGCCACGGCGTTGCAGCCCGCGAGGGTGCAGTCCGTCACGTCCCCGAAGAAGCGGCCCTGCACGAGCTGCCAGCCGAAGGGGAGCGCGAGGAAGGCCGCCGCGCCCACCAGCGCCCAGGTCCGTCCCGCGGGCCGCCGCGCGATGAGGTACAGCGAGACCGCCGCCGCCAGATGCCCCAGCAGCGACGCGAGCCGCAGCGCCAGCGGCGTCACGCCGATGACCCGCATCATCATCGCCGCGAACCAGAACGGGCCCGTGGGCTTGTGCATCCAGACGTGGGCCGCCCACCAGTGGCGCGGATCGCTCGGGTAGAGCGGGTCCTTGTAGATGTGCGGCGTGAAGAACGTGTCGAGCGTGCCGCGCGCGGCGGCCTGATGCATCGCCTCATCCCAGTTGTAGATGGCGGGATGGGCCAGATGCGGCGCGAGCTGCGCGAGCCCCCAGACGACCAGCGCCGCGAGCAGCACCACGTCGAGCTTCGTTCGAGAAGGGGCGGAGCCGGGGTCGGAGGGAGTGCTCATCGAGAAGGGGCACGGATACCACCATCAATGCCCTCGCTCCGCCAGCCTGGGTGCCCTCAGGCGGGCTTGCGCGCGACGAGCTGGACCACGGCGGCGGTGCCGGTGTGGAGCGTGCCCTCGCGCACCTCGCGCGTCACTTCGCGGAGCACGGGCAGCTCCAGCCCGGCGAAGTCCTCGCGCAGCTCCTCGGCGGTGTACAGCAGCTCCCGCACGGGCGGCCCGCCGGTGCGAAAGGTGAGCTGCTCGGGCGTGTATGCCTCCAGGAGGATGATGCCTCCGGGCTTCAGTCCCCGCGCGAGGGCTTGGTGCGTCGCGCGGCGCAGCGCGGGCGGCAGATGGCAGAAGATGAGGATGCCCGCGTCCCAGGTCATCGGCTCGACGGTGAAGTCCGCCAGGTCGCTCACCACGGTGTGCAGCGTGACGCCGCGCTCGGCGGCCAGCTTCTGGGCCTTGTCGAGCCCCACGCGGGACGCGTCCACCGCGGTGACGTCATGGCCAAGCGAGGCGAGGTGCACCGCGTTGCGGCCCTCGCCCTCGGCCAGGCTCAGCACCCGCGCCCGCGTGGGCAGGCGCGAGGCCATCTGTGCGAGGAAGTCATTGGGCTGCGTGCCATAGACATACGTCTCGCCGCTGAAGCGGGCGTTCCACTGCGTGGCTGCATCCGGGCGTTGCTCGGCCATGGGTCGACCTCGTTCGGTCCGCGCGTGTGTGGACTGGGCGCGGAGGCGCTTGAAGAAGCATGGAGGTTCAAGGGCGCCCGGGGAAGGGTGTCGAGGCCCGCTGGCCTGGAGAGTGACCGGGCGCGCGCGAATGGTGTGAATCCTTTGCCACGCCACCAGGCTCTCACTTCCCACCGAGGTGCATTTCCAGGAACGGCAAGGCGCCGTCATTCCCGAGGTGCGCCCTGTCTCGTCAGGCAAGGAGCCAACGTGTCCACACTCCAGCACTCGCCCGCGAAGTCCTCATCCCTCTCGGTCGCTCCCGGCGCGGAGCATCACCGGGTGCTCATCGTGGGAGGCGGCACCGCGGGCATCACGGTCGCCGCGCGACTGAAGCGCGCCGGAGTGGACGGCGTGGCCATCATCGAGCCTTCGACTCATCACTACTATCAGCCGTTGTGGACGCTCGTGGGTGGAGGGGCCGCGGACATCGCGAGCACCGTTCGGCCTCAGGCGGACTACATCCCCAAGGGGACGCGCTGGATTCAGGACTGGGCCGCCGAGATGGATCCGGCTCGCCATCAGGTGCGCACGCGCGGCGGGCTGTGTCTGTCCTATGACTTCCTCGTGGTGGCGCCGGGCATCCAGCTCGACTGGGACAAGGTCCGCGGCCTGCGCGAGGCGTTGGAGACGCCGTATGTCTCCAGCAACTACGACTTCCGGCTCGCGCCGAAGACCTGGGAGATGGTCCGTGCGTTCAAGGGCGGCACGGCCCTGTTCACCCATCCCGCGGGGCCCGTGAAGTGCGCGGGGGCTCCCCAGAAGATCATGTACCTGGTGGCGGACCACCTGCGGCGCACGGGGCTGGCGGGCCGCTCACGCGTCGTCTTCGGCTCGGCGGGCAAGGCCATCTTCGGCGTGAAGCCCTTCGCGGAGGTGCTGGACGGCGTGGTGAAGCGCTACGGCATCGAGACGCGCTTCTGCCACAACCTCGTGGAGATTCGCCCCGACTCGCGCGAGGCCGTCTTCGCGGCGACCACCGACGCGGGCACCGAGCAGGTGACGATTCCCTACGACATGATGCACGTCACCCCGCCGCAGAGCGCGCCGGACTTCATCAAGCAGAGCCCGCTGTCGCACGCGAGCGGGCCGAACGCGGGCTGGGTGAAGGCGGACAAGCACACGCTCCAGCACCCCGACCACCCGAATGTCTTCGCGCTCGGGGACGCGAGTGATTTGCCCACCTCGCGCACGGGCGCGGCCATTCGCGCCCAGGCTCCGGTGCTGGTGGAGAACCTGTGCGCGGTGATGCGAGGTCAGACGCCCACCGCGCGCTACGACGGCTACGCCTCCTGCCCGCTGGTGACCGCGTATGGAAAGCTGCTGCTCGCCGAGTTCGACTACGACGGCAAGCCCGCGCCCAGCATCCCATTCCTCGACACGCTGAAGGAGCGGCGGGACATGTATTGGCTCAAGAAGTACGGCCTGCCTCGGCTGTACTGGGACGGCATGCTGCGCGGCCGCGCGTGAATCACCCGGCTGGGCGCTCCACGCCGGGCAGGCAGCGCGGCGCGTTCGCGTCGTCGGTCCGAGGGAAGTGGAAGAAGGTGTGGTGCTCGACGCCTTCTTTCTCCCAGGTGAGGTCGAGCCTGAGGGGCTCGCTCCACGTCACCTCGGGGTCGGTGGTTGCCCGGTCCGCGCGCTTGGGGACGAGGAAGGACAGCCGGCGCCCGCGCAGCGTGTCCAGCGGGAGGTAGCAGACGGACAGTCGCCGAGACGTCCCGGGCTCCCAGCTCAATTCGTTCTGCTGGCTCAGGACGAATGCGCTCAGGTCCGGTGCGAAGGAGAGGGACGTGCCCAACTCGTCCAGGAGTCGGGTGCCGGTCCGAGAGAACAGCAGCACGTGGGCGCAGTCGGTTCCGCAGCCCGCGGTGAGCAGGATGTCGCTCCCACTCCAGCGGAAGCCGCCGCCCACGCCGGGGTGGAAGTGCGCGACGCGCTGACGCGAGGTCACGTCGAAGACATCCACCCAGCGTGCGCCCTTCTCCACTTCGCTCGAATACCAGACGAGGAGGCTGTTCCCATCCGTGGAGAGGACGGCATCCCAGACCGCGAGCTGGTAGCGGCAGGAGCGCAGCGTGGGCTGCGCGGACGTGCACAGCTCCACCGTTTCGTCGCGGCAGGTGGTGACCGTCACGGCGCGATGCGTGCGGTGGATCCGCAGCGGACATTCCGCGGCGGCGACGGAGGCGGACAGCACGAGCCAGACACCGAGGCTGCGAGCGAGGACGAGGAGGACGGGCGCGCGGGCCACCATGCGCGCGCGAGCATAGCCCCACCTCTGCTCCCACGCGGGTCGTGCCTACCCGGTGCTTCGCGGCGGGCCTCTCCGTGGGTGCTTTTCCGACCCACGCGGTGGTGTCTGTGAACGCCGGGTCTGGAGGTGCGCTGACTGCGCGTGGTGGCGTGGCGCAAAAAACGGGGCGCAGCGAGAAGCGCACCTCATGCACGCTGCCTCCACCTGTGGGCAAGGAAGCGGGCCGAGAGGCGCGAGGGGCTGATAGACTCGGGGCGCCTCATTCTTCTTCGCGCGCAGGGACCCGTTCATGAGCAGCAGCGACGCCTCCACCCCGAATCCCCAGCCAGACCTCAATCGCGTCGCGGTGGAGATTGCTCCCGAGACTTTCTGGGTGGGTAAGCGAGAGGTGGGGAGCATCTTCTACGCGAACCCGTTCCTGCGCCGCTTCCGGGGCACGGACTCGCGCACGCAGAAGCCCTCGGAGTTCAACCTCCTCATCGACCCGGGCTCGAGCAGCGACTTCTCCACCATCCACACCAAGGTGGTGTCGCTCATTGGCGGGATGGACCGGCTGTCCGCGCTGTTCATCAACCACCAGGATCCAGACGTGGGCTCGTCGGCGGGCATCATCTCCGCGCGCTACTCGCCCCGCGCCAGCATCCTGTGCTCCGAGGACACGTGGCGGCTCATCGTCCACTTCAACCTGCCGCGCAATCGCTTCATCCCCACGGAGAAGTTCTCACAGGGGCTGAGCGTGCCCACGGGCCACAAGCTCATCCCGGTGCCCTCGCCGTTCTGTCACTTCCGTGGCGCGGTGATGCTGTATGACCCGCAGACCCGCGTGCTCTTCACGGGCGACCTCTTCGGCGGCCTGACGGACTCGAAGGCGCAGGGCCTGTGGGCGGATGAGTCGGATTGGACAGGCATCCGCGCCTTCCATCAAATCTACATGCCGGTGAACTCCGCGCTGGTGCGCGCGGTGGCGGCCATCCGCCAGCTGACGCCCGCGGTGGAGATGATCGCCCCGCAGCATGGGCGCGTGATTCGTGGCCGGCTGGTGCAGCAGTTCCTGGAGCGGATGGAGCGGCTCCAGGTGGGCCTGGACATCATCGACGAGGCGCAGGACCGCACGTACCTCCAGGCCTGGAACACCGTGGTGGACCGGGTGCTGGCGCTGGCGCGGGGCTACCTGGGCGACTCGGTGGAGGCCAAGCTCTCCGCGAGCCAGCAGCTCGCGGACACGGCGCAGTTCAAGGGCAAGCGCCTGGAAGTCACGCGCATGGGGAAGTGGACCCTGGAGCACGTGGTGGAGCTGCTCTGCCAGGGCGAGCCCCCGGAGATCGCCGGCCCCATCCTGGTGGAGGCCACGTCCGCGGCGGCGGAGTACAACCTGCCCACGCCGCACCTGGACATCGAGGGTGCGAACGCTGCTCCGGCGCCCATCTCGCTGCTGGAGTCCTGAGCCCACCGCCTCACCCGCGCGAGAGGGGAGCCCCGCGTGTACCCGCCGGATGATGACGATGCCGCGGGCGTGACGTACCTGAGCGTGAAGGCGCTCGGTCCGCGGCGCGCCTCGGGGGCCTCCGACCCCGCCCTGGAAGAGACGCTGCCGCGTGTGACGCCCCCCGTGTCACCGCAGGGCACGCTGCTGCTGGGCGCGGTGACGCCGCCGACGCCCACGCCGAACCGGGGGCTCATCCCCGGGCAGATGGTGGCCAATCGCTACCGCGTGGAGAAGTGGCTGGGCGCGGGCGGCACGTCCACCGTGTACCAGGTGATGGACCTGGCGAAGAACCAGCGCGTGGCGCTCAAGGTGCTGGCGGTGCCTCACGCCGACGAGGACATGGTGCGGCGCTTCCGCCAGGAGGTGCAGCACGCCCAGGCGCTGGAGCACATCAACATCCTCCATGTCTACGACGTGGGCTGGGATGGCGAGCGCCACTACCTCACCGTCGAGCTGCTGGACGGCAAGGACTTGCGTCAGGTGTTGCTGGAGCAGCGGCCCACGCTGGCCAATGCCTTGCGTTGGCTCACCCACGCCACGGTGGCGCTGGAGCACGCGCACGCGCATGGGGTGCTGCATCGGGATGTGAAGCCCGGCAACCTCTTCATCACCCGCACGGGGGTGTTGAAGCTGATGGACTTCGGCCTCGCCAAGAGCGCCCACGTCATGGGCACCACCGCGCAAGGCGCCACGCTGGGGACGCCCGAGTACATGGCGCCCGAGCAGGTGATGGGCTCGCCGCCCGTGTCGCCCGCCACGGACCTGTATGCGCTGGGCGTGGTGGCCTATGAGCTGTTCACCGGGCAGCTCCCTTTCCGCCATTCGCAGCCGGTGCCGTTGATGTTCCTGCACGTGCAGGAGCCGCCCGTTCCGCCTCGGACGCTGCGCCCGGACCTGCCGGAGCCCTTCGAGCGCCTCGTGCTCAAGCTCATGTGCAAGCGCCCCGAGGAGCGCCATCCCAGCGCCACCGCGTTGCGCGCCGCGCTCGCGAAGCTGTGGCCGCTCGTGCTGTCCCGCTCGTGAGCGGGGGGGCCGGCTCAGTGTCGGCGCAGCGCCACGTAGTGATTGCCGCGGAACGCGATGCACAGGACGTTCGAGGGCAGGTTGTCCCATTCCATGTCGATGGACTCACCATTCCGGTACAAGTGCGGCGTCCGCGTGTTCTCGAAGAGGAGGATGGGGCGCAGGTAGGAGGCCACGACAATCTCGGGCAGGCCACCCCAGACGAGCGCACGGGCCATCATCTGGATGTACGCCTCCTGCCCTCGCACGTGCACGCACGAGTAGCCCAGCCCCACTTGCAGATACATCCCATCCGGGACGTGCTGTCGGCGGGCCTTGAGCTGGGCCACGAGCGTGGCGCGGACATCCGCGGCGGAACGAAGGGCTCCCTCGGCGACGGCCAGGGCGGAGAACAGGCAGTCCCCGTCGGGAGGAACGTCGATGACATCGAAGGTCTGGATGGGCCCGTTCCTGGGTTGGTATTGCTGGGTGGGCGCTTGCAGCGACGTCTTTCCCCAGGCGCTGGAGAAGGTCGACCCGGTGGTGGGCGCCAGGAAGTTCTTCGTGGTGGGAACGAAGCCCCGGGCCTTGTACGCGCGCCGGATGGCGTGGCTCTCCTTGGGGTGGCGGTAGTCGCCCTCTTCCTTGACGAGATGGACGTAGAGGTCGTCCCGGAGCTTCTTGTCGCGGCCCATGATGCGGATGGTGCCGTAGGTGTTCAGGTCCGCGCCGGACTGCTCGTTCTTCAGGCCGCTGCCGACCAGGAGGACGAGCTGGACCTTGGGACAGTCAAAGACCTCGCTCAGGTAGCGATGCACGAGCGAGGTGCTCGAACTCGTGTGGTCGAGGATGACGATGTCGTAGCCGCTGAAGTCGATGTCTGGATAGCGCTGCTGGGTGGTGTTGCAGTGGTTGAT
Source organism: Myxococcaceae bacterium JPH2 (assembly GCA_016458225.1). Lineage (NCBI taxonomy): Bacteria > Pseudomonadati > Myxococcota > Myxococcia > Myxococcales > Myxococcaceae > Myxococcaceae bacterium JPH2. Next base: position 801,949 of record JAEMGR010000001.1, on the reverse strand, counting down.
GTCGAAGAAGAGCATCTCCACATTGCCGCTCGCGCCTGTCTTCGGGAGGACCTTCGTGTTGATGGGCACGGTCCCGAGCGCCGTGGAGGTCTCGTAGTACATCCGGTCCGAGACGACCTTGATGGTGGTGACGTCGAGGCCCCGCTCCGACGCGCACAGCCGCCCGGCGTAGTGCGCCAGATGGATGGCCCGCATGCCCGTCGCCGTGATGAGCTTCTTGGAGAAGACGTGGTTGACGGGCTTCTTCAGGTCGAGCGAGGGCAGGTCTGCTTCATCCTCCGAGTCGCTCCCGTATCCGTCCTGGGCCTTGGCGAGGTGCCGGTGGGCCTCGTGGACGATGAAGTGCTCGTTGAGCGAGTCGAAGACGGCATACAAGCCGCCCACGACGTGCTCCTTGGAGAACGCCTGGAAGCCCTCGCGTGAGCCCCCGAGCGAACCGACGATGAGCTCGGCCATCGTCCAGAAGCCCGCGTCCTCCACGCGGCGTTGGCCGTCGGAGAAGGTCTCTTCGAAAGAGAGGGACTCCTTCATGGGGAGGGGCGTCACGCTGATGCTGTCGCCGTTCAGGGTGAACTGGCCGGGCAGCGGGGCCAGGAAGCCAGAGACGTTGCCCCCGGGCTCCTGGAGCGCCTCGAACACATGGTCCGCGATGACCTCCAGGTGTTGCTGATTGCGATCCGTGAGCTGGGTCAACACCGTCTTGCCGCTCGCGTCGCCCGGACTCCAGAGCCAGTCCCACAGGTTGTCGACCTCGGCATCGAGCTTCTGGGGGAGGCGCTGGTTGGGGCCCAACATCCTCCTGCGCACCGAGTCCTCGCTGCGCTTGTCGAGCGCCTCTTGCACGTCGTCGGTGGTGACGAGCTCCATCGGCTTGACGTCGGAGTCGTCCTTCTCCTTCCCCTTGCCCTGCTTCCCTTTGCCCTGCTTCTTCTTCGCCTGCTGCTGCTTCCTCAGCTCGGCGTTGTGCTTCTTCCGGTGGTCGTTGATTCGCCGGGTGAGGAGCGCCACGAAGTAGTCCGCGGAGAGCTGGCCAAAGCTCTCATCGACGGGCTGCTTTCGGAGGGCGTCCTTGAGCTCGTGCGTGAAGAAGCGATGCACGTACAGGATGCTCTCGACGAGCACATCGAGATAGAGGCGGGGCACGATGCCCACGTTGATGCGATAGGCGCGAGCGCATTCGGCGATGGATGGAGACAGGTGGCCGAAGCTCGAGCGCATCACGATTTCGATGGGCAGCCCGGAGCCGAAGGCGAAGTGGTTGGCGACGCCCACGAAGCAGGCCATGACCAGCCGGGTCCAGTGCTCCTGGTTCGTCCCGAGCTTGCTGCCCTTGGCGGAGATGTCTTCATCCGTGGGCCCTCCCGGTGCCTGGATGAGGAGGCACGGGTACTCGTGGTCCGCGTTGGCGACGATGCCTTCGTCCGACAGCGCGGAGAGTCGCTCCAGGAGGTACTCGCAGGAGGCCACCCGGTGCTGGAGCGCGCGGTCATAGACCTCGCCCACGTGCAGCTTGGGGGGCGGCGGCAGTTTGATGCGCTGGTGCGCGTTCGTCCGGAACGCGCCCTTGTACCGAGGGTCGAAGCCGAAGTTGTTCTTGAACGTGCCCGTCTTCGCGTTGAACCCCCCCGCCTTGGACTTGGGCTTGGTGACGTTCTTGGGAGTATAGGATTGAGAGTTGCGTCCGCTCGCGCTCCGAGGACCGTAGGTGTTGAAGTACTTCGACTCGGTCATCTCGTAGAGCGTGGAGCCCTCCAGCCGCGTGTGGAACTCCGTGCGTGGCAGGAACTCGGTGATGGGCGCTCGCTTCACCAGCGGCGTGTGGACGAACAGCTCGTCTTCGCTGGACTCCCCATCGCTGGACTCGACGTCGCTGTCGCTCGAATCATTGTCGCTGGCAGAGCCGTTGCCGTAGATGTCGTGCCGATGGCTCGGGCCTTCGCACTCGGGGCACCGGACCTTGTGACCTCGGTACTTCGCGACGAAGAGCTGGTCGAACATGGGGCAGCTCATGGTCAGGCAGCGGAACCACCATTTCATGCGGCGCCTCGCGGTGCGTCATCTACAAGTCGAGAGAACGAGAATAGTCCGGGGTGTTTGATTAGCGAGAACAAGTGCTGATACGTGCGGAGGTTCCCCCCAGCTCGGAAAGGTGCCTCGCATGCAGCGTCGTCTCCGAAGTGGTCTGCGTCAGCTGTTCTCCCCGTGGTGGTTGGCTTCCGCGGTCGCGCTGTCCTGTGGTCCCGTCTCGGAGGAGCAGGCCCCGGCGCCCGAGCCCGAGTCGGTCGCGCAGCCGTTGGCCGTGAGTGGCTTCGCGGAGATGCACCACCACATGTTCGCCGAGGAGGCGTTCGGCGGTGGCTGGTTCCACGGCAGCTATACCGGTGCGCTCACGAGCTGTGACGGCGGTGCGCCGGAGAGCGACCACGCGCGGGTACGAATGGACCTGCGCGACCTGCTCAACCTCTGTCCCAACTCCGGCAGCGTGAACCTGAGCGGCGTGCCCATCCTGTCGGACGTGTTTGGAGTGGGCGGCGCGGTGGCCTCGGAGGTCATTGGTCAAATCGAGGGCACCGAGGGCGACACTGGCCTGCACCTGGGCCGCATGAACACGCCCACCGAGTGGCCGCGCTGGGACACCATCGCCCACCAGCAGGCGTGGGAGGGTTGGCTGAAGCAGGCCAAGGCCGGAGGCATGTCCCTGGTGATGGTGTCGCTCGTGAGCAACGAGTTTCTCTGCAAGGCCTTGCCGTACCAGAACCTCAAGCGGCCCTGCGACGAGATGGCGGACGTGGACCTCCAGCTCCAGATGGCCCGCGACTTCGATGCGCGCAATGACTGGGTGGAGATTGCCCTGTCGCCCGCCCACGCGCGGCAGATCATCGCGGCGGGCAAGCTCGCCATGGTGCTGTCCATCGAGTCGAGCAAGCTGTTCGGCACCAAGGACTGGCGCGCGGAGCTCAACCGCGTGTACGGCCTGGGGGTGCGCTCGTTGCAGCCGGTGCACCAGTTGGACAACCGCTTCGGTGGCGCGGCGCCGCACAACGCCATCTTCCAGGTCGCGCAGTTCCTGGAGAACTGCCACATCGACACGGACTGCGGCCTGACGGGCTCGGGCTTCACGCTCGGCTTCGACGTGGATGCGAACTGCCGCAACACCAAGGGCCTGACGACCGACGGCAAGGCGCTGGTCCAGGAGATGATGGCCAAGGGCATGCTCATCGACATGGCCCACATGTCCGAGCGCAGCGTGCAGGATGCCTTCGCGCTGTCCCAGGCGAACACCTACTACCCGCTGTTCGTCTCGCACGGCCACTTCCGCGAGGTGATGAACCCGGACCTGGCCGCCAACGAGAAGACGACGCCCGCGTGGGTGGTGCGCGACATCCGCCAGACGGGCGGCATGTTTGGTCTGCGCACGGCGCATGACGAGACGCGGACCTATACGCGCACGACGGTGGCCAACAACTGCCAGGGTTCCACGCGCTCGCTGGCGCAGGCGTATGAGTTTGGTCGCCAGGGCCTGAAGGTGAACATGGGCTTCGGCGCGGACCTCAACGGCTTCATCCAGCAGACGCGCCCGCGCTTCGGCAACTTCGGCGCGTGCTCGGCGGGCTTCCGCGCGGAGGCGGATGCGCAGATGGATCAGCAGCGCACGTCGGGCCCGGGTCGTCTGGGCACGGACTTCGATGTCAATGGTCTGGCGCACGTGGGCTTCCTGCCGGACGTGGTGCGCGACCTGAAGCAGCTCGGCGTCAACACCACGGGCCTGGAGGGCTCGGCGGAGAACTTCATCCGCATGTGGGAGCGGGCGAACAGCGCGCGCACGGGCATGGCGGACGCGGCGGCGGACATCGACACCAGCGGCGTGGCGGCGTACGTCCCCAAGTCCACTCGCGAGGCGGCGTACCCCACGATGTGTGGCAAGCCCTACGCGCCCGCGTCGAAGGCGGTCGCGGATACCTGCCGCTACGATGCGGAGTGCAAGAGCGGTTCGTGCACGACGTCGGAGGACTGCACGGGTTCGACGGGCTCGTGCATCTGCGTCACTGACGCGCACTGCGGCACCAACCAGTACTGTGGCTGGGGCCTCAACGCGGGCAACTGCGTGAACAAGAAGGCAAAGGGAGCGCTGTGCAGCAGCGCGCGCGAGTGTCTGTCCAACTCGTGCAAGTGGTTGACCTGCGGCTGAGTTGAGTCGGATTCGCCGGGGCGGTGCCGTGTGGCGCCGCCCCGGTGTTCGCTAGCCCGTGGCTCGGGTGTCGCGCGCGGCCCGGCGCACGTCCGAGGGTGTCTGCCCGAAGCGCTTGCGGAACGCGCGGCTGAGGCCGCCCTGGCTCTCGAAGCCCGCTGCGTGCGCCAACTGCGCGATGGACTCCTCGCCATCACGCAGGCGCTGCGCCACCCAGTCGAGCCGCAGGTGGGTGAGGTACGTCATCGGTGGCTGGCCGATGCGCTCCTGGAAGAGCAGGGCGAAGCGCGTGCGGGACATGCCCACGGTGCTGGCGAGTGCTCCCAGTGACCAGGAGCGCGCGGGCTCCGCGTGCAGCAACTGGAGCGCGTGGGCGATGCGAGGCTCACGCAGGCCCGCGAGCCAGCCCGGTGGCGTGTCGTCCTCTGTCCCCTTCAGGAGCGCGCGCAGCACCTGGACGAACAGTGCTTCGGTGATGCGCGCGGCGGCGGTCGCGGCGCCTGGCGCGGTGGACGCGGCCTCGTGTGACAGCGAGGTCAACAGTGCGCGCAGCGCGGGCAGCGTGGCGAGTTGCTCCTGTCGCAGGCATACCCCGGCGGGAAGTCCGCGCAGCATCTGGAGGCCCTGCTCGCCCTCGGCGGCGAACTTCCCGCACACCAGCCGGGTCTGCGCTCCCGTGCTCCCCACCCGGTGGACCCCTGCCTTGGCGGGGTGACGTCGCCGCAGCACGTCCAGGGGCTCCGATGCGGCGGCGCGCGAGGACGTCAGCTGGTGCGCCTGTCCGCCGAACAGGACCACCAGCTCGCCCGCGTCCAGCCGATGGAATTCGTCGCCGGAATGCACCCAGCACTCGCCCTGCTCCACGAAGTGGAACGCGGCGAAGGGCGCTTGAGGGAGCGCCATGCCCCAGGGGGCGTGCAGCTCCCAGGCGGCGTAGATGCTCCCCTTCAGGCGCACCCCGCTCAACACCGCCGAGAGTGGCTCCATCCCATCCGCTCCTTCCGGGACGGCCGGCCCATGAAACGGGACGGACGACCCAGCGCGCAGTCGCCCGGGTTCTTACCTTGGCGCGCGTGGGCCGGCGCTCCATTTCGGAATCGCGCCGTGCCCCGGAGGTGGTCCGTGTCTTGGAAGTCGTGTCGTGCCACGGTGCTCCTCCTCACCCTCTTGGGGGCCGAGGCGCTCGCTGTCCCGCCCGCAACGCCGCGTCCCCTCGCGAGCAAGGAGTCGCATCACATGGTCGTGGAGTACATCCGTTACGACATCCCCGCTGAGCGCGCGGAGGCGTTCCTCGAGGCCTACCGCCTCGCGGGTGAACACCTGCGGGCCTCGCCGCACTGCTTGCGCTACGAGGTCACCCGAGGCACCGAGGAGCCTCGTCACTTCATCGTCCGCATCGAGTGGGATTCGCTGGAGGGGCACCTGCAAGGCTTTCGCACTGGCGCCTCGTTCCCCGCGTTCCTCGCGCTGGTGCGGCCCTTCATCGCCGACATCCAGGAGATGAAGCACTGCCGCGTCGAGGGCGCGTGGAGTCGTCCGTGAGTGAGGCCCCCCCCGCGGTGCCGTCGCTGTATGACTGGGCCGGCGGGGCCGACGCGCTCGCGCGGCTGACCGAGGCCTTCTACACGCGCGTGAGCGCGGATCCGCTGCTCGGGCCCGTCTTCGCGCGGATGTCCGCGGCGCACCCCGCCCACGTCGCCCTCTTCCTGGGCGAGGTGCTCGGTGGCCCGGCGCACTACAGCGCGGCGCATGGCGGACACGCAGCGATGCTGCGGCATCACCTGGAGAAGCACCTGTCGGAAGCGCAGCGGCGCAGATGGGTGGAGCTGCTGCTCGACACCGCCGACGCGGTGGCGCTCCCCGCGGACCCCGAGTTCCGCTCGGCGCTGGTGGCGTACATCGAGTGGGGCTCTCGGCTCGCGGTCATCAACTCACAGCCCGGCGCGAGCGTGACCTTCGACGCGCCCATGCCCGCGTGGGGCTGGGGCGTGCCGGGAGGTCCCTATCGCCCGTGAGGGCGCGGGCGGCTCGGGCTCCGAGTGGCTGTCACGGCTCGGAGCCCGAGGGCCCATGTGTCACTTGCAGGGGCTGGCGATGTCCGTCGCGGAGACCAGGTTGATGGTCAGCGAGTCGGAGCGGGAGATCATCGACGTGTAATAGGAAATCTGGTGGTGGCCGTTGCCTGTGCCCGAGGGGTTCGCGAACGCCGCGTAGTTCATCGCGAGGTTCTCGGTGAACATCACGTTGGGATTGGACGCGATGGTGCTCGCGCTGAAGCGCCACGCGGCGACGGTCTCCACCGTGAACGAGGCGCCCGCGAGCGCGGTGTGGTTCTTCACCCGTCCGCCGTAGCCGCCGTCGAACATGCCGGCCCACCAGCGGCTGAACTGGTTGGGTGGATCATTGATGGGATTCCAGACGTCGCGCTGGTGGTAGTACCAGGTGGCCCGTCCCGCGCTGACCGCGCTCCGGTTGATGAGTCCCCAGCCCTCGATGGAGCGGGGCACGGGGCCATGTGACGCGGACCAGTGGGTGGGGACGCAGCCTCCGTCCTGCACCAGCTTGACGTTGACCGGGAGGGTGATTTGCGCGCCCACGCCGGGGCCGTTCGTCGTGCCTGGGCTGTTGCTGATGAGCGCCACGCTCCGGTTGTTGGTGCACTCCGTCTGCAGCTCGAACTGCCAGAAGCCCTTGGCGTTGTCGGCGCGCACCATGAGCGAGCCGGTGGAGAAGGTGGCTTCCTGGATCCGAATGACGACGTAGTCCGCGCTCGCCTTGCCGTTCTCCCGGTAGACGTAGAACGAGCTGGTGAAACCCGCCTCGGTGGACTGGCTCTTGCCGCTCGTGGCGGACCAGGTGTCGTGCCGGACGGTCATGGGGAAGCTGCGGCTCAGCGTCCGAATGCCATACAAGACGCCGGTGGGCGGGATGAGGCCGGGGCCGCCCACGGAGCGGCGGGCGCGGTGGTGGTGCGCCTCCAGCATGGCGCCCCAGTCGTGCCTCAGCGCGTCCGCGTCATGCACCAGCCGGGGGCCGCGCGCCTCGGGCGTGGGGGGCGTCACGGCCGCCTTGTCCCCGCCGGACTGGTGCTCCACCGAGGGTTCCTCGAGGGAGTGGCTGCCCAGCGCGGTGACCGAGTAGCTGGAGGGCGTGGCGATGTCCGTGTCACGGGTGACCAGCAATGCCGTGGCGCCCTCCTCGAGCCGCAGCGACGCGAGGCCCGTCAACGCTTCGCGCGCCGCCGCATCGGGGCGACCGAGCACCACCGTCTTGCCCGCGTCCAGGGCCGAGCGCAGCAAGGCCGTGTATTGCTCAGGCCGTGTGCTGGCGCAGTCGACCCAGAGCACCTCCGCGTGCTCCAGGCCTTCCTTGCCCTGCTTGACGGTGACGTCACCCACCTCCTTCAGCGCGGAGAAGTCGTGTCCCGCCGGCGCGCCCGTGAACAGGATGCGTGGCCTCGTGTGTGTCGTGGTCTTCATGTGTGACTGCCCTCCACGTCGTTGCATCGCCGCCGGGCGTCGGCGCTCACGTCATCCCGGGAAGCAGGAACTGCTCGGCGTGCAGGGAGCTGAGCGTGTACCCAAGCGAGGTGCCGAAGGTGCCGCCCAGGGTGAGCGCGATGACCTTGCGCATGCCCTCCACGTCGAGCTGGAGCGTGGGGCCCCCCGAGACGTTGTAGGACGCGCGGCGCAGCCCATCCGCCAGTCCGTCCACGTCATCCAATGCGCGGCCCACGCGCGAGAGCCACGCCTTGCCACCTGAGGCCACCACGCTGCCCGCCACGCCCGCGGCGCCGCCGAACACCGCGGCGAACGTGAGGTCCGCGCCCAGTGGCGCGCCCGCGATGGCGTTGCCCATCACCTGACTGGCAATCCCAGACGCCACACCGCCCGCGAGGTCCACGCCGGCGCGCACGCCGATGTTGAGCAGGCTGCGGCTGGCGAGGTTGAGCCCCGTGGCCGCCAGCTCTCCCGCGGCGGAGAAGCCCCCGGCGATGGCGCCCGCCGCCGCGCCGATGCCCACCTGGGTTCCCCAGCCCTTCCAACTGAACTCGTCGCCCGTGGCGTTGGTGCTGATGTTGTAGGCCAGTCCGCCCAGGCCCGCGCCCACCAGTCCGCCCACGGCCATGCCCACCGCGATGGCCGCCACGCCTTGCAGGCCCGGGACGAAGGACAGCGCGATGCCACCCGCGATGAGCGCGATGTCCACCGCGTAGGAGACGACGTGCTCCCAGTTCCGGGAGAACCAGTCGGGCAGCGTGTTGGTGAAGAAGTTCTTGATGCTGCCGAAGAAGCCGAAGCCCGACGGGTCGACGTGTGTGACTGGGTCGTTCAGGACGTAGGCGTAGCGGTTGAACGCCCCGGTCCGGTCCTCCTGCGTGGCGAGCTGGGTGTCCGTGGTGATGAAGCCACCGAGCAAGGGGCTGTAGTAGCGCGAGGCCGCGTAATAGAGGCCGGTGCTGTCCAGCTCCAGCCCGGTGTACTTGCGCCGGAAGTCGTCGCTGCCCGCGCGCAGTCTCGGGGTGCCGAACGGGTCGTAGTCCATGGCGCTGGCGACCTGGCCCCGCTCATCGGTCAGCAGCGTGGTGCTGCGCGTGTTGTTGACGTGGAAGTAGCGCGTGCCCGGAGTGGGGATGCCGGTGCGTCCGCTCGGAGGTGTGCCGCTCTCCACGACGGTGACGGAGGCGATGAGGTGCTCTTCATCCAGGACGTAGCGCGTGTGCTGGCGCGCGCCGGAGGAGAAGACCACCACCTCGTAGCAAGGCGCGAGGTAGTAGGTCGTCTGTCCTGGCTCCACCTTCTTGAGGCGGCGACCGTCATGGTCATAGGTGAAGCTCACCTCGCCGGCCTGGATGAGTCGCCGCTCGCCGTCGTAGCGGAACTGCGTGGTGGTGCCCTGGTGTTGCAGCTCCACCAGACTGCCGTTCGCGTCGTAGCGCGTGGTGACCGCGTCGGTGCTCGACGGGGAGAAGCCGCGGGTGAGCTGATAGCCCGCGCGCTCCAGCGTCAGCCCGTCCTTGCGGATGAGGCTGCAGGCCGCGTCATAGGCATACTCCTTGAGGCCCAGGTCGCCGCCCTGGGCCCGCAGCAGCTGGCCCACGGTGTCATAGGTGAACGCCTCGTCGCGCCGAGACTCCAGGCGGTCTCGGACGGCGCTCACCTGCCAGAAGGGATTCCACTCCAGCGTGCTGGCGGACACGGGCCGCTCGTCATGGCCAAACACGTCCTGGGTGAGCTGATGTCCATCCGCGGTGTAGGTCCACGCGGTGCGCACGCCATTGGCATACCGAGCCACGGACGGGGCGCCGAGCGCGGTGAAGTCCGACTGGAGCAGATGCTCGACGCTGCCCTCGGTGATGCGCTGCAGGCGCTCCATGGAGTCGCGCTGGTAGCGCAGCTCCGTCCTGGCCGCGTCGGGATAGACGAGTCGGGAGAGCCGATGCGCGGGCGTGAACTCCTGGCCCAGCGTGTACTGCGTTCCGTCCAGCGTCAGCCGCGTGGAGAGGGTGTGGCCGTCCGCGTCGTATCCATACGCATACGTGGTGCCGTCCGGGAGCCGCACGCCGGTCCGCTTCCCGAGAGACCAGTCGCTGGTGTGCTCGTCGTAGGTATAGGTCGTCTCCTCGGTGCCCACGCGCTTCGACAGCAAGCGCTGGAGCGGGTCGTACTGGAAGGTCGTCACCTGCCCGGCGCCATCCGTGTGCGTCCACTGGCGTTGGTCGTCTCGGTAGGAATAGGTCTCGCGCGTGAAGGTGGTGCTGCCCGCGCGGGTGGCGATGACGACGTGGCGGTCCAAGCCGTCGTAGGTGAACGTGGTCTCCACCTTGGGGTCCGTCGCGGTGAGCCGGCGCCCCAGGGCGTCATGCGCGTAGCGCGTGGTGTTGCCGTGGCTGTCCTGCAGCTCCACCAGGCACTGCGCGTCGCCGTAGAACCCGTGCGTCAACGTCCGGGTGCGGGTCTCGCTGGAGGTCGCGCCCTCGGTGACGACGACGCGGTAGGCGCGCGGGTACTCGTAGGTCGTCACGTGCGTCGTCGTTCCGACACCCGTGGTCTCGCGGCGCACCACCCGCTCGTACTCGTCATACGTGAGCGCCTGGGCGCGCTGCGGCGAATCGCCCCGGAAGTACGGCAGGGACTGCTCCACCGGTTGGTCGTGCGCGTCCAGGACGGTGTCTTCCTGGATGGCGCGGCCCACCAGGGCCCCGCTCTCCATGCCCTGTCGCGCGATGCGCGTCACGCGACCGAAGCCGTCCACGTAGTCCGTCTGGGCCTTCCAGGTGTCCTTGTTCCACTCCTGTCGGGTCAGCGTGCGGCGGTACCTGCCTTCCGCGTCCTGGCCTCGCTGGTAGCGCAGCGTGGCGACGAGCGCGCCATCGGGGCCCGTGCGCTGGGTCTCGACCGGACGGCCCAATCCGTCGTGCAGGTGCACCTCGCGCGCGCCGGTCGGCAGCGTCTGGGAGGCGAGGACGCCGAGGGCCGCGTCGTACTGGAACTCGAACTCCAGGGCGCGGCCGGAGGGGGGCGCGGGCAGCACGCGCTTGCTGGGGAACGTGCGGTAGGCGCTCTCGTAGTGGTGGGTGACGACCGCCTTCGCGGGGTCCTCCAGGCGCGTGGTGTTGCCCCAGTCGTCATACGCATACGCGTAGACCTGCCACGTGTCCGTGCCGCTCCAGCGGGCATGGGTCCTCACGTCCCAGGTGTCGGACGCGTACGTCGTGCGCTCCCAGTGGAGGGGCTGCGTGCCCTGCGGGTCGGCGCTGAGCTTGCGCTCGGTGAGGAAGCCGAAGCGGTGCAGCTCCACGCTGTTCTGGAAGGACTGCGCTGTGTACAGCGGCGCGGTGGCGGTGCCCGTGGCCGTCTGGGTGATGGCGATGGCGTTGCCGTAGTCGTCATACTGGAACGAGTTCGTGCGCACGCAGTCGGGCGTGTCCGTGGTGGCGAAGGTGTAGAGCTTCTTGCGCGTCTCGGTCGTCTGGAGCTGGTACACGCCCGCGCTCGCGGGGGTGCTGTAGACGTACTCGGAGCGAGCCATCAGCGCCTGGTCCGAGGCGCGCCGCACCGTCTGGGATTCCACGGCGGAGGTGCGAGGGAAGTCCTGGTGGTAGCGCGTCTCGGTGACGACACCCGACGGGCCCGTGTGCGGGTCGGTCTTGGACCACGCCGCGAAGCCCATCCAGCCGCGCCCCTGGAGGCTCAGTCGCGCGCCCGAATACGCGAAGGCATGCGTGGAGCCCTGGGCCGCCGAGTACACCTGCGCATAGGCGGCCACGACGTAGCGCGGGTACTGGACGGTGCGCGAGGCGAAGCTCATGCCCACCGGACTGGCTTGGGCTCCGGGCTGGGCGGCCAGCGCATAGGTGGCCCCGGGGAGCTGGTTGTTGAACAGCGCCTGCATGTCCACCGTGTCCGACGCGGGGGGCTTGCGGCTGTAGATGGATGGGTCGGTGAGCGGCTTGTAGGTCAGCTCGAAGCGTCCCCCCAGACCGTTGGTGATGGAGGCGACCAGGTCGGGATACTCGAGCGTCGCGGCCAGCAGGTGGGTGGCGCCGGAGCCATCGACGTGCAGCACGTCGGCCTTGCCGATGCCCGTGAGTCCGAGCGCGGCGGTGGACTCGCCCGCGGCGACGAAGGCGGGGACCTGGGCCACCTTCGGGTAGGGACGCAGGGCGCCGCCCTCGTTGACGAGCACCGCGAGGCGGCTGGAGGCGGGCGCGCCCGTTGGGCGGTGCTCGCCCACGATGATCAGATCATCCCGCCCGCTGCCCTGGACGTCCGCGGGCATGAGCTGGGGAATGATGGCGCCGAACGCGAGCCCCGTGCTGCCCAGGTCCTGGAGGACGAAGCCCTTGCCGGTGTTGCGCAGCACGCGCAGGTGCAACGTGCTGCCATCCGTGTAGGGATTGAGCAGATCCAGCGCGCCGTTGCCGCTCAGGTGGATGGGCAGGAGGCTGCCTCCCCAGGGGACCCGCGTGCCGGAGGGCAGCAGGGGCTCGGTCTGGACCTGGAACCCCTGGCGCTCGGGCGCGGCCTTGAGCCACGTCAGCTTCAGGAAGCCGCTGTCATTCGTGGCATAGACGAGGTCTGTCTGCCCATTGCCGGCCACGTCGAGCGGCACCAGGTGTCCGCCGAAGGGCAGCGAGGTGGAGACGGGGCCGCTGGAGGACGGCGCGAAGCTGTTCCCTTGCGAGTACAGGACCTCCAGCTTCAGCGTCGCGGCGCTGTTCGTGGCGTAGACGAGGTCCGAGCGGCCATCGCCATCCACATCCAAGGCCAGGAGCCGCCCGCCCCAGATGAGGTCCGCGGGGCCGGCGCCGTTCACCGGTCCCTGGCGCGCGAGCGTCCAGCGGCCGTTGCGCTCGGCGGCCTTGAAGAGGGTCAATCCCAGACGGCCCGCGTTGTTGGCCGCGTAGACGAGGTCCATGTGACCGTCGGCGTCCACGTCCAGCGGGCAGAACGTTCCGCCCCACGGCAGCGTCGCGCCGCCCAGGTCCACGGCGTGCGGGCCCTCCAGTCCCTGGCGCGTGGACAGGTAGAGGTCCAATCGGAGTTGTTGGTCGGAGGCGTAGGCGTGCAGCACGTCCGTGAGGCCGTTGCCGCTTACATCCATGGGGATGCGCAGCCCTCCTTGCATCGTCTTCCCGAGCGAGCGGGGTGCTTGGAACAGCGTGGGCTCCGCGTCTCCTTGCCCTTGCCACGCGAAGGTGGTGCGAGGCAGGGAGGTGTCTCGGGCGTCCGTGGAGACGGCGTGCAGCAGGGGGCGCCGCGTGGCCTTGCTGAGCTGGTAGTCGAATCGGTAGGTGCGCACCAGCGCGCCGTCCACGAACGTCTGCACTTGCGACAGCAGGCGGGTGGTGCGGAAGGGAGAGCCGCCCACGTACTGCGTGGTGGCGTCCTGCCGCTCGGTGTAGCCGAAGCGGACCTGCCGCTTCTTGGTGATGGGGTTGCGGGCGTTGTCCGTGTACTCGATGAGCTTCGGGTAGTGGACGTTGTTCTGCGCGTCCTGCTCATACGTCACCGTCATGAAGTTTCCATGCCGGTCGGTGACGCGATGGAGGGACCACAGGCGGATGGCGGGCTGCGTGCTCGAGGCCGGCACGCGCGAGTCCTCCGACGTGCCGTACTCCCATGTCTGTCCATCCCGAGTATGGACGATGAAGGACTGCGGGCCGCGCTGGACGTCCCAGCCCGACGGATAGTGGGGGACCACCTTGCGCCAGGACTGGATTTCGGTGTGATAGACCGTCTGGGGTTGCCCGTAGGCGCCCGAGACCGCCATCAATCGCTGTCCATCCAGCGAGAAGCGGTCATCCAGGTCATAGGAGACGGCGCCATGCTGGCCGTCCTGTGCGACGGTCCGGCCCACGCGGGTGATGGAGGAGAGCCCGCTCAGGCCAAAGCCCACGCCCATCAATCCATCCGAGCCGCCGCTGTTGTAGGCAATGCCCAGGGCGGGTGCGAGGCCGGCGGTCCCCGGAGGGACCTTCAGTTCGAATGCATAGGAAGCGCCGCCGTCCTTGTCGACCTGGAACTGGTCCGTGAGCCTGCCGGTGCTGTCTGCCATTGCCTGCCCCCGTGCCGGGCGAAGCCCCGCCCGTCGCCGTCGCCCCTGAGAGACGTGGCGTGAGTGGTGGACCCGCCACGCATTCATGCGGGCGAGCGAGTGACGTGGTCTGCAGGAGGCTCGGCGGGACCACCCGGGCAGGTGGACTCACGTGAGGATGTGTGGACCAGGGAAGCCGGTTCTCCCTCCACAGTCAGAATGCGATGAATGCCATTCAATAAGAGCAGCGGGGATTGGAGAAAGTCGAGCAGAGATTGTCAGCTCAGACTCGCGGCCGTGACGAGTGTCGCCTTCCCACCAGCGGGTGCGGACCGTGCGCGGATGCCTGGGATTGTCCGCTAGTGAATGAGGATGGCCGTGGAGACGGTGGCGATCACCACGCACATGATGAGCGGCGTGAAGCGGGGCGATTCTGAAGGGGCAGGGACAATGGGGGTTGTCAGACTCCTTCGCTAAGTCACCCCTCTCCGCGCGTTGGCGGAAGCCCTGGGGGGATAATGAAGGTTTTCGCTCTCGCCGCATTGGTGGCGTTGTCGGCTGGCTGTGCGACTGCACGAGTCGTGCGGTTGGACACCGGGCAGGGTGCGCCGATTGTCTATGCGCCCCCCGAGACGCCGCCTGTCGAGATAGACGAGGCGGCATTCCGCCTCGCGGTGACGCAGTTCGTCCTGGATTTGAGGCTCGACGTTGCGTTCCGGCAGCTTGAGCAAGAGGGAGGGCGCCGCTCGTTGCTGGCGTCGTCGCAAGGGCTGGTGCCCGGGGTGCAGGCCGCCTCGGTGCCCTCGTCCTACGAGCGAATCTGTCGACAACAGGACGACCCGGAGCGCTGCCTGAGCCTGCTGGTGGGTGGGCTCACGATGGGGCCCATGGAGCGCCGCATGCTGGCGCTCTACTTCGCGCTCGACACGGTGTGGGAGGGCGTGGGGGAGGCCGTGAGGGGCATGGCGAACGGCGCGGCGCTGCGGGCCATGATTACGACGATGATTGGCGCGGCCCTGGTGATGCTGGTTGCCCCTGAGCCCGTGACGAAGGTCATGGCGGTGGCGCTGACAGCGTCACTGATTGCCTACCTTGGCACCGGGCCCGTTTGGAGTCTCGTGCAAGGCTTCCTGAGCCTCCTGGACGAGTCCCGTGACGCGGCGAGCTTCGCGGAGCTGGAGCGGGCGGGGCACCGGTTCGGAAAGGTGCTCGGGGACAACGGCGCGCGGGTCCTGGTCATCGTGGCGCTGTCGATGCTCGGAGGGAAGAGCGCGATGGCGGGGCAGGGCGCGAAGATGCCGGGCTTCGCGCTGGCCGCGGCACGGGCTGAAGTCGAAGGCGGATTCGTCCTGTCGGGCGCGCTGTCGGGAGGGGTGCAGGCCATCTCCGTTTCCTCGGCGGGTGCGCTGAATGTGGTGCTCGCCCCGACGGCGGTCGCCGCGGTCGCAATGGGGTCCGGGATTGGCGCAGGCGAGGGTGCCGGAGTTGCTTCGGGTGGAGGGATTCAGGGCGACCCCGACGGGGAGGTGCACCACATCTGCACGGACAAGGACGAGGTTTCAGAGGCAACTGGGGGGCCGTGGACACAGCGATTCGAGGACATCTTCTCGAAAGCAGGCCTGAAGCTCAGTGACCCGGCCAATCAGGTCCGAATCAAGGGACATAAGGGGCCTCATCCTCGCGAGTATCATGAGGAGGTGTTCGCGCGGCTTGTTTCTGTGATGAAGAGTTGTCGAAGCGTCGCCCAGTGCCAGATTGTTCTGCGGAGCGAGCATGCGGACATTGCACGAGACCTCGTAAGAGAGGGGACCTACCTGCGGCGGCTCATCACGAAGGATGCTGGGAACTAGGCCATGGTGCGGCGCTTCTATGACTTGAAACTGGATGTGTATGTGAAAGGCCGATGGCACCTGGGGGAACCCGTTGCGGCCGATGGCACTCCTGTTGATGACCCGTGGAAGTTTGTTGAAGGCCGCCCAGTAACGTTGAACCAGAAGTTGCGTGTTCCGGTAAGTCGGCCAGGAGTTCCAGTCGCCTTCGAGTTTGCGGGTGCGGCGCAGACGCCGATTGTCAATGCGCGAATTGCCTCGGCGCTCACCCAGATGGCGCCTGCGGATATTCAGCTCTTCCCCGTCGACGTTGACGACGTCGCGGGGACCTACCATTTGCTGAATGTCGCTCGGACGATCCGGTGCATCGATGATGAGTTGAGTCGAGAAGTGCGATACTTCGAAGCAAGCGATCCTCTTCACTCGCATAGGGCTGGCGAGTATCGGCATGTGTCTGGATTGCGGATCGACAAATCGAAGGCACCGAGTGATGCACGGGTGTTCCGGCTGTGGGGATACTTCCTTCCGATCATCGTCGATGGTGAGGTCAAGGACGCGCTGGAGGCCGTTGGCGCTTCAGGGGTGCGCTTTGACGAGGTCTGAAAGACTCCTTCCGCCGAGCGTTATTCGATTCGTGCGGGTCCGGCCACTGCTGCGCACCGGCCACTGAGTGGGCTCGGTGCGCAGTTCGACCGTGTTCTTCGTCACCGCGGGCGTCGAAAGTGCTGTGCGTCAGTCTCGCGGGGGTGCGCGGTGGGGTGTCAGCGCGCGGCGGCGGTGCGCTTCACGCTCTGCGCGGCCCTTCGCGGGAAGGTGGACAGCCACCGCTTGAGCATCTGCCGGACCGCGGTCTGGGTGCCTTCGGAGATGAGCGACTCGATGTCGAAGAGGGTCTGGTAGGCCGTCAGGTGCTGGTACGCGACCTCGGCCCAGAATTGGTCCTCGGTCGTGATGGGATTGGAGCCCGAGTAGTCACCCGGCGTCTCGACGTTGGGCAACTGCGTGTAGGGACCCGGGAGGGCGCCGCCGAGTTGGGATGCCTGGACGGCGGCGTTGACGAGGTTCGTGATGTCCGAGGGGACCTGTCCATCCGGCCAGTTCGTCGGATAGAGGGTGGGAATCTCATTGAGCATGTCGACGACCCACGCATGCGGCACGGCGTCGAGGCTGTTCCAGATGTCCTGGTTCCAGGCGTACTGCGGCTGCTTCGGGTCCAGGCTGACGGGCGGGAACACCTGTCCGAAGAACTCGGAGAGGCCCTGGTTGCCAGGCGTGGGGCCCGCCACCGGGAGCACGTAGACGTTCTCCCAGCTTCCGGTGCTGAACACTCCGCCCGAGGGGTTGAACAGCGCGAGCGCGAGCGTGGGCGCCAGCGCGCCACCCAGGCTGTGGCCCCCGAAGATGAGCGTCTTCGAGCCCGTCGCGCTCAGCGACTTGAGGAAGTCCACCAGGGTCTGCTGGGTCGTCACGGTGTCCGTCATGCCCAGGAGGTTGTTGGTCCCCAAGGCGGTGCCCGACGAGAGGACGGGCCACGGATTGATGCCCGAGGGCACGCTGTAGGAGGGCAGCCCCGGGAACGCCGACGTCCAGAGCGTTGTGGTGTTGACGCTGTTGTCCTCGTCATTCTTGTCGTAGTCGGACGACCCGTTGGTCCCCGCGATGGCGACCACGTAGACGGACCGGTCGGGGCTCGCCGCGACGTACATGACGTTGTCGGCGTAGCTCGTGGAGCTCTCCTTGGCCTCGAAGACCACCGGCCCCCATGCGATGGACCAGGTGCCCTCCATGGCCTGCTGGATGTCTGACAGGGCCAGGAACTTCATCAACTTGGCTTTCAGGGTCCGGGCCAGCGTCTGGGTGTCGCCCTGCGTGTCGCCCACGCCATTGGATTCCCAGGTGAGGAGAAAGGCCTTCTGCCAGAGATTGAGGGGAGTGATGGTGGATGCCATAGGAGTCCTCTGTGCCGTGGTAGGACCTACTCCGCGAGGCGGGTAGGTCTGGGCTCCCAGGCGTTCTGCCCGAGTGCCCACGCGTGACAAATGCAGGCACGGTGCCAGCATCGTAAGTGGAGGAAATTCCTCTCAGTCGCCTGTTCGGGACTCGCGCTGCGTCTGGGAATGACATGTCCGGCCTGGATTCTGACGTGTCAGTCTTTTCAGCGAAATCTACCGCGCTCGTGAACGCGAGGGCCTCGGGACGCTGTATGGACAGTGAACTGGGACGGGCTGCCTGGGCGCGTGCTCTCGCGGCGCACATCGGCGGATACGCGTTCCATCCCGGTGCGATTTCGCGCGCCACGGCGCTGGGGGTGTGGAGGTCTCCGCACCACGCCTTCGGGGGGCAGGCTTGTCGCCAGCATCCAGCGGAGGTCCTGCTCGCAATCAAGTGCGCCGCGCATCGTAGGAGTCGGGGCGATGAGCGCGGAGCATCCAAGACCTTCCTTCTTGCCGGGCCGCCATGACCTCCGGCGCCCTCTGACTCGGCCTGGTCGAGGGCTCCTCAACCGGTTCTTGACGGCTGGGGCTCATGGGCCGCACGTGATGGTTGGGACCCTTTCACGCCGAACCACGAGCCGCCGCCATGCTCCGTAAGGTTGGCTGGGTCCTCTTCGCGGTTCTGTGCCTGGCCGTGGGCCTCTATCCCGGCAGCTACTTCCTCGCGGACTCGAACTTCGGACTCCGGGCCTTGAAGGGCAGCGAGCTTCTGGCGAGCCCTGTCTGGAACGCGGCCTTCTACACTCACATCGGCCTGGGCGGACTGGCGCTGGCCATCGGCTGGACGCAGTTCGTCGCGAAGCTGCGACACAGGTTCCCGAGCGCTCACCGGTTCCTCGGAAAGGTCTACGTGGGCGCGGCCCTGTTGAGCGGGCTCGCCGCCGTGTACCTCGGGTTCTTCGCCACGGGGGGAGTCATCGCCGAGGCGGGCTTTGTCAGCTTGGGCGTCGTCTGGCTTTATACCACGCGATCCGCCTACCGACTCATCAAGAGCCGACGCATCGACGAGCATCGGCTCATGATGCGCTACAGCTATGCGGTCTGCTTCGCGGCGGTCACGCTGAGGCTCTGGATGCCCATCTTGAGGCACGCACTGGGCGACTTCGCCTCGGCCTATCGAGTCGTCGCCTGGCTTTGCTGGCTGCCCAATCTTGGCGTGGCATTCGCCATCGCTCGCAGAGAAGCGCGGGCGAACTCGCTCGCGCCTTCGTGACTCGACCGCTCGAGTCCCAGTGGTGCCCCTCCCTTGCGCTACTCCGCCTTGAGGCCCTCCACCGGCTCCACGCTGCTGGCCTTGAGCGCCGGGTAGATGGAGGCGAGATAGGTGACGAGCACGGCGATGACCACGGCCAGCACGGTCTGCACCGGCTCGATGCGCACCGGGAGCGTCGACATGTAATAGACGGCCGCATCCATCTTGATGCCGACCTTCTCGATGAACAGACACCAGGAAAGGCCAGACATCAATCCGAGCAGGCCGCCCGCGACGCCGATCTGCAGGCCCTCCGCGAGGAATATCTTCACGATGCCGCCGTCCGGGACGCCCAGGGCCTTGAGGACGGCGATCTCCTTGCGCTTCTCCAGCACCATCATGATGACGGTGGCGACGATGAGGCCCGCGGCCACGATGATGATGATGGTGAGGATGATGCCCATCACCAGCTTCTGCAGGCGCAGCGCGGAGAAGAAGTTCTTGTTCATCGCGCCCCAATCCCGAGCCCGGTAGGGATAGCCGCCCAGCGTCTTCACCACCTGGTCGGCGGTGCGCCGCGCGTCGTCGATGTCCGCCACCTTCAGCTCGATGCCCGTGGCGCCCTCGACCGCGAAGAAGTCCTGGGCCTCGGTCAGGAGGATGTAGACGAACTTGGAGTCATACTCATACATGCCCGAGTAGAAGATGGCCGCCACGCGGAACGCGCGGCTCTTGGGGCTCGGGCCCGTGGGGCCCATCCCGCTGCCCAGCGGCGAGATGACCGTCACCGAGTCGCCCTCCGCCACACGCAGCGACGCCGCCAGCTCCCGGCCAATGATGATGCCTGGCTGCGCCGGGGTGCTGTTCCCCTCGGCGGGGGCTTCGTCTGCCGGTCCTCGGTGGACAATCTTCTCCGGCGTGTTGAGGAGGTCGACGGAGCCGCGCCCCTGGATGTTGCGCGGCAGGTCCGTCACGTCACCGACCGTCGTCGGGTCGATGCCCTTGATGATGACGCCGTCGACGTTGTGCTCGGAGGCAATCATCACCTGGTTGATGAGGAAGGGCGTCTGTCCCACGACGCCCGGCACCTTGCGGACGGTGTCCATGAGCTGGGGATACTCGGTCAGGCCGCCTGAGTATTTGGACAGCACGGCGTGCGCGTTGGTGCCCAATATCTTCTGTCGCAGCTCCGTCTCGAAGCCGCTCATCACGGACAAGACGATGATGAGCGCCATGACGCCCACGCCCACGCCCCCCACCGACAGGGCGGTCATCATCATGGTGGGAGACTGCGCTTGATTCTTGAGGCGGTTGAGGTCGGAAGCGGCGGCCAGCGGATCCATCAGGCCCAGCTCGCGGATGCGGGTGCGCTCCACCGCGGCTTCGGTCGAACGGAGGATGAAGTAGATGAGCAGCGGCGGAATGATGCCGAGCATCAGCACCGCCAGCGTGCCCAGCAGCAGCGAGGGGCGGAACACCGCCACGTGTCGGCGCGCGACGAACAGCTCGAAGCCCATCCTCAGGTCGATGCGCCCACTGCCGGTGGCGATGAAGCCCGTGCTGATGCCCAGCACCAGCGCCAGGACCAGGAACGTGAAGACCAGTCCGTATCCCAGCTCCGGGCGACTGAGCGCCTCCGCGACCTGCGTCAGCTCGCGCAGGTGACTGCCCAGCGTGAGCTGGAGCTCCGAGCTGTATCCCAGCATCGAGAGGACGATGGGGATGGGCAGGCCCAGATACAGCGCGCCGAGGGTGGCCTCGGGCCATGACAGGCGTTGCGCCCGCGAGGCGCCGAGGAAGCCCGCGAGGAAGGTCACCATCCCGCTGACGAGCAGTGCGATGACGAAGGCTCCGGTGGGCGTCAAAGACAGGACCCCGCCGGACAGCCCCTTCTGCAAGAGAATGAGGACGACCTCCGCCAGCAGGAAGCCGCCGCCGTACGCCGCCAGGGTTCGCCAATAGAAGTCCCGGTAGCGCGCCAGTCGCGGATACAGCGTGGCGCCCGCGGCCGGACTCGGGCCGCCTGGAGACTCCGGCAGACGGCGGATGCCGGCCGCGATGATTCCCCAACCGGCGAGCCAGACCGCAGTCCCCGCCAGCAGCACCCCCGAGGTGGAAGCGGGGGTGACCTCCTGCTGGGACGTCAGCAGGGCCGCGCTCAGGACCTGGACGAGGCTGCCCCAGCCCACGAGGGAGAGCCCCAGCGCGGGACTGGCCTCTCCCCACGACTGGGCAGATGCGAGCGCCACCCCGAGCAGGACGAAGCCCACGAGGGCAACGACGGCCCCCAGCCAGAGATAGGTCCAGCGATAGCCGGTCTGTCGTTCAGTGGAGGCGCGCACGCGGTCTTTCGTCTCCTCCGCTCAGGGGGCGCGGCGGGAGACCCGCAGCATGTCTCTTGGCGTCGGTGGGCTCCAGTCCGCCGTGCATCCCGGTGTATCGGCTCGGCCGTGTCAGTCCAGGTGGACGAGGCGCGGGACCGCGAGTGGATGAACGACGCAGTCCTCGGGGCCGCCGTCCTCCCAGGCGAGCATGGCGAACTCGGCGGGCGTGTCGAGCGCCACGATGGGGTGATGCCAGACGCCGCGGTGGTAGTTCACGCCTTGGCCCGGTCCCGCCACGAAGGCCATGAGTTGCTCCGGGTCGGGCCCACCCGAGGCCATCGTCGGCGAGACGCACACGAGGTATCGCGTGCAGCGCATGGGGAGGAAGGTCTGGCTCGACCGTGGGTGATGCTCCAGCAGTCCGACCGTGAAGGGCAGGGGTTGCGGTAGCGCGCGGAAGACCGCGAGGTTGGGCTTCGCTCCGCCGCGCGTGCTTTCGAGTCTCGCGGTCCAGTCGTAGCGCACCGCGGTTCCTTGGTTCGCCATCGCGCCCTCGGAGAGCCCCGCCGACACGACGTCACCAAACGGCGCGAAGCCCTCGGGCGTGAGGGCACGCGCCAGGAGTCCTCGGTGCGAAGGGACACGGTTCGTCATCCGCGGAGCTTATCGACTTGGACTGGCCGTGAGGCAATGTCAGCGCCGCCGGTGTCGGGCTTGGAGCGTCTGTTTTCCGATAGGAAGCGGCATGCCCGAAACGAGTGAGGCGGTGGCGTCTCCACCCCCCGCGCAGCTTCCCGAATTCTGCCCCCTCCATCCCGAGCGCGCCTGCATCGGGACGTGCGCGCGGTGCGGTGTCTTTCTTTGTGTGGCGTGCCGTCATCCGGTCGAGTCCAGCCTGTGCCACGCGTGTGTCCAGATGACTCGGCCCCAAGTGCGCCCAGGACTCAGCGGCTGGATGTGGCTCGCGCTGCTGCTGTTGACCGGGCAGGTCGTCTACTTCTTCGCCGAAGTCGTGTCGACCTGCCGGGAGGCCCAGGGCGCGGAATGGGCAGACATCTGGGCCAGCAAGGAGTGGCTCTTCATTGCTGGATATAACCTCGCCAGCCGTGGCGCTCTGGCCGTCTATGCCGTCATCTTGACGGTGGCCTTTCTCAGACGTCGTCGTTGGGTGCCTCGGCACATGACGTATTTCTTTGCTTGCGCCTTCATCCTCCGGAACGTCCTCGTGCCGGTCATTGGCGTCATGATGAATTCCAGCGGCTATGCCCAGATGGGAACAGCCCGCCTGATGTTCAGCTCTGTCTTCTCCGTGGCGGTGGTGTCCCTCTGGATTCGCTACTTCTCGAAGAACGACGACGTGAAGAAGACCTTCGTCACGTGACGCGGCCGGGGCTCCGCGAGAGCCCCTCACCACGTGGAGCTGGAGAAGCCGGAGCCACCCCCCGACGACGAGGAACCGTCGTCGCTGCCACCTCCGCTGCTGCCGCCGCTGTCGCTGCTCCACGAGGAGCTGGAGAAGCCCGAGTCGTCGCTGCTGCTCGATGAGGACGACGAGTCGCTGCTGCTACTGCTGCTGCTCCAGGAGAAGTGGGTGGTGTGCGCGGAGGCGTGTTGGCGACGGTGTCGCTCCTCGCGCTGGCGACGGGCTTCCTCCTCGTGTCGATGGCGTCGCTCCTCCGCGCGGCGTGCGGCCTCCGCGCGACGGTGTCGCTCCACCACGCGCTCGGCCTCGGCAAGGGCCTCCAGGGCCCGCGTTTCGGCCTGTCGGGCGTAGGCGGTGGCGACCGCGTAGTCTCCCGCGTTCAGCGCCGTGCGGGCGCTCGTGAGGAGCTGGGTGCCCGCGTCTCCCCTCAGGACGACCCCGTAGTCCCCCGGCCAGCGGCTGGCCTTGCGGACCTCTTGCGTGGCCTGGTTCACGACCTCCATGGCTTGCTTCGCCGCCTGCAGCTCGCGCGTCAGCACGGCCGCCGTTTTCGCGGCCGCGTTCGCGATGCGATCTCCCTCGGTGTCCAGGGCCGCCCAGTCGCCGTGGGCTTCGAGCAAGGTGGCGTCCGCACGTGCGAGCGCGGTCGTCAGGGCTTCCAGGGTGGCTCGGGCACCCGTCGTCTCCGCGCTGTCCGCGATGCCATCCTTGGTGGCCTTGCGCGCGAGCCCCTCGGCGTTCTCGACCGCCTTGCGCGTCAGTTTCAGGCTCACCTCGGCGGTGGCGTGCTCCTCATGATTGGCCTTGGCTCGCTGATGGAGTTGCAGCAGGGCCTGGCCCACGGCGGTGAGCTGCTCGGCGGCGGCGAAGGGCTCGGCGGGCTGCGCGTGGACCGCGTCTCGCGTCCGCGTGAGGTCCTGCTGGGCGCGGGTGATGTTGGCGATCGTGGACGAGGAGGTGCGGCGGTCGGTGGTGAGGGCCAGACACTGCTGGGCCATCTGCTCCGTGACAGCGAGCTGCTCCGTGTTGCGCGCCTCCAGGGCCTCGAGCTGCTGGAGCTTCTCGGCCAGCTCCGTCAGGCGGTGCTGCACGAGCGCGCAGCAGCCCTCGACCTGACCGAGGAGCGCATCGGCTTCGAGCAGGTGTCCCTGCGCGTGGGCCAAGGGCGCCGCTTCGAGCGCCTCTTGCGCTTGCCCCCAGCAGGCCGTGGCCTCCTGGAGGTTGTCGTGCACGGTGCCGTTCGCGTGCGGATGGGTGGGATCGCCCGCGCGCAGTTTCAGGGCGGCGGGCTGATAGCGCGGGAGGGCGCTCCCCAGCCGAACCTCATGCTCGGCGCGCTGGGCCTTCATGTCCCCGAGCAGGGCTTGGGCCGCGCGGAGGCGGGACGGGTAGCGCGCCGCGGCCTCGCGAGCCTTCACGACCATCGCATCCGCGTCGGTCACGCGGGCTTGGGCCGTGGCGAGTTGCTCGCGCACGGGGCCGAGTTCGCCGCTCCCCAATCCCACGAGGGCTTTGGCGAGCGCGGCCACGCCCGCGGAGAGTGGGGCGGAGGGGTTCTCATCTTTCTCGCGCAGCATCGCCGAGGCCGGCAGCCCCAGCGCGTGGCCCAGCTCCGTTCGCGCCGTGTCGGCGTCTTTCGCCGAGCGACTCAACTCCGCCTTCACACGGACGGCCTCGCCCGCGAGCGTCTCGGCCTGGGCGCTCCGGTCGCGCAGCCGCTCCATCGCCACGGTCAGCGCTTGGATGTCCGCGCCTGCTTCGCGCTTCACCAGGGCCGAGGCGATGTCCTCGGCCTGTCGGGCGAGCGCGGCGAGGCCGGTATCGAGCCACGCGCGAGACAAGGCCAGGCCCACGAGCGCGGTGGCCGCCTGTTCGGTGGCGGGGAGCAGCTCGCGCTGTCCTCGTTCGAGCGCGGCGTGGAGGGCCTCCGCGTCGTCGCGCAGTCGGCGAGCCGCGGTGAGCGGTCCTTCCAGCGCGGCGAGCGGATCCTTCGCGAGCAGGGGGCGCGCTTGCGCCAGGAGCGTCTCCAGGGCGGGAGTGACGCGCGATTGAAGCGAGGGCGCGTGGAGCACGGACCCCTTCGCGGCCAGGGCGCTCAGCTCCGCGAGGACGCGCTCCATCGCGGACACGCTCTCCTGGGTGCGCTCGGTCGACTTCTCCAGGGCCTCCAGTGCGGCCGCCGCGCTCCCCGCTCGCCCATTGAATGCCTCGACGAGCGCCGCGAAGGAGAGCGAGAAGGGCTGATAGCTGGAGAGGCTGCCGATGAGCTTCTGCGCCTGCGTGCGCCCCCCGCGCAGCACCAGCTCGACGCCGTCGTCTGGCTCGAAGGCGATGGGTTGATCCCGCAGCAGGCTCACGGCGCGCATGTAGCGCCCGGTCGTGAGGTGGGCCGCGAGGGCGCTCCAGGCTCCTCGCGCCTCCAGCTGTTCTTCCGCGGCCGAGAGCACGCGGGTGGCGGCCACGGACAACAGGAACAGCTCGTCCACGTCGGAGGAGAGCTTCAAGGCGCGTGTCTGCGTGATGCCCTCATAGCGCGCGCGGATGTCCTCCTGACTGGCGCCGGCGACCAGGTGCGTGCGCTCCAGCATGCCGAACAGCGCCTGGGTCTTCTCATCCAGGGCGGTGCGCCACTGGGACAGCAGCGCGAGTGCCTCCTTGGCGTGGCGGTTGCGGCGGCGACGCGCGCGGATGAGCAGCACCATCGCGGTGACCGTGGCGATGAGCATGCCCAGCACCCGCAGCGCTCGCGCGCCCTCCGCGTTCTGGATGGCCACTCGCGCGGACTCCAGCGCCGCGTCGGCCCGAGTGAGCTCCTGGAGGAAGCGGGCCCGGTCCTGCTGCTCGAAGGCCGCGTGGGCCTGTTGCTGCGCCTCGCGCGTGGTGGCGAGCGGTGCCTGGGCCACCGAGGCGAGCGTGTGTCGGGAGAGCGTCTCCACCAGCTCCGGCAGCTCCTGGAGTCGCTGCTGACTCGCGACGAGGGTGTCGAGCCGGGTGCGCGCTTCGCGAATCCGGGCGGCGGCGCTCTCGAGGCGCTTGGCGTAGTCGGGCGCCATCGCCGTCACCGCGACGCGCGCGGCCTCGACCTCCACGCGTGCGGTCTCCAGCTCCGGGAGGAGCATGGGCTTGAGGGGATGGGCCAGCAGCGTGTTCAGCTCCGCCTCGCGTTGGTGCTGCTGGGTGAGGGCCTCCATGCACTCCGCCAGCTCCTGGCTCGACCGGGTGAGGGCCACGCGCAGCTCGGCCTGGAGGGTCTTCGCGACCTCGGGGCGCGCGCGGGCCTCGGGTTCGAGATGGCCGAGGGCCTCGGCGAGCCGGGTTCGCATGCCCTCGAGGTCCGGATTCGCCTGACGAACGCCCTCGGGCGGGTGCCCCTCGAACAAGGTGCGGTGCCGGGCCGTGAGCGTGTCCAGCTCCGAACCCAGCTCCTGGAGCGAGCCGCGCACGGCGTTCAGCTCCGCCTGCCGCGCCTCGCGCTCCTTCTGGAGCTGTTGCGCCAAGCGTCCCTGGATGGTGGTGATGGTGTCTCGCACCGCGTCGAGGACCCGGCCTCCGCTGCGCATGGCGGCGATGGCCGAGGCATCCAGCTCGCCTTGCCAGTGCGACTCGCCGAGCCCGCGCTTGTCCATCGCGTCCGAGCCGAAATACGACAGGTTCCGCTCGCGCAGGGAGAGCAGGAAGATGGCGCCGTCCTGCTCGTCCGTGTCCGGATGTCGCAAGGCGCCGAAGTTCGTGCGATTCGAGAGCCCTTTTCCGAGCGCCTGCTTCGCGGCCTCGACGCCCTCGTAGCGAGTGCCCGCGGCGTCCGTGAAGCGCTCCTGCTCCGCGTCGTTGGCGAGCACCACCGTCCAGTGGGGGGCCTTCTGGGTCAGCCAGACCTCCAGCTCGCGGAGCTGCTCGTCGGAGGCGCCCACGTCGCCCTTCACGTAGAGGTGCTGAGAGTCCTTCCAGGCTTCCATCACCCGTGTGACGCCTCGCACGCGCAGCGGGCGCTGGGCCGCGGTGGCGGAGGTTCCCAGCAGGAGGAGGGCGACGACGACCAGCGTGGCGGCGGAGCGGGGATGGATCATCAGGGGAGGGCGGGAACGGGATGTGCGGGGAGAAGAGGTGCCCCGGCCCGGTGCCGTGGCGCCTCCTTCCCGATGAAACGTGGAGCGGCGTGATTCTTGTCCGCTCTGTTGCGGGATGGGAAGTCGCCGCGCCGCTCCAGGGCCCGCGTGGATGCGATTAGACTCGCGGCCACGAGGAGCGAGCATGGACCTGGAAGAGCTGCGCGCCTTTCTCGATGTGGCGGAGACGGGCTCGTTTCTGGCTGCCGCGGATGCCCTGGGCGTGTCGCGGACGACGTTGCGTCGGCGGGTGGAGGCGCTGGAGGCGCGCGCAGGCGTGCCCCTGCTCAAGAGCACCAGCCAGGGCATCGTCCTGACCGATGCGGGCGGCGTGCTGGCGCGGCGCGGGCGCGTGATGATGCAGGAGACGAGCGCCCTCCTGGCCTCCATCCGCGAGGTGGGGCAGGCCCCGTCAGGCGTGCTGCGAGTGGTGCTGCCCGTGGGGCTCCCGCCGCATCTGCTGAGCCCCTTGCTGGGCCTGCTGCGCGCGGCCTATCCGCTGCTGCGCGTGCATGCCCGCTTCAGCGCGGATCCGCTGAGCGAGCCGCTCGAGGACGTGGACCTCGCGGCGCACTTTGGCGAGGACGTGCCCAAGGGACCGTGGCTGTCCTTCGTGGTGATGCGAGTGCGCGAGGGGCTCGTCGCCAGCCCGGAGTACCTCCAGCGTCGAGGGACCCCGGACTCGGTGGAGGCGCTGCGAGAGCACGAGCTGTTCGCCTGGGAGGCGCCGCACGCGGATGCGCGTCAGTGGCCGCGCGTGGGCGGTGCGCTGTTCACGGTCGAGCCGGCGCTCATCACGCCGGACATCCACTTCATCCGCACCTGCTGCCTGGCGGGGCAGGGCATCGGGCTGGTGCCCAGCGTGGACCTCCCCGACCCCGGCGTTCCGCCAGACTCCCTGGTGGCGGTGTTGCCCGAGGAGGTCGGCCGCGTTCACGCGGTGCGCATCAGCGTGCCCGAGGCCCTGGCCGAGATTCCGAAGATCCGACTGGTGCTCACCCACGTGCGCGACTTCCTCGCCGCCACGGAGGGACTGGGCGCGGCTACGGGTTCCAGCAGTTCGCGTTCTGGCCGTTGATGTACGTCCAGAACCGGAGATCTCCGCGCACGTTGCCGTAGGCGTACCAGTTCCATCCGCCCCCGCCGTCGTGGAACTCGGCCATGCGCCATCCGGTACCAAACGCGCTCGCGCAGAACTGGTTGGCGACGGCGAGGCTCGTCAGCGAGGTGCCCGACACGGGCAGGGTGGTGGCGAGATTCGCGCCGGTCCAGCCGTTGTAGAAGTCCGGCGTGATGCCGGGCGGCACGGGCGCGCCATCCTGCTTGAGACAGAGCACGGGCAGGACGGCGGTGCACGCGGTCTCACCCTGATAGGCATTGCAGTTCGAGCACCCCACGAGATCCACGCCAGCGGTATGGTCGATCTTCGTCCAGGTCATGCCCTTGCCTCCCGTGGCGAGGGCGGTGGGAACCGCCAGCAAGGAGACAACCAACACCACGAGCCGCACATCACATCGTCTGTTCATGGCGCTCGGATAGGGAGATGTGCCGTGGGGCGCAAGGGGGGAGCACCCTGCGCGCCCACTCGGAGGACCGCGAATGTCCTCTAGTTCACGGCGCCTGACGTCGGCGGCGCAGCCACAGCGCGGCGCCCATCGCGAGCGGCAGCATGCCGCCCCCCAGGGCCGCGGCCAGCGTGCGGCGCCGCACGTTCTTCCACGGCAGGGAGAGCTTGGACTGGGTCTCCCGGACCTTGTTGAAGTCCGGCTCCAGGCACGCTTGTCCGAACTGCCAGGTCCCCGGGATGGCCGCGCCCTTCTGGAGATAGGTGCGCCACAGCCGTTGGCCTCGGGCGGAGTCGGTGGAGGCCGTGAAGCGCGCCGCGTGGCACAGCAGCATCGCGTAGGCCTGGCTGCGCGGTGGCATGAGCGCCGCGGCCTCCTCGGCGAGGTCCGCCGCCGTCGAGCGGTAGTGGAAGCGCAGGGGCGAAGGCGGCGCATGGGCCTTGCGCCGAGCGCTCTCCGCGTCCGAGAGCAGCGGCGTTCCTTTCAGCACGGGGGAGAGCACCTCGCGCATGGAGTCATCCGGGGTGCTGAACTCCTCGTTCGTGTCCAGGGAGTAGTCACCCGCGGTCCAGGCCCAGTCGGGAGACGCCTCGGTCCCCAGCAGCTCCATGCCCAGGCGCCGCGCGAGCCGCGATGCCGTGTACAGCGCTTGCGCCTTGTCGACGGCGTTGGACGTGCTCCGCGCCCGCGCGAGGAGGTCCGTGTACTCACGCGCCGGCTGCTCCCATTCGGTGCCTCGGAAGTACTCCATCGCCTCCTGGTCCGCGTGCGTGCGCAGCAGGCGCCGCGCGAGCACGCTCCGCAGCATCTCCGCCGTGCTCTTCTCCTTCGCACCGTAGGGCGCGAAGGGCGCGCAGTTCAGCCCGGCCTGCTCGGCGACCGTGCGGACCTGGGTGGACGCGGCGTGGGTCGCCACCAGCTTCTTCAGCTCCTCCACGGTGAGGACGCGCTCGGCCACCTCCGCCGCGTCCGGCCAGTAGCAGGTCTCCACCAGCGTCTCCGCCGAGCGCGCGAAGTCACCGCGCGCGAGTGCGAGCACCGCGCGCTCTCCCTCCAGCCGCAGGTGCGGGCGGAAGTCGGCGATGGGGCCCTCGCCCGTCCAGTCCTCCGACGCGGGGATGCCCGCCGAGGCCTCCGCGAGCAGTCGCTCCGCCTCCGCCGCGTCGCCTCGCCGCAGCGCGAGCTTGGCGCGCACCCAGGTCGAGAGCGGCGTGTGCTCCAGTCCGGCGAAGCGCTCGGCCTGCTCGAAGCGGCCCGCTCGCCATGCGGCCGCCGCGAGCTGGTCCGCGCCCGCCAGCCCAGGCACCTCCGCCAGCGCGTCGAGGGTCTTCGCCACGCGCTCGATGCGATGGTCGTCCGAGCCGTCCCACTCGCGGGCGCGAGTCCACACATAGGCCGTCATCAGTCGCTGCGCCACCGGGTCCTTCAGCGCCTTCTTCAGCCGGGCCTGATCCCTTGTGAGCGCTCGCGCGACCAGGAGCAGCGACGTCTGCGCGTGTTGACTGCCATGCGCCGCCTGCTCCGCGTAGAGGCGGATCGCGCCCGCGTCATCACCCGCTTCCAGGAGGAAGCGCGCTTCCTCGCCGAAGCTGGCCAGCGCGAGGCCGAGCGGATCCTCGAACCCCTGGCGCGCCAGCTCGCGCACCTCGCGGAAGTTCGGCACGGCCTCCTGTTGGAAGCCCGCGCCGGACGTGCGGCCCAGCATGTAGCGCGCGAAGGTGGAGAAGCGGCGACGCTGCTCGGCCGGCAGTGCGAGGACGGCCTGGAAGGTTTCGCGCGCCTTCAGGATGTATCCCTGCTGATAGGCCTCCGCGCCGGCCTGGTAGAGCTGCGTCTCCTGGGCCCCGCCGCCCACCCGCGCCCCCTTGGGCTCCTCCCAGTCCTCGATGACGGGGAAGGGCTTCTCGGGGCGAGGCACCAGCCGTGACGCTTCGAGGGCGAAGGAGCCCTCGGGAAGCTCGGCCAGCGTCCTCGCGCGGTCGTTGAGCAGGAAGGGCGGGAAGTCGGGCCCGCACGCGCGCGCGGCGCGCCAAGGCGCGAGCAGCGTCACGGCGACGAGAGAGGACAGCCACACACTACGGAGCGACAAGGGACACCTCGGTTCCTCGCACGAAGCCCACGATGCGACGCTCACCGACGCGCAGGCGAGGAGGCGTGCGCGCCACGAGCGAGGTCCCTTGCGAGGCGTATCCCGCCACGCCTTCGAGGACCTCGATGTTTCCAGAAAGAGAGAGCCGGGACGGCGCGTCCGCGTCCACGAGACCGGTGTTCTCCAGGACGATGTCGCGCGTCCCATGGCCCGCGTCCACCAGCTGAGGAGAGAGCCGCGCGTCCAGCGAGCCGCCGGTCAGGACCGCCGCCAGCGTGGCCGGACTCCACGCATCCAGGTCGCCCCGCGAGCCGAGCCGGAACCACACGATGCCTTCCACGCCCTCCACCGGATCCTCGCGCAGCGAGGCCAGGAAGCGGCCGACGTCCCGAGGCTCCACGCCCAGCCGGGTGCCATCGCGCAGCCTCGCGCGGTACGTCGGCAATGCCAGACGGAAGGGATGGTGGGTGGCCTTGGCCCAGGACTCCGCGAAGGCTCGCGCCTGCTCCGGCGTGAAGAGCGTGGGCGCGCGCACGGCGTGCACCTGGAGGACGACCTCATCCGGCAGAGAGACCAGTCGCGCCACGCGCGGCGAGGAGGCCCAGGTGGGCAGCGCGGTGATGGACAGCCGCAGTCCGTCCAGTGAGGCGCGCTCGCGTTCGAGCCAGTCGGCATAGGCCCCGAGCGAGGCCGTGGCGCAGTCGTGGTCCACCTCGACGCCACGCACCCGAACGCCGCGCGCCCGCCATTCCCGAGCCCGCGCCGCGACCTCTTGCAGCGAGAGCCCCTCCAGGGGCGCCGTGCCATCCACGCGCATCACCGCCACCACCTCGCGACCTCCGCGCGCCAGCGCCTCCACGTCCACGGGCACGTCCACGCGCACGCGCTCCGGCCCGGAGAACTCGCGGGCCAGCACCCGCAGCACGCCCACCTGCGCGGGCGCCTCACGCACAGCCTCGCTCAGCTCGGGCGACCACTCGCGCTGCCACACGTAGGCGTCATGCACGAGGGGCCGAGGCCGCTCCCGAGAACACGCCAGCCCGAGCGCGAGGCACACGGCTCCCACGAGCCTTGCGTGGCCTGACTTCCAGAACTGTGGGGTGAAGGGCATGACGGACCGGCGGACGGCGCGCATGGTGCCATGTCTGGCCGACGCGTGCGCTGCTCTCGTCGTGGTGGCTGCTCGCATGCCCAGGGACGGGGCGTGCTCACCGGACTCCGCATTCCCCAGCGGGTCCGGGGCCGCCCGGCGACGTGCGAGGTCCCTCGGAGCAAGGGCCCCAAGGCGTCCCCAGGCATGGGGGGCGGCACAGGCGGATGGCTCGAAGCGCCTGGCCGTACCTCCTGCTTCGCCGCGCCCGCGTCTCGCGACGTCGGGTGGGCGGTGCTCGGCGGCGGCGTGATGCCGCCGAGTGGCGTCAGAAGATGGTGTCCTTGTCGGTGAGGTTGTAGACCTCTTGCACGCCGCGCAGGAGCTGGGGGAAGTCGAGCTGCAGGTCCTTCAGGTGCCCGGTGCGCATGTCGAAGACCCAGCCGTGCACCGTGGGGAACCCGCCGTTCACGTAGGAGCGCTGCACCGCGGCGGTCTTGATGATGCTGATGCACTGCTCGGTGACGTTCAGCTCGACGAGCCGCGCGTAGCGCGCTTCCTGATCCGCCAGCGCGTCCAGCTCCGCCTTGTGCAGACGGTAGACGTCGCGCACGTTGCGGAGCCAGGGGTTGAGGATGCCCAGGTCGCGCGGCTGCATGGCGGCGCGCACTCCCTGGCAGCCGTAGTGGCCGCACACGATGATGTGCTTCACCGACAGGTAGCGGACGGCGTAGTTGATGACCGCCATCACGTTCAGGTCGACGTTGTTGACCAGGTTCGCCACGTTGCGGTGGACGAACACCTCGCCGGGCTCCACGCCCATGATTTCGTTGGCGGGGACACGGCTGTCGGAGCAGCCGATGTAGAGGTAGTCCGGATTGTGCTCCGCGGACAGGCGCTCGAAGTACTGGGGGTCACCCTTCGTCTTCTCGGCGGCCCAGCGGCGGTTGTTCTCGAACAGCTGCTCGTAGGATGGCATGGCGGCCCTGGCATGCCCGCCTTCGCTCCAAGGTGTCAACCCAGAAGATGGGAACGAGAAGGTGGGTGTTCGGGCCGAGGCATCCGACACGCCACCGCTCAGCGGTGCTTCGCCAGCAGCTCCCGCCGGATGCGCCGCAGGCTCTCCGCGAGGGGATTCGCCGCGCCCAGCCGTACCCAGGGCTTCTCACCCAGCAGGGGCCCCAGCTCGATGAGCGCGGGCAGCACGCGCAGGGGCTCCAGGGTGTTGACCGCGAGGGTCACGTGCTTGGCGTGGACCGAGGTGACCGTGAGTTGATCCTCGGGCTTCATGTAGGGCCGCAACCGCGACGTGAACTCAGCGGCTTCGAGCTTCGTGTTCGAGAAGAACGCCGCGATCTCGATGTGAAGGCTCGTGAGGAGTCGCGCGGTGCCGCCGTGTTTCAGGGCGAGCTGTCCCAGCCGCGGTCCGATATGCGGCGCCTCGATGAGGATGTGCTGCCCGGCCACGCGGAAGTCGCCGCCCAGGTTCCGCCCGAAGCGCGTCGCCGAGTCATCGCTGGGGAACTTGAGCCACAGGCGCTCGGGGCCCTCGGGCTGACGCTGGATGGCGAGCCGCAGGGGCAGCAGCGTCTCATCGGGCGCTTCCACCAGCTCCGCCGCCAGGCGCGCGTCATGTCGCTCGGCCAGGGACTTCAACCACTCGACACGTGGGAGCAGGGCCTCGCTGTGGTCCGTGGCGATCGAGAAGGGGACCACGCCGAAGAGGACCGACGCCGACGCATCCGTGGCGAAGCTCCCCACGTCCTCGCTGGCCAGTTCGACCTCCAGCGCCTCGAGCGCGCGCTCGGAGCCGGCGGTGAAGCCGACCGCCAAGGAGGTCTGCGAATGACCGTGGACAGAGGAGTGGACCTCCCGTCCCCCGCGCTTCCAGACGAGCCTCCGCAGCGAGGGGAAGTCATCGCTCAGCGTCATGTCGGTGTAGAACATGACGGTCTTCCCGACGGAGAAGAGGGCCTCGGGGGGCGTCTCGTCTGCGGTGACGTGGATGCCCTCGGCCTCCAGCAATCGCAGCCACGGTTCGGGGTAGCCCCGACGCTTCGGGTCGAAGGGAAGCGCGAGGGCATCGACCAGGTCCGAGGCCTGCTGCGCGGTCTCGAAGCGGCCCACCAGGAGGCAGTCGCCGCTGTTGTTCCCCGAGAAGCCCCGCCACACGCGCACGCCCGGAGTCAGCGATGCCGCGGCCGGGACGCCCGCGCGCGCACAGCCGCGCAACGGGGCCGCCGAGGCGAGTGTGTCCGGGCGCTGGGCCCACGCCGCGAGCACGTCCTCCGCCGAGGCGATGGGGATGCCTCGCGACTGGAAGGAGCAGGCCTTGAGCTCCCGCTGCGAGGTGAGGGTGACGAAGTCGAGGCCCGCGCCACAGTCCCCGTCGAACAGTCGAGGCACCTCGACGAGCGCGTCACCGAAGCAGACAGAGAGCCGGGTCCGGAGCGGACTCTCGGCGACCACTTGCGTGAGTCGCGCCTCGTCGCGCGCGTTCAGGTGGAGCCGCGCCTCGGGGCCCACGTAGCGCAAGAGGGCCACGTCGCGGCACCCCAGGTCGCGCAGCCGGTGCAGCATCGCGGGCAGCGCCTCCAGTCGCTCGGGCGTGGCGAGGACATTCACCCCGAACGTCACCCCCCCGCGCGCGAGGTGCGGGACCGTCTCTTCCCACGCGTTGTCGTCGTAGAGCGACACGCGCACCTCGCCCAGGTGCGGGGCCAGTCGCGCCAGCCGCTCGTCGCTCAGCAGCGTGCCGTTCGTGGTGAGGTGGATGGCCAGCGGCGTCTCGGTGGCGAGGCGCTCCACGAGGGTGTCGAAGCCTCGGAACGCCAGCGGCTCTCCGCCGCCGAACGCGACCTCCAGCGTGCCGGCCCGGGCGAGTCCGGCGAGGACCTCGAAGGCCGAGTCCGGGGTCCAGTCACTTCGCGCCGCGCGGTCCCGGGAGCAGAAGCCGCAGGTCAGGTTGCACGCGTTGGTGATGCCGAAGAGGACCAGCCGTGGGGCCCGGCGCCGCAGGTGCCGAGTGCCCGGGCTGTCGATGCGCACGTGCGTGCCCGTGCTTGGGTGGAACCACAGCAAGGCGCCATCCAGGGCATGGGGACGCCAGTCGGGGAGCGGTGTCACGAAGAGCCTCCAGCGAGTGCAGCGGTCCCCTACAGCCCGAGCCCCACGAACCTGACAGCTCGCGCGTGGGGAAGCGCTCGTTTCAGAGGACTCGGGTCAGGAGGAACGCTTGGCGCGGGCGCCGAGAGGGGCCGTGTCCTCCAGCGACTCCGTCGGCCTGGTGGGGAAGGCTCCGAGCGCGTGACCGCAGAGGAAGGTCGAGACGTAGGAGGCGATCCGCAGCAGCTCGGGCGAGAGCGGAATCGGCAGCTCCGAGGCATGCGCCGCCGCCCAGGCGAGCGTCGTCGCCACGTTCGATTCGTGACTCGCCACCGCGATGCCGAGGTTCACGAGGACGAAGACGATGTTCATCGCCACGTTGAGCGGCGAGTACAGCAGCCAGGCGCGCTCTTGGAGAAACTCGGTCATCTTGGGCAGCGCGAACCTCTTGTGGAGGACGCCCAGGATGACTCCGCACACGAGGGGCCCCATCAACTGGAAGACTTGGGCGACCGCGTGGACCAGCTCGACCTTGTTCATCCCGCGATGATGTCGCTCAGCCGCGGCGCGAAACAAGCACGGAGCGTGTCGAGGTCCATGGGGCTACACTCCGGGTCGTTCTCGCGAACGTCACCCGAGGAGCCTGTTGTGATGCCGTTGTCGCGCTGGTGTTTGTCCTTGTTGCTCATGATGGGAGCGCTGGCCCACGCGGAGCCCGCCGCCGAGCCTCCTGCCGAGCAGGCGCCTCCGCATGTGTCGCTGACGCTTGCTTCCACCGTGCTCAAGGAGCAGCGGCACATCCTCGTCTACCTGCCGCCGGGCTACGACGCGCCGGGCGCCACCACCCGCTATCCCGTGCTGTACATGCCGGACGGTGGAGCGCAGGAGGACTTCCCGCACGTCGCCGCCACCGTGGACGCGGGCATTCGCGCCGGTGAGCTGCGGCCGTTCATCGTGGTGGGCATCGAGAACACCGAGCGTCGCCGTGACATGACGGGCCCGACGCGCGTGGCCGAGGACCGGAAGATCGCGCCGCGCGTGGGTGGCTCGGCCGCGTTCCGCCGCTTCATCCGCGACGAGCTGATGCCCCAGGTGCGCCAGCGCTACCGCGTGTCCGAGGAGCGGGCCATCATCGGTGAGTCGCTCGCCGGCCTGTTCATCGTCGAGACCTTCTTCCTCGAACCCTCGCTGTTCGACAGCTACATCGCCCTGAGTCCGAGCCTGTGGTGGAACCGCGACGAACTGGTCCGCAAGGCGGCGGAGCGCCTCGCGCGCCAGCCGGGGCCGCGCGGCGCGCTCTACCTGTCCTCCGCGGATGAGGACAACATCGCGCCCCAGACCGCGCGGCTGGCGGAGGCGTTGAAGGCCCATCCCTCGAAGGGGCTGCGGTGGCGCTACGAGCCTCGGCCGGACCTCACCCACGGCACCATCTACCGCGCGGTCGCGCCGGGGGCCCTGCGCCAATGGCTCGCCCCGACGCCCCGGGCCGGCGCTCCGGATTAGGCGACGAGCCCACGCTGAACGTCTTCACGAACTCCGGCGTCAAGGCGGAGGGGCACGCCATCGCGTGAGCAACCCCGGGTGAAGTGAAGTGGTGAACGGACGACACCCGCGTCCGCGCGGGGCAACTCGCGGTGTTTCCCCCGCGACAATGCCCCTGCTAGCAGGAATGATGTCGCGGCCTCGGACCGGCGCTCTCCCCGCGCCGGCCCGAGCCGGGTCGCCTCATGAGCAGGAGCGCGTGATGAGAGTCGAGGGCGGTGGCAATTCGAAGCCGGTGAAGAACACCTCGTCGCACCCGACGCTCGCCAAGGGACAGGGCGCCGCCGAGCAGGCGACGAAGTCGGAGGAGGCAGCCCGCGCCGCGCTCGATGCGGTGAAGACGGCCAGCACCCCCGAGGAGGCGAGCACCGCGGCCAAGGCGGCCCAGGACGCCGCGAAGCAGGCCCACGCCGCGCTCGACCAGGCCAAGGCCGCGCTCACCGAGGCGACGAAGTCTCCGACGGAGAGCAAGGACGCCGCGCACCTCGAGGCGCTCCAAACCCACGTCAAGACCGCGCAGCTCGCCGCCACCAAGGCCACGTCCCACGCGGAGGCCGCGGGAAAGGCGGCGCAGGCCAAGACGCAGGGCTCCAGCTTCAGCGACAAGGCGAGTCCCCACCCGCTGGTCGAGCCGGCCAGGCCCGAGCAGCATGTCGCCAAGAGCATGCCGTTGGGCCGGCCCCGCGCGGCCTCGGGGGCGGGCGCGACCTTCGCGACCAAGGGCAACGAAATCACGCTGACCGTCGAGGGCAAGGTCACCACGGAGAAGGTGACGCCCGACAACGCGAAGGAGCTGCTGGGGAAGCTCAAGAAGGCGGACCCCACGGGGACCGCGCCCGGGACCTATGCGGCCCGTCAGGCCATCCTGGAGCACTCAGGGGGCAAGGTGGAGTCCCACGAGGCCTTCACGCTGAAGGAGCTGCCCGCGAAGGACTTGTTCCCCTTCATGATTGACCGCTCGAACTGGGTTCCCGAGCGCCTCAAACTCCAGGACAAGATTGTCGGGGATGCGGTGGGCCACGCCGAGGCGCTGTCCAAGCGCATCGCGGACCACGGCGAGAAGGGCGTCGTCTATGCCTTGCGCGGCAACACCGCCTCCGGCAAGAGCACGACCGTCAAGAAGGACCCCGCGTTGAGCCAGAAGGTGCTCGACACGGATGGGGAGACGCGGGGCGCGATGAACCCGGACCCCCTCAAGGCACAGCTCGTCGCCGCGCACGCAGGGAAGATCAGCACCCAGCAGTCGCACTGGGAAGGCTCGGCGATGTCCCAGCGCGTGGAGCGGGCGATGCTGGACAAGCCGGACAGCTCGCTCGTGATGGACAAGCGCTTCGCGGGCGCCAATGACATCCCGCGGCTGCTCAAGGACATCGGGACCCGGAAGCTCAAGCTCATCGACCTGGAGGTGCCGCTGGAGACCTCGTGCGTCCGCGTGCTCACCCGCAAGCCGGGCACCGCGGATCCGTTGGTCCCCTTCGCGCCCGTCAGCGGCGGCTTCGATGGCGTGCGCCAGAATCGGCGGGACCTGCTCATGGGGCGGGACGAGGGCCCCGAGGAAGGCCGCTTCCAGGGCGTCATCGAGAACAAGCAGATCACCGACTACAAGCTCTACGTGACGGATGAGAAGGGGCAGCAGACCCTGGTCGCGGAGAAGCGTGACGGCAAGTGGATGGGGCCGGATACGGCGGAGAAGCAGGCGCTGTTCGACAAGGCGGTCGGGGCGGATCCGCGCGAGGACATCGCGCAGGTGAAGGCGACGGTCATCGACACCACGTTCATCGAGAAGCAGGTGGATGGAATCAAGGCGCAGGGCTTCCCGGGCGCGGACGCCGTGGCGGAGAAGACGCGGGTGGCGCTCGAGGCCTACCAAGGCAAGACGCTCGAACAGGCCTTGGACGCGCACTCGAAACAATGAGCGACGGTGACGGGCTCAACGACTGGGAACAGCCATGACGACTCAAGGAAAGTTCGTACCGAAGACCGCCGAGGAGACCCTCAAGGAGCTGCGGCAGGCCCGCGACAAGCGCCGTGAGGAGGAGCGCGCCGCGATCCGTCAGGCGCGCGCCACATCGGGGCGCGAGCCGTTCGACATCGAGAAGTTCAAGGGGCTCTATGACGTGAGCCTCGACGTGGGCAGCCGCGCGCTGGGCCCCGGCGACGTCGAGGATTACGAGCGCAAATACTATCTCGCCGCGCCCGCCGAGGTGAAGACGCTCCAGCAGTTCGCGGAGCACCTCATGTGGCTCTTCAAGAATGATGCGGGTTGAAGGGTGTCATTGGGCGGTCTGGCGCGGTTGACTATGCTCGCGCCAGGAGCGTCCCATGACCCCTGTCGTGCCGCAGCCCGTCGGTATCGAGCCCCACGCTGTCCACGCAGGAGGGGAGTCCTCCCCCCTGGAGCCACCGAAGCCCGCGCCTGCGTGGAGCCTCGCGCGCCGCATCGCCTTCCGCTTCGCGTGCGCCTACCTCTGCCTCTATGGCTTCTCCTTCTTGATGGAGTCGCTGCCGAGCGGAGCGCTCGTCTCCGGCTTCCTCAATGAGCAGGTCTGGCATGTGGCCGTGCCCTGGGTGGGAAAGCACGTGCTGCACCTGGGCGCGGACATCACCACCTTCCAGAATGGCAGCGGCGACACCACGTACAACTACGTGCAGCTCCTGCTGTACCTCGCGCTGGCGGGCGTCGTCACCGCGGCGTGGTCCGTCTGGGATTGGCGCCGCCCCCAGTATGTGAAAGCCCATGACGTGCTGCGCACGCTGGTGCGCTACGTGCTCGCCGCCGCGATGCTCAGCTACGGCATGGCGAAGGTCATCAAGCTGCAGTTCCCCGCGCCGAACCCCGGGCGCTTGATGGAGCCGCTGGGGGAGCTCTCGCCCATGGGCCTCTTGTGGACCTTCATGGGGTACTCCACCGGCTACAACCTCTTCACCGGCAGCGCCGAGGTGCTGGGCGGGCTGCTGCTGTTCACGCGTCGCACCACCACGCTGGGGGCGCTGGTCGTCGTGGGCGTGATGTCCAACGTGGTGGCGCTCAACTTCTTCTACGACGTGCCGGTCAAGCTCTACTCCTCGCACCTGCTGCTGCTCGCCGTGTTCCTGCTGCTGCCCGACCTGCGCCGGCTGGCGGACGTGCTGGTGCTGAACCGCGCGACGCATCCCGTGGGCCTGGACCTGCCCTTCACGCTCTCGTGGCGAGAGACGTGGGGCCTTCGGGGACTGAAGCTCCTCGTGGTCGGGTGGATGGTGTGGAACAACGTGGGGGAGTCGCTCGAGTTCCGCACGAAGTTTGGCGAGGCGGCCCCCAAGCCCCCGCTGTACGGCCTCTACGAGGTGGAGTCCGTGCCGCATGAGGGACAGGCCCCCGCCTTGTTGCCGCGAGAGAGTCCGCTGCCCTGGCGCTACGTCGCCGTCATCCTGCGCAATCGCGTGTGGGTCCGGACGGTGGGCGACACGATGAGCCGCTTCACCGCGGAGATCGACCCCCAGGCACAGTCGCTCGTCCTGCGCGAGGGCTCGGGTCCCGCCGCGACCTCACTGAGCTTCCACTACACGGCCCTCGATGCGGAGCACCTCCTGCTGGAGGGCACGCTCCGGGACACCCCCGTCTCCTTCCGGCTGCGCAAGCTGGACGAGACGCGCCTGCCCCTCGTGAGTCGAGGGTTCAACTGGATCCAGGAGACGCCGTTCAATCGCTGACGCTGGCAGGGAGCGCCCCTCGCGTGGGTGCGCGCAGGTGGGCTGAGACCGCCCGTGTGGGCGCCCAGTCAGTGCAATCCCCTGACAATCTCTCGGCCATCTTTGTACTTTCGCTGGAGAGTGCCCGTTCCTACGTTCGAGGCAGACGGAGCCCTGCGTTCGGGCGCTCCCAGGACACAGACGGAGGCGGTGCCATGGCGATTACCCCTGAGAACCCGTTGGGGCTGGACGGTTTCGAGTTCGTGGAGTTCACGGGCCCCGCGCCCGAGGTCATGGTGCAGCTCCTGGAGCGGCTGGGCTTCACGGCCAACGCCAAGCACCCGACCAAGGACCTCATCCGCTACAAGCAGGGCGACATCAACCTGCTGATCAACCGCGAGCCCACCGGGCAGGCCGCCGAGTTCCGCACGGCGCACGGCGCCTCGGCGAGCGGCATGGCGTTCCGGGTGGAGAACGCCCGCGCGGCCTACGAGCTGGCGCTGGAGCGTGGCGCGAAGGCGGCGGACCCCGCGCGCGGCGCGCTGGGGCAGGGCTCCTATGTGCTGGAGGGCATCGGCGGCAGCCTGCTGTATCTCGTGGACCGCTACGGCCCGAAGGGCTCGCTCTATGACGCGTGGCAGCCCATCCCGGGCGCCGTCGAGGCCGAGGCCCGCAACAACGTGGGGCTCGAGACGCTGGACCACCTGACGCACAACGTGCGCCGGGGCCAGATGCGCACCTGGTCGACGTTCTACAACCGCATCTTCGGCTTCACCGAGCAGAAGTACTTCGACATCAAGGGGCAGGCGACGGGGCTGTTCAGCCAGGCGATGATCGCCCCGGACCGCGCCATCCGCATCCCGCTCAACGAGAGCCAGGATGACAAGTCGCAGATCGAGGAGTTCATCCGCCAGTACAACGGCGAGGGCATCCAGCACCTGGCGCTGACGACCCCGGACATCTACGGCACCGTCGAGCGGCTGCGCGCGCGGGGCGTGGCGCTCCAGGACACCCTGGACGCGTACTACGACCTGGTGGACAAGCGCGTCCCCAACCACGGCGAGGACCTGCCCCGGATGCGGAAGAACCGCATCCTCATCGACGGCAGCGAGAAGGAAGGCCTGCTCCTGCAGATCTTCACCGAGAACCTCTTCGGGCCCATCTTCTTCGAGATCATCCAGCGCAAGGGCAACGAGGGCTTCGGCAACGGCAACTTCCAGGCCCTGTTCGAGTCCATCGAGTTGGATCAGATTCGTCGCGGGGTCATCAAGGTCGACCCGGCGCGGTAAATCCCTCGGCGCGCTTCGGAGGAGACTCAGGTGACCACGGACACGGAAACACGGGCGGTAACCGGCTCGGGCCTCAAGCCCGCGTCGGGCGGCTATCTCTCGGGGTTCGGCAACGAGTTCGCGACGGAGGCGGTGGCCGGAGCGCTTCCTCAGGGGCAGAACTCGCCGCAGCGGACGCCCTACGGGCTGTACGCCGAGCAGCTCTCGGGCACGGCCTTCACGGCGCCGCGCCGGGAGAACAAGCGTTCGTGGCTCTACCGCATCCGCCCGAGCGCGAACCATCCGCCGTTCCAGCCGCATCCGCAGGGGCTCCTGCGGGGCGGCCCGTTCGACGAGGTTGCGCCGTCGCCCAACCGGCTGCGCTGGAGTCCGCAGCCGATGCCGGCGGAGCCTCGGGACTTCGTGGAGGGGCTCGTCACCTACGCCGGCAACGGTGACCCGGGCACGGGCGCGGGCATCGCCATCCACCTGTACCTCGCCAACCGGTCGATGACCGACAAGGTCTTCTTCAACGCCGACGGCGAGCTGCTCCTCGTTCCGCAGGCGGGCCGGCTCCGGCTCGTCACGGAGATGGGCGTGTTGGAGCTGGCGCCCGGTGACGTGGGCGTGGTGCCGCGCGGCGTGCGCTTCCGCGCCGAGCTGCCGGACGGTCCGGTGGCGGGCTACATCTGCGAGAACCTGGGCGCGCCCTTCCGCCTGCCGGACCTGGGGCCCATCGGCTCGAACGGACTGGCCAACCCGCGCGACTTCCTCACGCCCGTCGCGGCCTACGAGGACATCGACCGGCCCACGCGCGTGGTGCAGAAGTTCCAGGGCCGCTTGTGGGTCTCCGAGTTCGACCACTCCCCGCTGGACGTGGTGGCGTGGCACGGCAATCTTGCCCCGTACAAGTACGACCTGAGCCGGTTCAACACCATTGGGACGGTGAGCTTCGATCACCCGGATCCGTCCATCTTCACGGTGCTGACCTCGCCCAGCGAGGTGCCGGGCACGGCCAACTGCGACTTCGTCATCTTCCCGCCGCGCTGGATGGTGGCGGAGAAGACCTTCCGGCCCCCGTGGTTCCACCGCAACGTGATGAGCGAGTTCATGGGGCTGGTGCACGGCGCCTATGACGCCAAGGCTGGGGGCTTCTCTCCGGGCGGCGCGTCGCTGCACAACTGCATGAGCGGCCACGGGCCGGACCAGTCGAGCTACGAGCAGGCCGTGCGGGTGGACCTCCAGCCGCACAAGATCAAGGACACGCTCGCCTTCATGTTCGAGTCGCGGTGGGTCATCCGGCCCACGCGCTTCGCCATGGAGACCGCCGCGCTCCAGTCCGACTACGACCACTGCTGGTCGGGCTTCCAGAAGGCCAGGCTGCCCTGAGTTCCGAGTCGACGCAGGGCCGCTCGCGGGTCTTCTCCACGCCGGCCAACGTGGCGCTGTGCACGCTGGACTCGCTGAGAGAGCCCGGCGCGCGCAACCTCGTGCTCCAGATAGGGGAGGCCTTCTTCCACGGCTTCCTCGTGCGCCGCGGGGACTCGGTGTGGGGCTACGTGGACCGCTGCCCTCACGCCGGATTGCCGCTCGCGCAGAAGCTGGATGACTACCTCACGCCGGATGGGCGCCTCATCGCGTGCTCGTGGCACGGCGCCCTGTTCCAACCCGAGGACGGGCTGTGCGTGGGCGGGCCCTGCTCGGGCGCGCGGCTCACGCCGTGGCCCGTCCAGGTGGTGGGCGGGGTGGTGCGCACCGCCTGAGCGGGGACCTCACGGCTTCGCGTCGTAGATGGCGTCGCGGATGTCGTTGGGGAACTGTCCCGCCATGCCCTCGATGGCCGTGTTGGTGAGCGCGACGACGGTCAGGTGGTTCTTCGGATCGATGAACCACGTGTGTCCGTACGCGCCAATCCACTGCACGGTGCCCACGGGCTGCGGGCTGTGCGCCTTGGCTGGATCCACCAGCACACCCACTCCCAGACCGAAGCCCCAGCCGGGCCCCAGGGACTCGGTCTCCGGCGCCGTCTGCGGCACCGTCATGCGTCGCGTGGTGGA
Organism: Myxococcaceae bacterium JPH2; assembly: GCA_016458225.1. Classification (NCBI taxonomy): domain Bacteria; kingdom Pseudomonadati; phylum Myxococcota; class Myxococcia; order Myxococcales; family Myxococcaceae; species Myxococcaceae bacterium JPH2. The sequence continues at coordinate 758,964 of JAEMGR010000001.1, read as the reverse complement.
CTCCGTCAGCACCTTCCCTCCGCCCTGGCGCAGCACCTCCAGGAACTTCAAGAAGTCGGTGGCGGTGCCCACCATGCCGGCGCCGCCCGAGGCGAAGGAGTTCGGGTCGAACACGCGGCCCGGTGCGTAGCGCACGCCGCTGGGACCAAAGGCAATCACGTGCTCCTCGCCCATGCGCACGGGCTCGGGTGTCGCGTTGGCGTAGGCCGCCGCGAGCCGGGCCACGTCGCGCACCTGGAAGCTCGTGTCCTTCAGGCCCAGGGGCCGGATGACGAGGCGCTCCACCACCTGCGGCAGCGGGGCGCCGGCCGCGCGGGCGATGACCTCACCGAGCACGTCCGTGGCGACGGAGTACCCCCAGCGCGTGCCCGGCGTGTACGACAGCGGCACGGAGGCGATGCGCCGCAGGTTCTCCTCCATGGAGAGGCCCGGGGCGTCCAGTCCGTCAGAGACCTGCGCGCGGTGGTACGGGCTGTCCGCGGGCTCCATGAAGCCGTAGGTGAGGCCCGCGGTGTGCGTCACCAGGTGGCGCACCGTGATGGTGGGCGTGGTGCCATCCGCCAGCTTGGGACGGAAGGTGGGGATCCACTTCGTGACGGGGTCATCCAGGTCGAGCTGGTGGCGCTCGACCATGGCCAGCGCGGCGGTGGAGACGAGCGCCTTCGTCAGCGAAGAGAGGCGGAACAGCGAGTCCTCGCGCATGGGGCGGTGGGCCTCGCGGTCCGCGTCTCCCGCGGCGCGGTGGTAGACGAGCTGGCCGTTCTTCGCGACCAGCACCACGGTGCCGACGATGCGGTGCTCGGCGAGCGCGCGATCGATGGCCCGGTCCAGGCGCGACGTGAGCGGCGTGGTCGGAGCGGTGGGAGCGGTGGGGGCGAGTCCGAGGGTGGCGGCGAGGGTGAGGCTGGCGACGGCGGAGGGCATGGCGAGGCTCCTGGCGAGAGGCGCGGGGAGTGCGCTTCCGGAATGCAGGGAGATGTACGGATTCGCGCCGCGCGCTTCCGCCCATGATTCCGTAGGGGCCTCATACGAAACCGTATATGACCGAGCGGACCGCGGACGTGGCTGGGGCGACATGGATTGGGACGACCTGAGAATCGTGCTCGCCGTGGTGCGGCAGGGCTCGCTGAGCGCTGCGGCGCGGACCCTGGGCTCCACGCAGCCCACCGTGGGCCGAAGGCTGGATGCCTTCGAGCAGGCCCTGGGCGTGAAGCTGTTCGAGCGGGGCGCGAGCGGACTCACGCCAACGCCGCTGTGCGCCGCGCTCGTGGAGAGCCTGGAGCGCATGGAGGAGGGCGCGCTGGCCATCGAGCGGCGCGTGGCCGCGCGCGACACGGGCCTGGAGGGCACCATCACGGTGACGAGCATCGACTGGCTCGGGGACTACGTGGTGGCACCGCTCCTGGCTCGGTTCGGTGCGCAGCACCCGCTGGTGAGCCTGGACCTCGTCAATGACAAGCGCCGCTACAACCTCGCGCGCCGCGAGGCGGACATCGCCATTCGCTTCGGCACGTTCGACGAGGAGTCCCTCATCGAGCGGAAGGTCGCCGACGTCTCGTATGGGCTGTACGCCTCGCAGGCGTACCTCAAGGCACATGGCGCGCCGGACTTCGCGGAGGGCGGCGCGGGCCACGCCATCGTCCTGCTGAACGACCTGCCCGGGAAGCTGTCCCTGTCAGGGTGGCTGCGCGCGATCGCCCCCGAGGCCCGGCGCAACGTGCGCACCAACAGCATCCGCTCCCAGCTCGCGGTCGTCGAGGCGGGCGAGGCGCTCGCGGTGCTGCCGCGCATGTTGGCGGACGCACGCCCGATGTTTCGCCGGGTGGCGACCCCGCAGCCCGGCCCGGTGCTGCCAGTGCGGCTGGGCGTCCACGCGGATCTGCGCGAGACGCCACGCATCCGCGCGTTCATCGACTTCGCCGTGCGCGAGCTGGAGCGTCGCGCGGGTGAACTCAATCCCTCCTGAGCATCACGCGCGGGGGCGCAGCGTGCGCTCGAAGAGGTCGAGCAGGGCCTTCCAGTGGCGCTCGCTGGCGGCCTCGTCATACGTGGGGTTTCCCGGCACGGCGAAGCCATGCCGCGCGCCCGCGTAGGTCTCCACGGTGTGCACCACGCCCGCCGCCGTCAGCGCTTCGTCCAGGCGCTGCTTCATGTCGTCCGGACAGGAGCGGTCATTGTCCGCGCAGGCCACATACACCTGGGCCTTCATCCGAGGCGCGAGCAGGTGAGGGCTCGCGGCGGTGTCCGTGGCCAGATATCCACCGTGGAACGAGGCGGCCGCGACGACTCGCTCCGGCGCGAGCCCCGCGGTCCGCAGCGCCAGGTGGCCGCCCATGCAGTAGCCCGTCACGCCCACGCCCGATGCGCGCACGTCCGGCCGGGTCGGCAGGTAGTCGAGCATCGCGCGCAGGTCGGTCTGGAAGTTCTCCTGCGCCATCGCTGGGTCGGCGTACTGGGTGCGCCACTGCTTCTCACCCTCCGGTGTCCGCATGAGTTCGCGGATGGACTGCGGCGTGTAGGGCAGCGTGGCGCGGTGGTACAGGTCCGGCAGCAGGACGAGGTAGCCGTGGCGCGTGAGCCGCTCGGCCATGTCGAACAGCGCGGGGCGCGGGCCCGGGGCGTCCATCAGGAAGAGGACCGCCGGCCAGGGGCCCGAGCCCTCGGGCGTGAAGACCTCGGTCTGACAAGGGCCATCCGAGGTGGAGAGGGCAACGGTCTCGCGTGGCATGGCGTGGCTCCTGGAGGGGCCCCCATCATGCATGTCTCAGACGGCGAGGCCCACCACACCATTGCTCCGCCGCCTCATTGCGCCTATGGGAGGGGGACGGCGCGGTCCCCTGGACGGCGCCTTCTCTTTGCGAGGACGCAGCATGTCGCAAGTGCCTCTCCACATCGCCTCGGTCTTCCTGGCCCCCTCGCTGGAGGACTGGCGCCGGCTGGTGGACAAGGACCTGAAGGGCAAACCCTTCACGTCGCTTCAGTCCACGCTCGAAGGCGGACTGACCCAGCAGCCGCTCTACTCGCGTCAGGACGCGGCCGATGCGCCGCCCCCCGAGCCGCCGGGCGTCGCTCCCTACCTGCGCGGCACCCAGGCGCTCGGCCTCACCGAGGGCGGCTGGAGCGTCTGCCAGGAGTACACGGGCCCCGACGTGACGAGCGCCGCCGAGGCGCTTCGCGTGGACCTGGAGCGCGGCGCCACCGGCGTGTGGCTCTGCCTGGGTGAACCCCACGGCATCGCTGTTCCGGACGCGGAGGCCATGGCGCGGCTGCTCGCTCCGGTGCCTCTGGAGCGCACCCCTGTCTGCCTGGAGTCGGAGGCGGATGGGCTGTCCGCCGCGGGCTTCCTGTTGAGCGTCGCGGAGCGCAAGGGGGTCACGCGCGCGTCGCTGCGTGGCTGTCTGGGCGTGGATCCGCTGGGGGCGCTGGCGCGCACGGGCGCGCTGACCGGTGGCCTGGATGCGGTGCTCGCCCAGGCGGCCCCGCTGGTGACGTCGCTGCGCGAGAGCGCGCCGGGGCTGCGCGTGCTGCTCGTCTCGTCGCGCGCCGTGGCGGATGCGGGCGCGTCGCCGGTGCACGAGCTGGCGTGGGCCCTCGCCACGGGCGTGGAGTACCTGCGGTCGCTGGAGCGCGCGGGCGTGTCGCCGGAGATCGCGGCGCGCTCGGTGCAGTTCGCGCTGTCGGTGGGCGGCCAGTTCTTCCCGGAGATCGCCAAGCTGCGCGCGGCGCGGCTCTTGTGGTCCAAGGTCGTCGCCGCGTCGGGCGGCTCGCAAGAGGCCCAGGCCATGGTGCTGCATGCGCGCACCGCGAGCGGGACGAAGACGCAGCGCGATCCGTGGGTGAACATCCTGCGCGCCACCGCGGAGTCCTTCGCGGCGGTGGTGGCGGGCGCGGACAGCGTGAGCACGTCTCCCTTCGACGAGACGCTCGGCACGCCGGACGAGGGCGCGCGGCGACTGGCGCGCAACACCCAGCTCATCCTGCGCGACGAGTCCAGCCTCAACCGCGTCGCGGATCCGGCGGGCGGCAGCTACTACCTGGAGCAGCTCACCGGCGAGTTCGCCCGCGCGGCCTGGACGGAGCTGCGGCGCATCGAGTCGCTGGGCGGCATGTCCCGCGCGCTCCAGGAGGGCGACATCGCCCGCGTGCTCGCCGAGACGCGCGTCGCGCGCGACAAGGCGCTGCGCACGCGCAAGCTGCCCCTCGTGGGCGTCAGCGAGTTCCCCCACCTGGGCGAGCCCACCGTGCGCCGCGAGCCGCGTCCTGCTTCGGGCGTGAGCGCCGCGAAGGCGGGGAGCGCCCTGCCGCTGCAGCCGGTGCGCATGTCCGAGGCGTTCGAGACGCTGCGCGACGCGAGCGACCGATACCAGACGGCCCACGGGGCCCGGCCGCGCGCGTTCATGGCGAGCCTGGGCACGGTGGCGGAGCACACCACGCGCTCGATGTGGACGGCCAACGCGCTGGCGGTGGGCGGCATCGAGACGCGCGACCAGCACGGCTTCGCGGATGTCGCGGCGGCGGTGGAGCAGTTCGCCGGTTCGGGCGCTGCGCTCGCGGTCATCTCCGGTCCGGACGCGCTCTATCCCGAGTGGGTGCCCGCGCTGAGCGCCGCGCTGAAGGCGAAGGGCGCGCGCGTGGTGGCGGTGGCCGGACGTCCCGGCGAGCACGAGGCCGCGTTCCGCGCGGCGGGTGTGGACCTCTTCATCTTCGCGGGAGCGGACCTGGTCGCGCTCCTGTCCTCGCTGCACCAGCAGCTCGGGGTGTCGTGATGCGCGCTTCCGTTCCTGACTTCTCCCGCGTCGACTTCGACGCCCCCGAGACGCGGGCCACTCCGTCCACGCTCGAGGCGCAGCGCCACCAGGCCGCGGACGCCACGCGCGCCGCCGAGCGCTGGGTGACGCCCGAGGGCATCCCCGTCAAGCCCGCGTACACGCGCGAGGACCTGGAGGGCGTGGAGCACCTGGGCTCGCTGCCCGGCCTGCCGCCCTTCGTGCGCGGCCCCTACGCGACCATGTACGTGCAGCAGCCGTGGACGGTGCGGCAGTACGCCGGCTTCTCCACGGCCGAGGCCTCCAACGCCTTCTACCGTCGCAACCTCGCGGCGGGGCAGAAGGGCCTGTCCATCGCGTTCGACCTGGCCACGCACCGTGGCTACGACAGCGACCACCCGCGCGTGGCGGGCGACGTGGGAATGGCCGGCGTGGCCATCGACTCCATCAAGGACATGCGCATCCTGTTCGATCGCATCCCGCTCGATCAGATGAGCGTGTCGATGACGATGAACGGCGCGGTGCTCCCGGTGCTCGCGCTCTACGTCGTGGCGGCGGAGGAGCAGGGCGTCAAGCCGGAGCAGCTCAGCGGGACCATCCAGAACGACATCCTCAAGGAGTTCATGGTCCGCAACACGTACATCTACCCGCCCGCCCCCTCGATGCGAATCATCGGCGACATCTTCCGCTTCACGGCGGAGAAGATGCCTCGCTTCAACAGCATCAGCATCAGCGGCTACCACATGCAGGAGGCCGGGGCGACGCAGGACCTGGAGCTGGGCTACACGCTCGCGGACGGCGTGGAGTACGTGCGCGCCGGGCTCGCCGCGGGCCTGGGCGTGGACGCGTTCGCGCCGCGCCTGTCTTTCTTCTGGGCCATCGGGATGAACTTCTTCATGGAGGTGGCCAAGATGCGCGCGGCGCGCATGCTCTGGGCCCGGCTCCTGAAGGACTTCTCGCCCAAGAGCGACAAGAGCCTCGCGCTGCGCACGCATTGCCAGACGTCCGGGTGGAGCCTCACCGCGCAGGACGTCTACAACAACGTGGTGCGCACGTGCGTGGAGGCCATGGCCGCGACGCAGGGCCACACGCAGAGCCTGCACACCAACTCGCTGGACGAGGCGATCGCGCTGCCCACGGACTTCAGCGCCCGCATCGCGCGCAACACGCAGCTCTATCTCCAACTGGAGAGCGGCACGACGCGCGTCATCGACCCGTGGGGCGGCAGCTACTACGTGGAGCGGCTCACCCACGAGCTGGCGCACAAGGCGTGGGGACACATCCAGGAGGTCGAGGCGCTGGGTGGCATGACCAAGGCCATCGAGGCGGGGCTGCCCAAGCTGCGCATCGAGGAGGCCGCGGCGCGCACGCAGGCCCGCATCGACTCCGGCCGTCAGGCCATCATCGGCGTGAACAAGTATCCGCCCGAGCGCCCGGACTCGATTGAGATCCTCAAGGTGGACAACTCGGCGGTGCGCGAGGCGCAGATTGCCCGGCTGCGCGAGCTGCGCCACGAGCGCAACGCGGACGAGGTGCGCCGCCGGCTGGATGCGCTCACCGAGGCGGGCCGACGCAACGAGGGCAACCTGCTCGCGCTGGCCATCGACGCGGCGCGCGCGAAGGCCACCGTGGGCGAAATCAGCGACGCGCTCGAGAAGGTCTTCGGGCGCTACGAGGCGACCGTGCGCAGCGTGTCCGGGGTGTACTCCAGCGAGGCGGGTGGGGCGCAGGGCATCGCCGATGCGCGAGCGCGGGCGGACGCGTTCCTCGCGACCTTCGGCCGTCGTCCCCGCATCCTCATCGCGAAGATGGGACAGGACGGACACGACCGCGGGCAGAAGGTCATCGCCACCGCGTTCGCGGACCTGGGCTTCGACGTGGACATCGGGCCGCTGTTCCAGACGCCCGAGGAGTCCGCGCGTCAGGCCGTGGAGAATGACGTGCACGTGGTGGGCGCCAGCTCGCTCGCCGCGGGTCACCTCACGCTGGTGCCGCAGCTCAAGCAGGCGCTGAAGGCGCTGGGCCGCGAGGACATCATGGTCGTGGTGGGCGGCGTCATCCCCGAGCAGGACTATGACGCCCTGCGCGCCGCGGGCGCCGCGGCCATCTTCGGGCCCGGCACCGTCATCGCGAAGGCGGCCATCGAGCTGCTCGACAAGCTGACGGCGGCGCTGGGGGAGGCGTGAAGCCACTGTCGGCGGACGAGTACGTGGCGGGCGTGCGCGCGCAAGATCGCGCGGTGCTCGCGCGCGCCATCACGCTGGTGGAGAGCGAGCACCCTCGCCACGCGGCGCTCGCGCAGGAGGTGCTCACGCGGCTGTTGCCCCACACGGGCGGCAGTCGGCGCGTGGGCATCAGCGGCGTGCCGGGCGTGGGCAAGAGCACCTTCATCGACGCGCTGGGCATGCACCTGGTGGGGGAGGGCAAGCGCGTGGCGGTGCTCGCCATCGACCCGTCCAGCACGGTGTCCGGTGGCAGCATCCTGGGAGACAAGACGCGCATGGCGCGGCTGTCCCGCGAGCTGAGCGCCTTCATCCGTCCCAGCCCCTCCAGCGGCACGCTGGGCGGCGTGGCGCGCAAGACGCGCGAGACGCTGCTGTTGTGCGAGGCCGCCGGCTTCGACGTGGTGCTGGTGGAGACGGTGGGCGTGGGCCAGTCGGAGACGGTGGTCGCCGACATGGTCGACTTCTACCTGGTGCTCATGCTCGCGGGCGCGGGGGACGAGCTCCAGGGCATCAAGCGCGGCATCCTCGAGGTGGCGGACATGCTCGCCATCAACAAGGCGGATGGCGACAACCAGCCTCGCGCCGAGCGCGCTCGCGCCGAGTACCGCGCGGCCCTGCACTTGATGCGTCCCGGCGCCGAGCCCGAGGTCACCACGTGCAGCGCGATGGAGGGCACGGGCATCGCGAAGCTGTGGGCCTCGGTGGAGACGCAGGTGGGGCGCCGCGAGGCCTCGGGCGAGCTGGGCCGCCGCCGCCGCTCCCAGCAGGTGGGCTGGATGTGGGCCATGGTGCAGGACGGCCTGCGGGCGGCCCTGCGCGCCCATCCCCAGGTGTCCTCGCTGGTGCCCGTGCTGGAGGCGGACGTGCGCGAGGGTCGTGCGACGCCCACGTCGGCCGCACTGCGTGTACTGGACGCTTTCTTGCCGAGCACGCGAGCGGGATGACGGCCCGCGTTGCGCATCCCGCACGCGCGTCCCAATCCCTTGCCTCGGCATTCGCGCCACTCCTAGTGTACGCGCCGTGCGAAACGCCCTGCCAACCACTGCTCCCTCGCCCTACAAGCCCCGCTTCCACGTCCGCATCGTGACCGCGGCATCGTTGTTCGATGGACACGACGCCGCCATCAACGTGATGCGCCGCCTCATGCAGGCGTCTGGCGCGGAGATCATCCACCTGGGGCACAACCGCTCGGTGGCGGAGATTGTCGACTGCGCCATCCAGGAGGACGCCCAGGGCATCGCGCTCACGTCCTACCAGGGCGGCCACGTCGAGTTCTTCAAGTACATGATCGACCTGCTGCGCGAGCGCGGGGCGAACATCAAGGTCTTCGGCGGTGGCGGCGGCACCATCCTCCCGACGGAGATTGACGAGCTGCACCGCTACGGCGTCACCCGCATCTACTCGCCGGACGACGGCCGGGCCATGGGCCTCCAGGGGATGATTGACGACCTGGTGTCCCAGTGTGACTTCGAGAAGCGCACGCCCGACTTCGCGCCCGCGCTCGCCGCGCCGAAGAAGCGCGAGCCCGCGCGCCTCGCGTCGCTCATCACCGTGGCGGAGAACTTCGCGTCGGCCGGAGAGTCGCTGCGCACCGCGCTCGCCCAGAGCTTGGCCTCGGCCCCGCGCGTGCCCGTGCTCGGCATCACCGGCACGGGTGGCGCCGGCAAGTCGAGCCTGGTGGACGAGCTGGTCCGCCGGTTCCTCACGGACTTCCCGGACAAGACGCTCGCGGTGCTGTCGGTGGACCCCTCGAAGCGCAAGTCCGGCGGCGCGCTCCTGGGTGACCGCATCCGCATGAACGCCATCGACAACCCGCGCGTGTACATGCGCTCGATGGCCACGCGGCAGAGCAACCTCGCCTTGTCCAAGCACGTGGGCGAGTCCATCGACATCTGCAAGGCCGCCGGCTTCGACCTCATCGTGGTCGAGACCTCCGGCATCGGTCAGTCGGACACGGAAATCACCGAGCACTCGGACGCGTCGCTCTACGTGATGACCGCCGAGTACGGCGCCGCGACGCAGCTCGAGAAGATCGACATGCTCGACTTCGCGGACGTCATCGCCATCAACAAGTTCGACAAGCGCGGCTCGCTGGACGCGCTGCGCGACGTGCGCAAGCAGTGGAAGCGCAACCACAACGCCTTCACGCTCGCGGATGACGCGGTGCCCGTGTACGGCACCATCGCCTCGCAGTTCAACGACCCGGGGATGAACCGGCTCTATCGCGCCGTCATCGACGCGGTGGTGAAGAAGACCGGCGCGCCGCTCCAGTCCCACGCCGAGACCACGCCGGGGATGAGCGAGAAGAAGTGGATCATCCCGCCCGAGCGCACCCGCTATCTGGCGGAGATCGTCGAGAACAGCGAGAAGTACGAGCAGTTCGTCCGCGACCAGGCCGCCATCGCGCGCCGCATGTACCAGCTCCACGGCACCATCGAGGCGCTGCGCACCAACGTGGGCAAGAAGCGCCTGGAGATCGTCGAGCCCCGCGACGCCTCGGGCGTGGTGCACGTCACGGAGCGCGTGGAGGGCGAGCCCGCGTACCTGGGCGAGCTGGTGGCGCTGTACCAGGACCTGGAGTCCCGCCTCGCCGCGGACTGCCGGCGCCTGCTCGTCGAGTGGCCCGCCACCAAGCGGCGCTACGCGGCGTCCAAGTACCAGTTCCAGGTGCGCGACAAGGTCATCGAGCTGGACCTCATCACCGAGTCGCTCTCGCACCTGCGCATCCCGAAGATCGCGCTCCCGCGCTACGAGGACTGGGGTGACATCCTCACGTGGCTGCTGCGGGAGAACGCGCCGGGCGCCTTCCCGTTCACCGCGGGCGTCTTCCCGCTCAAGCGCGAGGGCGAGGATCCGGCCCGCATGTTCGCCGGCGAGGGCGGCCCGGAGCGCACCAACAAGCGCTTCCACTACGTGTCCCGAGGCCTGCCCGCCAAGCGCCTGTCCACGGCCTTCGACTCGGTGACGTTGTACGGCGAGGACCCGGACCACCGCCCGGACATCTACGGCAAGGTGGGCAACTCGGGCGTGTCCATCGCGAACGTGGACGACGCGAAGAAGCTCTACTCGGGCTTCGACCTGGCGGACCCGTCCACCTCGGTGTCCATGACCATCAACGGGCCCGCGCCGATGCTGCTGGGCTTCTTCCTCAACGCCGCGGTGGATCAGCAGTGCGAGAAGTGGATCCGCGCCAACGGGAAGGTGGACGAGGTCGAGAAGACCATCGACGCGCTCTATCAGAAGCGCGGCCTGCCTCGGCCCCGCTACCAGGGCGACCTGCCCGCGGGCAATGACGGGCTCGGGCTGCTCCTGTTGGGCGTGTCCGGTGACGAGGTGCTCCCGCGCGATGTCTACGAGCGCATCCGCGCGTCCACGCTGCAGAACGTGCGTGGCACGGTGCAGGCGGACATCCTCAAGGAGGACCAGGCGCAGAACACCTGCATCTTCTCGACGGAGTTCGCCCTGCGGCTGATGGGCGACATCCAGCAGTACTTCATCGACCAGAAGGTGCGGAACTTCTACTCGGTGTCCATCTCCGGGTACCACATCGCGGAGGCCGGGGCGAACCCCATCTCCCAGCTCGCCTTCACGCTGGCCAACGGCTTCACCTTCGTCGAGTACTACCTGTCGCGCGGGATGGACATCGACGACTTCGCGCCCAACCTGTCGTTCTTCTTCTCCAACGGGATGGACCCTGAGTACGCGGTGCTCGGGCGCGTGGCGCGGCGCATCTGGGCCAAGGCCATCCGGGACAAGTACGGCGGCAACGACCGGTCGCAGAAGCTGAAGTATCACATCCAGACTTCCGGGCGGAGCCTGCACGCGCAGGAGATCGCCTTCAATGACATCCGCACCACGTTGCAGGCCCTGCTGGCCCTCAACGACAACTGCAATTCCTTGCACACCAACGCCTACGACGAGGCCATCACCACGCCCACCGAGGAGAGTGTGCGGCGCGCGTTGGCCATCCAGTTGGTCATCAACAAGGAGTTCGGTTTGTCCAAGAACGAGAACCCCAACCAGGGCTCGTTCATCATCGAGGAGCTGACGGACCTGGTGGAGCAGGCGGTGATGACGGAGTTCCGCGCCATCTCCGAGCGCGGCGGCGTGCTGGGTGCCATGGAGCGCATGTACCAGCGCTCGAAGATCCAGGAGGAGTCGCTCTACTACGAGACGCTCAAGCACGACGGGTCGCTGCCCATCGTCGGCGTGAACACCTTCCTGGACCCCAAGGGCTCGCCCACCGTCACCCCGCCCGAGGTCATCCGCGCCACGAAGGAGGAGAAGGACTACGCGATTACGGCGCGTGACGCCTTCTGGAAGCGCAACGCGGAGGTGGCCCCGGCCGCGCTGGAGGCCGTGCGCCGCGCCGCGCTGGACCACGGCAACGTGTTCGCCGCGCTGATGGATGCCTGCAAGGTGTGCACGCTCGGCCAGCTCTCCCGCGCGCTCTACGACGTGGGCGGGCAGTACCGCCGCAACATGTGAGCCGGCGAGCCACCGGGGCGTTCGCGCGCCCCGGTCCGGCTTGCTCGGAATGAGTTGATACATCTGGAATCAGCGTTCAGCGGACTGGGCCCGTATATTGAGTCCAGTCCGCAATACGCGTAAAGCATGCTTGCTTGGCGGTCGTGGCGTTCCCGTCCCTCACCGTAGGAGCAAGCCGATGATGAAGTGGCCCGTGCTGGCAGTGTCGCTGGTGCTTCCGATGTTCGCGGTCGCCTCCGCGCCGGAGCCCACGCAGGACGACGGTGCGCAGGTCCGCACCGAGTCCCCCGAGTCGGCGGAGGCCCAAGTCTCACGCATTCCGCCGCTGCTCCCCATGTGTTGGGACCTGGACCTCACGGCGTGTTCGAGCGTGGGCGCGACGACGGGCTGCCAGGACGGCATCTACACCGACTACGTCTGCACCTGTCGCCAGTCGACGATTCCCTCGACGCCCTCGCGCTACTGGGATTGTCCCGAGGTTCGCTGAGTCTCGCGTGGAAGCGGGCTCGGCGGCAGTGAGCCGCTGAGCCCGTGGTGTTTCGTCGTGGTCCGCCAGCAGGGGGCCGCGACGTTCGTTTATGCGGGCACGGGCGCAAGAGGTGGCGCCCCCGTGTCTCGCGCGGCGCGGCTTTCCCGCGCCGTGGCCGCTCGTGCGCCGCCGTGTTCCCCCCTGTCTCCCCAGGAGTCCCGCCTCCATGTCGACCCGTCTCTCCCCCTCGTGGTCCTTCCTTCGTCGTGTCTCGCTGACGTTCGCCTCGGCGCTCGTCCTCGGTTGTGGTCCCTCGGTCGAGCCGTCCTCGGACGCGCCCCTGGGCGTCGCGCCCCAGCCCGTCGTCACGGAGCTGGTGGTCAATGGCACCTTCACCAACGGCTCGGTATCTCCGTGGTGGAGCGGCGCCAACACCGCCTCGGCGGTGGAGAACGGGCAGCTGCGCGTCAATGTCACGGGCGGCACCGCGAACGCGTGGGACGCGCCCATCGGGCAGGACAACATCGCGCTGGTGAGTGGCCAGTCGTACACGCTGGCCTTCACCGCGACGGCCACGGCGAGCGTGTCGGTGCGCGCGACGGTGCAGCTCGGCGTGTCGCCGTACACCGCGCCGTTGGATCAACAGGTGGCGGTGGATGGCACCTCGCGGCGCTTCACGTACACGTTCACCTCGTCGCTCACCACGACGGGGGGACAGGTCACCTTCCAACTCGGCGGGCGCGGCGCGTTCACGCTGCGCTTGGATGACATCACCCTCACCACGGGGTCGCCGGGCACGGGCGGAACGGGGCCGCTGGGCATGACGAGCGGCTTCTACACGGACCCCAACTCCAACTCGGCGTCCTGGGTGAGCCAGAACGGCGGGGACTCGCGCGCGGCCAGCATCCAGTCCTCCATCGCGAGCAAGGCGGGCGCGAAGTGGTTCGGCAACTGGAGCGGTGACATCGCGTCGGCGGTGTCGAGCTACGTCGGCGCGGCGGACACGGCGGACAAGCTGCCCATCCTCGTGGCGTACAATGTCCCGGGCCGCGACTGTGGTGGCCAGTCTTCGGGAGGCGCGGGGAGCGCGGCGGCCTATCAGACGTGGATCGCCGCCTTCGCGTCTGCCATCGGCAATCGCCCCGCCGTGGTCATCATCGAGCCGGACGCGGTGGCCCAGCTGGACTGCCTCCCCAGCGACGCGGAGCGGACGGTGCGGCTCAACCTGCTGCGCTACGCCACCGAGCAGTTCCGCGACCACGCGCCCAACACGTGGGCCTACCTGGATGGAGGCAACGCGCAGTGGATCGCCGCGGACACCATGGCGCAGCGGCTGGAGTCGGCGGGCGCGCACAACATCCGAGGCTTCGCGGTGAACGTCTCCAACTTCTACACCACCGCCCAGTCGACGACGTACGGGGCGGCGGTCAACGCGTCGCTCAACACGCGCTACGGCTACACGCTGCCCTTCGTGGTGGACACCAGCCGCAACGGCAATGGCTCGGATGGAAACTGGTGCAATCCGGCGGGGCGCAAGCTGGGCGCGGTGTCCCAGACGCAGGCGAGCGGCGCGGAGATGCTGCTGTGGGTCAAGGTGCCGGGCGACTCGGATGGCCAGTGTGGCATCGCGCCCGGTGTCCCGGCGGGGACGTTCAGTCCGGACCTGGCCGTGCGCCTCATCAACGGCACGTAACTCCCAACGCAACGCGGGGCCTCGATGATGTGAGGCCCCGCGCCGTGACTTCGCGTTACGGCACCGCGCTCACGTCCACGTCGACGACGCGGGGCTCCTCGGTGCTCGTCGCGCTGGTGACGGGGGCCATCGAGGCGGACACCTGGAGCGTCAGCGCCCACTCGCCCGTGCTGAGCTGGGAGGGCACGTACTTCCACGTGAGGCGCACGGGGCCCGTCGTCTCTCCCTCGGCCTGGAGGGCCTCGCGGGCGCGCTGCTCAATCTCCGCCACGGTCAGCCGCGTGTGCAGCAGGTGGCCCTGGCGGGCCAGCGGCGGCCAGCTGATGAGCGCGCGCTGGAAGCTCCCATCCACGCCGTGGGTCACCACCGCGCGATGGCCTTCCACGCGGATGCCGTTGATGGCGCGCAGCACGAAGGTCTTGTGCCGGTGCAGCTCGGACGTGGCCACGTTGGTGTCGTCCTCGCTCTGGACGTAGGACTTCACCTGTCGGATGGGGCCCATCTCCGACGCGGGGATGCCCCAGCGCTGCAAGCGGGCGATCGCGATGCGCTGCAACACCGCGGGGTCCTGCGTCGTCGCGGGCCCGGCGCCGAGCCGGTTCTGCACCAGCACCACGCCCTCGGACGCATCGCTCTCCAGCGTCCACGTGCGGGAGTCCTGGGTGCGGCGCGTCCCGAGCTGCTCGGTGAGCGTGAAGGGCTCGGTCGAGCCCACCAGTCCGCCCTGGAGCGTGGCGTCGTCGAACGCGGTGCGCGGGAGCAGGTCGGTGGGGAGGCTGCCGGAGGGCGGCGTGGCGATGAGCGTGGAGTCGAAGGTGAAGCCGAGGGTGGCGCGAGCGGACTGACTCGCGAGGAGGGCCGGGTCGGTGAGGGTCCCGCTGTCGCAGCCCAGCACGGCGGCGAGCGGAAGGGCGGTCATGAGGCGAAGGATGGAGGTCTTCATGGTCGGTCGTTCCTGAAAGGCGAGGGAAGGGAGGACTCAGTCCTCGGGGAGCTTCTGGCCGCTGGACGGATCGCACGCGCCCACGAAGAAGATGCTGGAGGCGACCTTGGCGCCGGTGTTCTGGCGGTCCTTCCATCCCCCGGACTCGAACATCGACACGCGCTTCGCCTTCGTGTCGCCGAACACGATGGAGACGGGGCAGTCGTCGTTGTTGCGCCCCGCGTCCCAGTCGTACGCCTCGTCGATCCAGTTCTCCCCCACGCCGGACGTCTTCGAGTGGGCCGCATAGCGGCGCACGTAGCGCTTCACGTGGTTGCCGCACGACGAGTCCCCGTGGAACGCGTTCCACATGGTGAAGCCGCTGGTGCTCGTCACGAGCGCCTTGCGATAGCCGCCCTGCTTCCAGACCTGGTAGTCGCCGGACTGGCACGCCTTCACCACGGCGATGTTCAGCTTCCCGTTGCCCAGGCTCATGTGCGTGTCCGTGACGGCCGCGCAGGAGTCCGCGTTGGTGCCCATCACCAGCCAGCTGCGCAGGTACGTCTCGTTGTGGCCGCCGTGCGTGTGGACGAAGAGGACGTCCGCGTCATCCACGCCCGCGTTGAGCTGGGTGTCCTTCGCGTCCGCCGCCGCGCCCTTGGACGGGTCCGTCCACAGGTCCGTGCGCGCGCTCGTGTTGTTGAGCGTGCGAACGTCCGACCACTGACCGGCGTTCTTCAGGGAGTTGAAGTAGTCCGCGAACTCGGCCGCCGTCTTGGTGTGCACGGAGTGGGAGTCCGCGCTGCACAGGCCGTTGCTCGCGCTGCCGAAGTTGGCGATGCCGTAGACGTGCGTCTCGTTCGCCAGCGCCGCGGCGGGCAGGAGCACCGCTCCCGCGAGCGCCGCGCGCGTCCACCGCTTGGAATGCTTACGAAGTGTCATGGTCCGGGTCCCCCGTTTGGGTCAGCGTGGCGGCCGGAGTGGCGCGCGGTGTCTGCCGCGCGCGCTCCGGCCTCGCCCCCATCAACGAAGCCCGGGCCTTTTTCCCCTCACCTCACCCGCGCGTCAGTCCGCCTTCAGCGCGTTGAGCGTCACCGCGGGCCCACCCAGGGTGGGCGGCGTCCAGGTGTGCACCTTGCGGTTCTTCCAGTGGACGAACTTCAGCGACGGGTCCTCCAGCGGCACGTCGAAGGTGAAGGAGATGCGCGTGGGGCCCTCCGCGTCCGCCTCCACGATGCGGGCCTTCATGCCCTTCATGTCGAACTCGTCGCCCTGCGCCACCGGGTAGTTCTTGCCGCGGTAGATGCGCTCCTCGAGCATGTTGAGGTAGTGCTGCCCCTTGGGCAGCGACAGCTCGATGGAGTTGGGGCCGGTGCGCGTCACCTCCTGGTCCTCCGCCTTGTAGGAGAGCACCCACCAGTTCTTCGGCAGCGGCATGCCCGTGGACCACCACTGCACGGAGGCGTAGATGCCAATCGTGCCGCCCGGCGAGTTGAGCACCACCAGGCGCTGGTTCGGCAGCTCCTTGAGGTCGAGCGCCTCCTCGTAGCGCTTGTGCACGCGCACGAACACCTCGCTCATGTTGGTGTAGGCCTTGGCCGTCTGGGTCCAGACGTACGGCGAGGCCAGGACGTCCGCGAGGAACAGGACGCCAGCGCCCACCAGCACCAGCGCCGGACGGAGCTTGCGCGCGCGGCCCCGCCACGCGGCCCGCAGCGCCACCGCGAGGCCCACGGCCATGCCCAGGCTGGGCACGAGCAGCGTGCGCGAGCCCGCCAGCGGCGAGCTGGCCAGCCACGTGGAGAGGAACGAGCCGGTCAGCATCCACTTCACCAGCCGCCGCTCCTCCTGCTCCACCAGGGGCCACACGCCCCACAGCACGAGCGAGAACAGCGTCAGGCCGCCCAGGCCGATGAGCCGGAACATGGGGACGAAGGTCGAGTCGAGGATGTAGTCCACCGGCGCGCTGAGCGTCAGGCCGGCGATGGCGGCGGGCACGCGGTCGAACATCGCGGTGAACCACTGCGCCGGCGCACCGAACGGATCCAGGTGCGTGTCCTGGTGGGCCGCGCCATAGCCCAGCGCGCGGTACATCACGAAGTAGCCGGCAAACAGCACGCCGAACGGGATGAGCGACTTGAGGCGCTGCGCCCGATTGCCCGGCCCGATGAAGGCCTCATAGGTCAGCATGTACGGAATCATGATGAGCGTCGTCTCGGCGCTCGCGAGTCCCAGCGCGAAGGCGATGAGCGAGCCCACCAGCGCGCCCTTGCGCTGACGCTCGCGCCACTCGATGTGGAACCAGATGCCCAGGGTTCCAAACAGCATGGACATCAAGAGGACGCGGTAGGACAGCCACCCCACCACCGCCGCGTGCGAGCCGTTGACCGCGAAGAGGAACAGCGCGAACGCGGCCAGGGACGTGGGCAGCACGCGCTTGAACAGCAGCGCCACCAGCATCACCAGGCCCACGTACCAGAGCAGCGAGTGCACGTGGTACGCGACGACGACGCGGTTGTAGAGCAGGTGGTCCAGGCCGTACATCGCGCTGCCCAGCGGCCGGAAGAAGGCCAGCTTCACATGGGGCTCCACCCACCACGGGAAGATGCCGGCGTGAGACATCGCCGCGGTGTGCTCCGGGATTCCCGTCGCGGTGCGGTACACGTCGAAGTGCGTGTTGGCCAGCGGCGCGGGTTGAACCAGGTTGTCCCAGACGCCCAGCCAGACATAGTCGTCGAACATGAGGCCGCTGTTCAGGGTCAGCAGACTCAGCAGGCCCGCGGCCGCGACTGAAATCCAGAAATAGCGTCGAAACGACCAACCCTTGGAGGTCGGCGAGGAGGTGGTATCCATGTTTCAAGTATCTATCAGCGTGGTGGCCCCACGAGATAGGTCCCGCCAGGTCATCCGCTGGGACGGGAAGTGAAGGGCTTCGGGGATGAGGAAGGAACCCCGTCCCGAGGCTGGCTGCGGCGGTACTCGCCGGGCGGCACGCCGATGATGCGGCGGAAGGCGCGATTGAAGGCGAACTCGGAGGTGTAGCCGACGTGGCCCGCGATGGCGGCGAGGCCATCCTGGGTGTCCCGCAGCCGGCGCGCGGCCTCCTGCATGCGCAGCTGCGTGAGGTACTCGAGCGGCGCCATGCCGACCTCGCTGGCGAAGCGGCGCGCGAGCGTGGCCCGCGAGGTGCCGGAGCGGTGGGCGAGCGTGTCGACAGTCCAGGCCGTCCCGGGCTCCGCGTGCATCCAGCCCAGGGCGCTCGCGAGCGTCCGGTCTCCGAGCGCCCCGAGCCAGCCCGCGCCGCCGGGAGGTTGCGCATCCGCCCAGGCGCGCAGCATCTGAATCAAGAGGACGTCGAGCAGCCGCGAGGCGACGAGGGAGGAGCCTCGCTCCGCGCGCTCGTACTCCCGTTCCAGCAGGGCGATGGTGGGGAGCAGCTCTCGCGCTTCAGGGGAGGCGCCCCGGAGGTGGACCCGCTCCGGGAGCAGCTTCATGACGGGATGCGCGCCGGGGTCTTCGAACGCGAAGAAGCCGCAGATGAGGCGGGACTCCACGCCGGAGCCCCCCAGCAGGTACGACGCGGCGCCCTCCTCGCCACGGGTGGCCAGCCATTCGTCCAGATTGATCTTGGGGCTGCGGAGGGAATCGGCCACGGCGTGGCCCTCGCCTCGGGGGAGCAGCACGAGGTCGCCGGGGCCGAGCGGGACGTGCTCGGTGCCTTGGGTCAAGTGGCAGGTGCCGGCGATGACCAGGTGGAGGGTCGCGGTGGAGGTGGTGGGGAGGCGCAGTCCCCACGGCGCGCGAGCCACGGTGCGGCAGTAAAGCTGCCCGCGCAGGCGGGTGCGCTCCAGGATGTGCCCGAGCAAGTCCGAGGGATGTGAGAGGTCCATGCCCGTGAAGGTAGCAGGCGCATGCGGGGAACGCTCAGGCCATGAGCGTTTCAGGCAAAAGGTTGAGCGGCGGGCGAATGGTGCGTGGGGGCCGGATTCGGCACATTACGCCCATCAACGACGCACTCACTCCCTCGGAGAAACACAATGACTGCAACGGATACGAAGTTGTCCTGGAAGCTCAGCTCCCCCACGGCGGTGTTCACCTTGATTCTGGGAGGCTTCATGCTGTTCCTCAGCATCAACGGGGTGTTGAACCCAGTGGAAGCGGCCAAGGGGTTTGGCCTGTCGCTCACGGGGACCGAGGCCATCCCGTGGATGCATGTGAAGGCGGGGCGTGACCTGGGCATCGCGTTGGGGATCTTCGGGTTGGTGGCGGTCCGGCAGCGGGTGGCGGCGGGCGCCTTCGTCCTGGCCTCGATCGTGATGCCCACGGTGGATGCACTGACGGTGGTGCAGGCGGGGACCTCGGTGCCCTACGCGCTCATGGTTCACGGGAGCGCGGTCGTCTACGGCGTGGTGCTGGCCGCCGCGCTGCTGCGTCCGCGTGCGGTGCGCAGCGCTTGAGTCGAGCGCGCCTTGAAGCGCGATGGGCCCTTGGGGAATGGTGGGGCCATGGCCCCGCCGCTCCGAATCGACTGTGGTCCCTGTGTCCTGCGTCCCTGGAGGCGCGGGGACGAGGCGTCGCTGATTCAGCACGCCAACAATCGCGAGGTGTGGAGCCACCTTCGCGACCGCTTCCCGCATCCCTACACGGAGGCGGATGCCGCCTGGTGGATAGGGCATGCCTCGGGTGAGTCCGAGCCGTTGAATCTCGCCATCGAGGTGGATGGGGCGGCGGTGGGCTCCATCGGGCTGATTCCCGGCACGGACATCGAGCGGTACTCGGCGGAGGTGGGGTATTGGCTGGGGCAGGCGCTGTGGGGGCGGGGAATCGTCACGGCGGCGCTCAACGCGTTCTGCGCCTCGAGCTTCGAGCGCTTCGAGTTCATCCGGCTGTTCGCACTGCCCTTCGCGGACAACACGGCGTCCTGCCGGGTGCTGGAGAACGCAGGCTTCCAGCGTGAAGGACTGTTGCGCCGAAGCGCCGTGAAGGACGGCCGGGTTCGAGATCAGTACCTCTATGCACGCTTGCGTTGAGGTGCTGAGGGGGCCCTGTCTGATGGTGGGAAATGTGTTTGTGATTGGTGCCTGCTCGGGTGTCGTGTTGGTTTTGTGACTGTAGGAGGCCCTGCGAAGTTTCTTCGTGGTGGTGGATCGCAATAGCCTCGTGAGGGCGATTCGTTATCAATTGCCCGCGGGTCTTGTTTCTTTGCCAAGTCGAGATGGGGCGAGAATGATGCGCTACGGGGTGGCGGTGCTCATTCTGATGGCCGGCTGCGCGAGCGAGACCTGGTACATGCGGGAAGGTGCAGGAACTTGGTACGGAAAGACCCAGGATTCGATCGTTTGGGTGCGTGGACCTTGGTCGGCAATTCGCCCCTCCACGGATGTAGATGACGTGATTGACCAACTGTGTCCCGCAATCATGCAGTTGCCCGGTGCGGGCGATGGCGACTATGGGCAGGAGTACTGCGGTGTCATCTACTCGCTAGGCGATGGGGTCTACTATGCGAGCTATGGTTCGCCGCTGGGAAAAATTGGCCTCGTGGGCGCGGCACGCCGAAAGCAATGTATTCCGCCGTCGCGGGTCGTTGATGAGCGAGGGCGAACTGTTGGGTTGGCTGACTACCATGGCCACCCATGGGGTCCATCCCCGATGTCTGTCTTTGATTTCAGAGCGGGACCCAGGTCTGGTTTGTTCGGATCCAGTTCGACAAGAAATGCACGACCATGAAGTATGTCCCCTACCGACACGAACAGCGACCGGGTGAGGTCTACGTGCGGAGGGGCCGGACGTGGCAGTTGATCGGTTTGCTCCAGACTCAGCAGGACAAGGAGCTTGGCATTGTCACTTCGGTGGACGACGATTCCGAGTCCGGCGAGGATAGGGGCCGTCCATGAATCGAGTTCTCCTCTGGGTGGCGTGTTCCTCGCTGATGGGCTGCTCGCTTTTCCGGCAGCCGTTTCGACCGGAGCATGCCCCTGTCGAAGAGGCTTCGAGGTTCGAGTTTCCTTTGGGGTTTCCGCCGGGGGACCACGTCCTCATTCCGGGAACGCTTGCTGCCGCCGTTCAGCTGGCCATGGATGACTTCCTGCCTCGTGGAAGCACGCCGCATCGAGGAGCGACCGCCGATGAGGTTTGTCTCTACCAGCGGGACTCCTACGACACCTTGGCGAAGTTGATGTCGGACGAGGTTGTCCTTGTTTCCTTCACCCCCAAGAAGGGGGCGTGCATCCAGGACGGGATTGCTCTGGACCTGGGCGCGACCTACGCAGTGGACATCCGGAAGTGGCGCATCCTCGCGGTCCAGCGATAGCCCGCGATGACGCGCGGTGCAGTCGCTGTCTTTGAGGAGAGAGCCCTGTCTGGACTGGTTGCTGCCTAGTGCTCGGCCCGGGTGAAGTCCTCCGGACTTGAGTGTTGGCCCAGATAGGAGGCCGATATGAGGGCGCCAGGACTGAAGATGAGGCAAGCGGACAAGGCGGCGCTGGACGTGCTGATGCGCCGAGGCCGCCAGTCCGTGAGGGTGACATGCCCTGGGATTTTCGGACCAGCTGAAGCTTGAGAGGATGCCGCTCCGGGTACGACGGAGGCAGGCGGTGAAGAAGAGTCGGTTCAGCGAGGAGCAGATGGTCGCGATTCTGCGCGAGGCGGAGCGGACGTCAGTCCCGGAGACCGCGAAGAAGCACGGGGTGAGCGAGCCGACGGTGTACGCGTGGCGCAAGCGCTTCGGGGGAATGGACGCCAACGACACGAAGCGGCTGAAGCAACTGGAAGCGGAGAATGCCCGGTTGAAGAAGCTGCTGGCCGAGCGGGACTTGGACATCGAGGTGCTGAAGGAAATCCAAGCAAAAAAACTACGCCGGCAAATATGGCCCGCGTCCTGGATGTTTCCCCTCTGAGAGGGGGACACCATGGCACGGACGACGGCTCGCCCAGTCGCTACCCGCGAAGTGAGGCTCGACAGCGAGCGCAGGCGCTGCGAGGCATGTGGCACGAGGACCCGAGCAGCCTGGCGCTCTCGTCGTTGCGTGACGACGCTCACCGGGTGCGTGGGGCTGTCCGTGCAAGTGCGGGTATGCCACCGGGAGGGCTGCCTGCTGGAGGGCGTGTCGCTGAGAGCCGAAGGCGAGGGCCGTTGGGTACTGCCTGAGCACGAGTTCGGCCTGGACGTGCTGGCCTTCATTGGAGAGCAACGTTACCGGGAGCACCGCAGCGTGCCCGAAATCCACGCCCGGTTGCGCCGAGAGGGCATCGCCATTTCCGAGCGCACCTGCACCAACCTGCTCGACCGGTACGACGAACTCGTCAGCCTCAAGCTGCTCGACGCTGGACGACCGCAACTGGCACTCAAACGTCAGGGGCGAGCAGTGCTTGCCATTGATGGACTCGCTCCGGATGTGGGCCACGAGGTGCTGTGGGTGGTGCGCGAATGCCTATCGGGGCAGGTGCTGCTGGCCCGCCCCCTGCTGTCTGGGAGCGAGCAGGAACTCGTGCCACTCCTCGAAGAAGTGAAGCGCGCGTTGGGGCCACTTCCCATCGCCGGCGTGGTGTCCGATGGGCAGAGGAGCATCCGCAACGCCTTGGCCCATGCGCTGCCTGGGGTGCCGCACCAACTCTGTCATTTCCACTACCTTCGTGAGGCGGCTCGGCCCCTCTACGAGGTCGACCGGCATGCAAAGAAGGAGTTGAAGAAGCGGGTACGCGAGGTGAGGAGAGTCGAGCGTGCAGTGGAAGGCCGCCAGGATGTTGGCGCCCGCGCCACGCGCGCCTACGCAGCGGCCGTCAGGAGCGCGCTCACCGACGACCACCGCCCGCCTCTCAATCCCTCCGGCCTCCTGCTGCGCAGGCGCCTGGGCGCGATTGAGAAGAGCTTGGAGCGGGTGTCCAAAGGGGGCCTGCCCACCGGAGTTGAGCCGCCTGCGAGCGGTGCTACGCAAGGCATTGAGAGCCACGGCCAGCATGTGGCCCCGCCTGGAGCAGGCATACCAATGGGTGGAGCGCACGGCGGCCATTCTCCATAACGAGCCCGGCCTGGACGCAACAGGTGTGCGCCGCAGACTCTCCTCGCTGTTGGCCACTCTGGTGCGCTGGACTCGCCGCCGTCACCGGGGAGTCCTTCGTCACGCCCTCGCTCACTTCCTCCTCGAGACGCGCCGCTATTGGAAGGGCCTCTTCCATTGCTACGACGTGCCCGAGTTGCCTCGCACCGACAATGACTTGGAGCATCTCTTCGGCACCTGTCGTTACCATGAGCGGCGCGCCTCGGGCCGCGTGCGCGGGAGCGCGGGCCTCGTCGTGCGCGGCGCGGTGCGGTTGCCGGCCATCGCCTCGGCCCACCTCCTGCCCGCGCTTGACGGCCCCCACCTGGCATCGGGAGACATCAATGACTGGCGCCAACTGCGCGCCCAGCTTGAGCAGTGACGCGTCCCTCGCATCATGGGCCGTCGTTTCCGCGCCAACCCGGAGGCCTACCTCCGAGGCATCGAAGTGGAGCTCAGGCCATATTTACCGGCGTAGTTTTTTAGGATGTCGCGCTCCTCGCGCAGCACCCGTATCTCGCGACGCAGCCGCGCGAGTTCAGCGCGCTCATCCGAGGCGGCACTGCTCGCCCTGACAGCTGGCCTGCTTTCGCCGTTGCTGCTGGGGGCGCCGCTGCTGCTCCCCTCCAACTGCTTCCTCCAGTTGCGGATGCTCTGCTCGGTGCATCCGAACTCTCTCGCGAGACTCTTGCCGGACCGGCCGGCCTTCATCAGTTCGACGACCCTCTCACGGAACTCCGGTGGGTACGGGGGCGTGACTTCGGCATCGTGGGACCCTTTTCGCACAGCGGGTGGGACTCCACGAAACCGGGGTAACTTCACACGATGTCTGGTTGGGGCCGGCTGGAAGATCGGCCTGCATGTAGGGAGTGGTTGCAATGCGCGGCTTGGGGGCTTTCCCGCTATGCTGCGCGCCATGGTCTCCGGGTTCAGCGCTGTCCCACGTCTGGTGCTGTCGGCGGTCCTGCTGGCTGTGCCCTCGGCGGAGGCGCTCCCTGTCGATGTGCCTTCCCCCAAAGGGATGCCGACCTCTGCCCTCAATGACAACAGCGCGATTGGCGAACTGTTGCAGCCGGTGGCCCAGGCCCTTGTTGAGGGATTGGTCTACGCGCTCCGGGACGGTGGGACGCATCACGAGCGACTGGACACGGAGCCGCCAGGTGAGGGCCTGGGCTTGCGCCACGCCCGTCCCCTCACGATCAGGACCGGAGCCCAGGCGTTGTTGCTGCGCGACGGCAGCGCCGTGGACTTCTTCCTGGGCATGGACATGGAGCGATGGGGCGTGGCAGCGCGATGGATGCGGTCGTCGCCCAGGAGTCGTCAGTCGGGCTCGGCCTTGATGCTCGCGGAGCTTCGGATTGCGTGGGCACTCCATGCGTCCGAGTTTGCTCGGCTTCGACTGGAGGCCGGCGCGGGTGCCTTGATGGCTCCCGACACGGAGCGAATCGGTCCCATGGCGGGGCTGTCATTCGAAGGCTGCATGTGGGGGCCACTCGACCTGGAGCTTCGTGCCCTGGTGACCCCGCTCCCATACCGACAGGTGGATGGGTCAGCGGGGCTGGCGGCGCACGTGGGAGCCCTCGTGGTGCGCGGCGGTGTGCGCGGCATCTACCTGGACCACGCAGGCGTCGAGGCAGCTCACGCGCGTGATGGCGGGCTCCTCGGGCTCTACTTGGGGATGGGCGTCGACTTCTGAAGACGTCACTCAGGCGCCCGCAGGGAGCGCTGCGTCCTTCGTCACGCGGGTGAACTCCATCACCCAGTTGGTCTCCCAGACCTCTCCATCAAGCGAGAACGCCTGCTCCCAGCGCGCGCGGTCGGTGCCCAGGCGCGTCCAGCGGAAGACCACTTGGATGGGTCTGCCTCCGTCCGTATCCTCGCCGTAGAAGTGGCCGACATCGCCCGTGAAGCCGCCCAGCACAGGTGGCAGCAACACGCCGCTCCGGCTGTCGATCCAGTAGATGGACCAGCGCCGCTCCTTCAGGTCGAACGTGCGCAGCGCCATGCCCGAGAAGCCGGGCTCGAAGTCCGTCTCCTCGACGTTCGTCAGGCCGCCCATGTGAGGCTGGCAGCGCATCCGTGACGTGAACACATCCCAGTCATTGCTGCCGACGAACCGCTGCTTCAGCTTGCGGTTCACGCAGGTCCATTCGCCCATGACGAAGTCGAAGTCGCGCACGGTGCCCGTGGGCAGAGGAGGAAGGGGCTTCATGGTGCAAATCCTTTCAGGTGCTCGCTCAGCGCAGTTCCGAACGGGAGGTCGGGGCGAGGGTCAGATGTTCCAGTGGCGCGCTCAGCCACGGCTGAAGAGACTCGCGCCAGACCGTGGACTCCGCTCGGCGTCGCACGTGCTCGCGGTGCTGTTCGCTGTCGGGGAACACCGTGAGCCACGCGAAGACATGCTCACCCGTTCGCACGGGCAGGGCTGGGAAGGTGTTCTCCTGATAATCGGTCTGGTACCGCGCCGTGGGTAAGGCACCGAGGCTCCCGAGCACCGGGCGCACGTGTCGCTCGAAGTGGGAGAGGAGCGCGTCATCCGCGGGGGCTTTCAGGTAGCAGAGCGTGACGTCCACGCGTGACGCGGGACGGGCCGCTGTTCCGTGTAGCGGACGAGGCTCGCTGGGATGCGGGAGGCCCGTGTGTGGGCTGACCGGACGAAGGAGCAGGACGTTGTCGGAGTCCACCATCGTCGCGTTCGCCGCGTTCCGGTGCGCCTTCCACACCGGTCCTCCGTAGAACGAGCGCAGCGCGTTTCCCCGTGACGCCATGTCGCGGAAGCCACGCATCCACACGAATCGGTCCGGCTGTCCTTCGTCTCGGAACTGCCCGATGAGATGCATCCCCTCGGCTTCCTGCGTCTCGATGAAGTGCTGTTCGAAGAGGGAGATGAGCACGTCGCGCTGGCCAGGATGGAGGGTGTACTGGCGCAGTTCGAGCACAGAGCAGCAGGAGCCGGGGGACGACATGGTGACTTCCAGGGGAGTGGGTCCGGGCGCCATCCTTGCCCGAGGACTGGTAGGGTCACAAAGACCACTTTCGTGCGAATCGGCCATACCAGTTGAAGACCTCCATGGGTGTCGCTTCCTCGTTGCTGCTGCGGCTCGACACGCGGTCGGCCGTCCCGCTCCATGAGCAGATTTTCGAGGGCATTCGAGCGCGCATCCTGTCCGGCGCGCTGGCGCCCGGCCTGAGGCTGCCGTCCTCCCGTCAGCTCGCGGTCGAGTTGGATGTGGCTCGGAGCACCGTCCTCCAGGCGGTGGATGCCCTCACGTCCGAGGGCTATCTGGTGGCTCGCGCTGGCTCCTGCACGCGCGTCGCTCCCGAGTTGCCCATTGTCCCGGAGGTTCGAGGCCGGACCACTGTGTCGCCCTTGGCTGCCGATGTCGCGCAAGTCGCCAAGTCGGTGCGCTCCAAAACACGAGCGTCGCTGCTCTCCGATGAGCGCGGTGGGCGAGTCATTCTCGAGCCGAGGTCCGGTGCCCGTGCGCGAGGGGGCGTGTCTTCGCCGGTGGGGGCACCCCGCTTGGGCTCCGCGCCGCGTGCATTCCGTCCCGGAGTGCCCGCGCTCGACTTGTTTCCGACCGCGCTGTGGGGACGTACGGTGTCTCGCGTCCATTCCCGGGCGAGCACGGCGTTGCTCGATGGTGGAGACCCTGCTGGCCACGCGTCGCTTCGCGAGGCCATCGCCACGCATGTGTCCTCCTCACGTGGCGTCCACTGTGCTCCGGAGCAGGTCTTCATCACGGGAGGGACCCAGCAAGCCATCGATGAGATCCTCCGGCTCGCGGTACGGCCCGGGGAGTCCGTATGGGTCGAGGACCCTGGCTATTCGGGGGCGCGACGCGCGGTGCTCTCCGCGGGTGCGAAGCCAGTGCCGGTGCCCGTGGACTCGGAAGGACTCGATGTGGCCTTGGGCATCGCCCGTGCTCCTCGGGCGCGAGCCGCGGTGGTGGTGCCCTCGCATCAGTATCCGCTGGGCTCCACGCTGAGCCTCGCGCGCCGCATGGCGCTGCTCCAGTGGGCGAAGCGTTCGCGCGCGGTCATCATCGAGGATGACTACGACAGCGAGTTTCGACACCGAGGGCGCCCGCTCACCGCGCTTCAAGGGCTCGATGACTGGGGCTGCGTGGTCTACGTGGGCACGTTCAGCAAGTCGATGTTCCCTGGGCTGCGCTTGGGCTTCTTCATCGCGCCGCCGGCTTGGGTGGAGGTCGTCGCCTCGGCTCGGTCCACCGCGTCTGCGCCTGCTTCGTCCCTGGAGCAGGCCGCGCTCGCGGCCTTCCTCTCGGGAGGACACTTCGCGCGCCACCTGCGCCGGATGCGCGTGGCCTACCGAGAACGCGGTGAGGCCCTGCTCGATGCGTTGCGCGCGGACTGTGCGGGGGCATTGACGCCTCGGCCCTGTGACACCGGCATGCAGGTGTGCGCGTCGCTCGCGGCGCCGTGGTCCGACGTGCGCGTGCGAGACGAGGCGGCTCGCCTGGGCGTGGAGGTGGCCGCGCTGTCGGATTACTTCCTGGGCCGGCGCCGGGAGTCGGGCCTCGTGTTTGGCTTTGGGTGCGTGCGCCCGGAGGCGCTTCGCGCAGGGACGCAACTCCTCGCGCGGGCGCTGGACGCGGCCCGTCCGCGGTGAGCCGGACACCCCGTGCTCGAAGCTCCGGGCCTTCGCGAGTCACCAGGTGCTGGGAGTCACGGCTGTGGCTGGGGCAGCGGCGGCACAGGCGTGGGCTTCCCATGCGCATCGAGGGCGACGAGCACGAAGCGCCCGCGCGTGCCGAGTTGCCTGTCCCCGGTGAGCAGGTCCTCCGCGAACAGGTCCACTTCCACCGTCATGGACGTGCGCCCCGTGGCGACAATCCGGGTCACCAGCTCCACGAGCTGCCCCTGTCGCACGGGGACATGGAAGTCCACGCGCTCGCTGTTCGCGGTGACCACGGTCCGTCGCGCGTAACGAGATGCGCCGATGAACGCGGCCTTGTCCATCAATGCCAGGGCTTGTCCTCCGAAGAGGGTGCCGTAGTGATTCGTCTGCTCGGGGAAGACCATCTCGATGAGACGGGCCTCGGTGACGAGCCCTGCTTCGATGCGCTGGGGAGGGGCCTCAGGGGTCATGGCGATGCTCGGGCGATGAATGAGAGGGATTGGGTGGGACGCTGCCTCGGCGAACGAGGGTGAGCGAGTCGGGGCGTGTTCCCACCAGCAGTCGCTCCGCATCCCAGCTCCACACGTCGTCGGTCCTGTCAGGCGGTGGGCCGCCGAAGGTGGGCAGCTCCGTCCAGGGGAGGTCGGTGAGCAGGGCGCCATGGCGTCCGAGCACCGCCGCGAGTACGTCCAGAGAGGGAATGCCGCCCGTCTCGGCGCGCTGCCCGCGGAGCGAGGCGCGGTAGCTCCACTCGCGCGTGGGCGCATCCTCATCGAGGAAGATGCGCAGGACTCCATTCCGGGACTGCTCTTTCATGCGGCACGCTCCACGCTCATCGCGAGCCCCTGCCCCACGCCAACGCACAACGTCGCCAGTCCCCGGCGCACGTCCCGGTTTCGCATCGCGTGCACCAGGGTGGTGAGGAGGCGTGCGCCGCTGGAGCCCAGCGGGTGTCCCAGCGCGATCCCTCCGCCATGCACGTTGACGCGCTCCGGTGACACCTCCAGGTCGCGGATGCACGCCAGCGCCTGCGCGGCGAAGGCCTCGTTCAACTCCAGCAAGTCGACCGAGTCGATGCTCCACCCAGCGCGAGCCAAGGCCTTGCGTGTCGCGGGCACCGGGCCCACGCCCATGTAGCGCGGATCCACGCCCACGCTCGCGCTGCTCACATAGCGCGCCAGCGGCGTGGCCCCGGTCTCGCGCAGCCCGCGCTCACTCATCAACAGGAGCGCGGAGGCGCCGTCGTTGAGCGTCGAGGAGTTTCCTGCCGTGACACTGCCGCCCTGACGAAAGGCGGGCTTCAGCGCGGCCAGTCGTTCCAGCGAGGTGTCCGCGCGAGGACCCTCATCGGCCTCCAGCTTCGTGGCGACTCCCTTGGGTTGGAGCACCTCGACCGAGACAAGCTCGCGAGTGAAGGCGCCTGCCTCACGCGCAGCCACCGCCTTGCGGTGTGAGGCGAGCGCGAAGCCATCCTGGGCCTCGCGCGAGATGCCCCACTTCTCGGCGACGTTCTCGGCGGTCTCGCCCATCTGCTCCAAGGGGAAGAGGGCCGCGAGGCGTGGGTTGGGATAGCGCCAGCCCAGGGCCGTGTCCCAGGCCTCCCACTTGCCAGAGGGGAAGCCGTCCTCGGGCTTGGGCATGGACCAGGGGGCGCGCGTCATCGACTCGACGCCCCCCGCGAGCACGATGTCTGCCTCACCCACTTGGAGCATGCGGCAGCCTTGGATGACGGCTTCCATTCCGCTGGCGCAGAGCCGGTTGACGGTGACGCCGGGAACGGAGGCGGGCAGTCCCGCGAGCAGCAATGCCATGCGCGCGACGTTGCGGTTGTCCTCGCCCGCCTGATTGGCGCAGCCGAGGAAGACCTCGTCCACCCGCGTGCCGTCCAAGGTGTTGCGCTCCAGGAGCGCACGCAAGACATGTGCGGCCAGGTCATCCGGTCGCACGCCTCGGAGGGCGCCCCGGAACCTGCCAATGGGAGTGCGGATCGCGTCGACGATGAAGGCCTCGGCCATGAATGCTCCGTGTGGGGTTCGTTAGAGATAGAGGCGCTTCGGATCGAGCTTCTCGCGCAGCAGCGTGAGCACGGAGGCATCCGGGTCCGCGGACTGGCGCACGGTCTCGGCCACGCGCAGAGGCCAGCCACAGGACTGCCGCACCTGCTCGGGCGTGACGCCTGGATAGACCTCGGTGAGCACCGCCTCGCCCGTGGCGTCGAAGTCGAGCACGCCCAGGTCCGTGATGATGCGGGTGGGGCCGCCGCCGGGCATGCCCAGCTCCTGGCGGCTCCGGCCGTTCACCCGGTGCCCCGGGCTGGTGATGAAGTCGCAGGCCTCCACGAAGGTGCGCCGGCTCATGCGCATGACGATGAGCAACCGCCGGGTGTGCACCGCAATCTCACACGCGCCGCCGCTGCCGGGCAGGCGCACCTTGGGATTGGCGTAGTCGCCGATGACCGTGGTGTTGATGTTGCCCCAGCGGTCCACCTGCGCGCCGCCCAGGAAGCCCACCTCGATGAGGCCGCGCTGGAGCATGCACTGGAAGATGTCTGCTTGCCCCACCACGGCGAGCGAGTTCGTCACCAGGGACGGGTCGCCAATGGACACGGGCAGGCGCTCCGGCATCGCGCCCACCGCGCCCGACTCGTAGATCATGAAGAGTCCTGGCGCGTGAAGCTCTCGCGCCAGGTTGCACGCCAGGTTGGGCAGGCCGATGCCCACGAAGACGACGTCCCCGTCTCGAAGCTCCTGCGACGCGCGATAGGCCATCCGCTCGGAGGCGGTGGGACCTGCTCCTGTCTCAATAGCCATAGTCCACCCCCTCGCAGACGCGCGCCTTGGCGCGGAGCGTGTCGAGCAGCCCGCTCTCCAGCCTCGCCAGGTAGCCCTGCCGGTCCTTCACGCCGTAGACGAACTCCTCCAGCCACGCGCGATAGGTCTCGGGCTGGCGGGAGATGTCCTCCCACTTCACGTAGAAGTCGTTGTCCCGGTCGTGGAAGCCCTGCACGAAGCTGGGATGACAACCCCAGGGCTCGTGCACCACGTGCGAGACGATGATTCCAGGCACCAAGGTGCGGTTGGGGTCTCGGCGAATCAGCGCGGTGGAGACGATCTCCTCGGCCACGACGATGACCTTGCGCGCGGCGAAGGCCGCTTCCTTCTGCGAGCCGAGCAGGCCCCAGACCTGGGCGTTGCCCTCCCGGTCCGCACGCTGGCAGTGGATGATGGCCACGTCGGGATGGAGGGCCGGCACGGTGGCCAGCTCGCGCCCCGTGTAAGGACATTGCACCGTCTTGATGGCTGGGTTCACGCGGGCGATGTCGCCGCCCTGGTAGTTGCTGAGCGGCCAGAACGGGAGCCCCGCGCTGCCGGCCATCAGCCGGGACAGCAGCCCGAAGTGCGAGTACTCCTCCAGCTCCAGCCGCTCGGGAGATGACGCCTCGCTGCGGCGGCGCAGCGCGTGCAGGCTGCCCACGCCGGGGTTGCCCGCCCAGCTGAAGACGAGCTTGCGCACCGCGCCGGCCTCGATGAGCTGATCGTAGACAAGGT
The DNA here is from genome assembly GCA_016458225.1 of Myxococcaceae bacterium JPH2. Classification (NCBI taxonomy): domain Bacteria; kingdom Pseudomonadati; phylum Myxococcota; class Myxococcia; order Myxococcales; family Myxococcaceae; species Myxococcaceae bacterium JPH2. Next base: position 728,175 of record JAEMGR010000001.1, on the reverse strand, counting down.
CCGGCGTGAGGCGGATGGCCGTCAGGTCTCGGAACCCCTGGCGGATGATTTCATGTCCGGCCGCGAAGCAGATGAGATGGGTGAAGCCATCAATCACCAGCGAGCTGCCGTTGCGCACGCTCGCGGCGATGGCTTCCTTCATGGAACAGAGCTTGTTCATCGATGCGCCTCGCGGGCTTCAGAGCTTCACGCTCTCGTCAGAGGGCTGGGAAAGGGGCACGGGGAGGGGAAGCTCCCGCAGGCACTCCTCGAGGATGCGCAGCATGACTCCGACTTCGTGTGGGCCCACCACCAGCGGCGGGGCGAAGCGGATGGTCGACTTGCCGCAGGACAGCAGCAGCAGCCCCTTGCGGAAGGCGAGCTGCTCCAGCGCGGCCACGTAGGCGCCGGCGGGGTCTCGCGTCCCGGGGATGACGAACTCCGCGCCCACCATCAGGCCCACGCCGCGCACGTCTCCGATGACGGGATGCTTCGCCTGGAGTTCGCGCAGTCCGTGCATGAGCAGCTCGCCGGTGGTGCGCACCGAGTCGAGGAGCCCCTCGACCACGTCCAGGGTGGCGAGCGCCGCCGCGCAGCACACGGGGTTGCCGCCGTAGGTGCTGCCGTGAGAGCCGCGAGGCCACGTCATCACCGACTCGCGCGCGATGATGGCGCCCAGCGGCATGCCCGAGGCGATGCCCTTCGCGGACACGAGGATGTCTGGCATCACGCCGAAGTGCTCGGCCGCGAACATGTGGCCCGTGCGCCCGATGCCCGACTGCACCTCGTCGAAGACGAGCAGGATGCCGTGCGCATCGCAGATGCGGCGCAGGTGCTGGAGGAAGCTCGCGGGCGGGACGACGTAGCCGCCTTCGCCCAGGATGGGCTCCACGAAGATGGCCGCGACCTCGCGTGGGTCCACGTGGTTGACGAACCACTCCCGCTCCAGCGCCAGCGCCGGGTTGCAGGCGTCACCGCACGCATCGGGCGCGCAGCCGTTGGGGCAGTGATAGGGATTGGCGTACGGGAGGTGGATGACGCCGGGGAGCAGCGGCCCGAAGAAGGCACGCTGGGCCACCTTCGATGAGTTGAGCGAGATGGCGCCGTAGGTGCGGCCATGGAAGCCGCCCTTGAAGGCCACGACGTACTGCCGCCGGGTGTGGTGACGCGCGAGCTTGAGCGCTCCTTCCACGGCCTCGGTGCCGGAGTTGGTGAGGAAGACGCGCTTGGGTCCCATCTCGGGCAGGTAGCTGGCGAGACGCGCGCAGACGCGAGAGAACGCGTCGTAATAGAAGTCGGTGCCGCAGATGTGCAGGAAGCGGTCGGCGGCGGCGTGGATGGCTTTGACCACGGTGGGGTGGGAGTGCCCGGTGGACGCCACCGCGATGCCTGCCATGAAGTCGAGGAAGCGGTTGCCATCGACGTCGTAGACCCAGGGGCCCTCGCCTCGCTCGACGACCAAGGGATATTCCTTGATGTACGAGGGCGAGCTGTGGCGCTGGTCCATGGCGATGATGGCCTGCGCGTTGGGGCCTGGGGGCGCCACCTTCACTTCGGGAAAGAGCTTGCTCATGTGGCCTTCCTCGCGGGGCATCAGCCCATCCGCGTCTGCGCCTGCTCGCGCATGAACTGGGAGACGTAATAGGGACCGCAGCCGCCCTTGCCGGACGCGCCGCTGGACTTCCAACCGCAGAACGACTGCACCCCGGGCCAGGCGCCTGTCGTCGCGCCCGTGCCTCGGTTGGCGTAGAGGACACCGGCCTCGGCCTCGGACATGAAGCGCTCCACGTCCTCGGGGGCGCGGCTGAAGATTCCGGCGGTCAGGCCATAGTCGCAGTGGTTGGCCAACCGCAGCGCTTCATCCAAGGTGCGGAAGCGGGTGACTCCGACGAAGGGGAGGAACAGCTCCTCGCGCATCAAGCGATGGTCGTGCGCCAGCGCGACCACGGTGGGCTCCACGAAGTGGCCCCGCGCGAGGTCGCCCTCCAGTCGCGGACGCCCGCCTCCCGCGATGATGGCGCCGTCCCGACGCGCATCGTCCACCGCGCGCTCGAAGCGCTGGACCGCCGCGGCGTTGATGACAGGGCCGGTGAACACCGACGCGAGCGACGGGTCCCCCACCTTCGCCTCGCGCGCCTTGCGCGCCAGCCCGTCGGTGAAGTCGTTCAGCAGGGACTCGTGAACGTAGATGCGAGACAGCGCGCTGCACTTCTGTCCGGACAGGCCAAAGGCGGAGCGGAAGCAGCCCTCGATGGCGAGTTCGAGGTCCGCGTCGCGGCAGACGATGGCGGGGTTCTTCCCACCCAACTCCAACAGGCAGGGGCGCACGCGGCCCGTGGACAGGTGCCGGTGGATGTCCATGCCCACCGCTTTGCTCCCGGTGAACGAGACGCCGTCCACGCCCGGATGGCGCACCAGCGCCGCGCCGAGCGACTCCCCTTCGCCGTGCACCACCTGGAACACGCCGGGAGGAAGGCCCGCATCCGCGAGCGCGTGGTACAGGCCCTCGGCGCACCACGGCGTCTCCTCGCTCGGCTTGAGGATGACGGCGTTGCCACCCAGCAGTGCGCCCGCGCTCATCCCCGCCGCGAGCGCCAGCGGGAAGTTGAAGGGCGCGACCACGGCGAACACCCCATAGGGGCGCAGCACGCTCAAGGTGTGCTCGCGCGGAGCGAGGCTCGCCATGGGACGGCGGAAGCCCTCGGCCTCCTCGAGCTGTCGGGAGTAGTAGCGCAGCAGGTCCGCGGACTCCTCCACGTCCCCCAGCGACTCCAGCCGGCTCTTGCCGACCTCCAGCGTCATCCGCGCGGACAGCTCCAGTCGTCGCTCGGAGATGAGGTCCGCGGCCTTCCGGAGGATGCGCACGCGCTCCTCCCAACTCGTGGCGCCCCACGTGCGCTGGGCCTCGCGCGCGGCGCGCACCACGCGGTCGAGCTCCGAGACCGGCGTGCGATGGAAGGAGGCGAGCAGTTCGTCCGGGCGCGCGGGGTTGCGACTCTCCAGCAGGTCTCCGCTCTGATACGGCGCGCCGGCGATCCACGACGGAAGCCGCGCGCCCAGCGTGCCTCGGACCGAGTCGAGCGCCGCGTCGAACTGGGCGTGCAGCGCGGACAGGTCCGCATCCAGCACCGAGTAGGTGATGCGAAAGCTCATGACGCCTCCTGGAAGAAGTGGTGGATGCCGCGAGAGAGCGTGTCGACCAGCTCGTCGACCTCCGCCTCGGTGATGACGAGCGGCGGGCCGAGCATGAGCAGGTCGCCGTTCGTCCCATCGGCGTGCCCGGTGTTGGACCAGAGGACGAGGCCCTGCTCGAAGAGCGCCGCGAGCAGGCGCTCCACGACCTTGCGTGCGCGCGGGAAGGGGCGGCGGCTGGCGGTGTCCTCCACCAGTTCGATGCCCGCCATCAGCCCCACGCCCTGCACCGAGCCCACGTGGGGCAGGCTCAGCAGGGACTCGCGCAGCCGTCGCTGGAAGTGCGCGCCCACCTGCGCGGCATGGGCGACCAGGTCGTGGCGCGCGTAGTAGTCGAGCACGGCGAGTCCGGCCGCCGTCATCGCGGGCGCCTGGAGATAGGTCTGCGCGTGCATGAAGCCGCCGGAGCCTCGGCGCATCTCTTCCAGGTGCTCCTGTCTCGTGAGCACCGCGCTCAGCGGCGCGTAGCCACCCCCGAGTCCCTTGCCCAGCACCAGCAGGTCGGGCGTGAACTGGAACTGCTCACTGGCGAAGAAGTGCCCGGTGCGTCCGCAGCCGCACATGACCTCGTCGGCGATGGTGAGGATGCCGTGCTTGCGGCACAGCGCGCTCACCTGCTCGAAGTAGCCCGGAGGTGGAGGAGAGGCGCCCGCGGACGAGCCGATGACGGGCTCGGCGATGAAGGCGGCGATGGTGTCGGGCCCTTCGCGGCGCAGCGTTTCCTCCAGCAGCTTCACGTAGTGAGCCGCGCCGTCGCGCGCGTAGTTCTCCAGCCCGGAGCGGTAGGGGTAGGGCGCGGGCGTGGTGACGACCTCGGCCAACATCGGCCCGAAGAACGTCTTGTAGTGAGGGCGCCCCGAGAGCGAGAGCGCGTAGAGCGTGTTGCCGTGGTAGCCGGGCACGCGGGCAATCACCTTGGTGCGCTGCGGCTGACCGCGCTCCACCCAGAGCTGCCGGGCGAACTTCACCGCCGCCTCCACGGCCTCCGAGCCCGAGCACAAGAACGCGGCGCGGTTCAGTCCCGAGGGGGCGAGCGCGCACAGTCGCGAGGCGAGCTGCTCGGTCACGTCGGTGGTGAAGTGCGTGCCATTGACGTAGGCAACGCGGAGCAGTTGCTCGTGGATGCGCTCGACCACCTCGCGGTTGCCGTGGCCCACGCTGGCCACGAGCGCTCCGGCGGAGGCATCGAGGTAGCGCTTGCCGCGCGCATCGAAGAGATGCACGCCCTGGCCATGCGTCACCACGGGGAACTCGCGCGTCAGATTGCGCAGGAGCACATTCCCCTGGGGGTAGCGCACGCTGGTTGCTTCTTCGTCCCGCATCCGTCGGTCCTCCACGCAGCGCGGGCGACCGAGGTCGCCCGACAGGGCTCCCGCGTGGAAGAAGGGCTGTCACGATGCACGCGAGCGCGCACCAGGCTCGGGGAAGAGCCCACGGACCGACCTTCGCCCCCACGGGCGACTGGAGACACGAGGGGTGAAGGTTCGGAAAAGCCGAGACGCGACGAGGCTCGACGGAGCGCCCGCGCTGCTCGGACCTTCCGGCCGTCCCACGCGGCTCCAGGTCGAAACCGGCCATGGATTTCTCCCACGGTCGGATGCGGGCAGGTCTTCGGGCTCGTGAGCGCTTCGGCTTTGAGGGCCGGCTTCCTACTGCCCGTCACTTCCCAGCCCCCAGAGGGAGCCAGTGTCATGGACGGGGTTCGTTCTCACTGACCGCTGCGGGGCAGCCCCGGAATTACACCGGGTTCCCTTTTAAGCCTGGACCGAGATCCAGGCACCAGCACGGCGCGGTTTGTACAGGTGGCTTCTTCGCGGTGTCAAGCGGCGAGCCCGCGAGGTGGGCGCGTGAGGGCATTCGGCGCTCGATGCCTGACAACGCCACACGCGAAGCCGGAGGGCCGAAACATTGTCACGGCACGTGACAGGGCGCTGTCGAGATGGAAGTGATTGAGCGATGCGAACCAGGGGGCTTGGGCGCGCGCTCATTCTGTTTCGGAGCGTCGTTTCAACCGACCGATGATGCGGCTCAAGGAGACCGGGGTGATGCCCAGATAGGCGGCAATCTGGTGTTGAGGCACTCGGCCCACCAACTCGCCCTGGTCGCGGCGGAACGCGAGGTAGCGGTCCGTGGCGTTCAATCGCAGCAGTTGATACTCCCGCTCCTCGCGTTCGAGCAGCAGCGACTCCGCCACCTTGCGGCCCAATTCCTGCCAACAGGCATGGCGGCCATAGAGCACTGTGATGTCGGAATGGCTCATCACCAGCAGGGCCGTCTCTTCCAACGCCTGCACGTTGAGGATGGAAGGTGCGCGGCTCAAGAGGGAGGCGTAGGCACCCGCGAGCTGACCTTCGGCCGCGAAGCCTCGAACGACCTCGCTGTCATTCCGGTCGAGGTAGTACTTGCGGATGAGTCCACGGAGGACCCAGCCGAACTCCATCGCGACGTCGCCCGCGCGAGTCAGATACTCGCCTCGGTCGAGGCGCCGAGGGCGAAAGAGGGTTCGCGCGAAGCGCCACTCGTCGTCCGGCACGGGGGCGAGCTTTCGCATGTAACTCAGGAACGCGTCGGAAGGGTGCGGCGTGAGCATCGTTATCCCAGGATAACGCCAGGCAGTCCGAGTTGGGCGTAGAGAGCGTGCACATGCACACCTCGTCCCTCCATCGCCATCCGCTGCTCGAGCCTGGTTTCCGCATGGTCGCTTACCGGGGCGGCGGCGGAGAGCGCCCCGAGAACACGATGCCCGCGTTCGAGCACGCGGCCCGCGTCTCGGAGCGCATCGTGCTGGAGGTCGACATCCAGCGCAGCCGCGACGGTGTCCTGGTTGCGATGCATGACGAGACGGTGGACCGCACCACGGACGGCAAAGGGCGGGTGGACGGGCTGACGGTGGAGCAGCTCCAGGCGCTCGACGCGGGCTTCTCATTTCAGGATGCAGAGGGCGCGCATGCCCACCGAGGCGCGGGTGTGCGGGTGCCCACGCTGGATGAGCTGCTCGCGGCGCATCCTCGGGCGCTCTTCGCGCTCGACGTTCACACTCAACATCCGGAGGTGTCGGGGGAGTTGGTGAGGCTGATTGAGCAACACCAGGCGCAAGGACGGGTCGTGGTCGTGAGCGAGCACACCGCGGTCGTCGAAGCCACGCGGAAGCTTCGTCCGGATTGGCTCTACTCGGCGACGGCGCGGCAGGCGCGCACGCGGTTGGTCCTGGAGCGTCTGCGGCTGGACTGGCTTGCGCCCGGAGGTCCTTGCATCCTCATGGTGCCGGAGCGCCATGCGGGGCTCCAAGTGCTCACCCGCCGGCTGATTGACGTCGCACATCAGCGGGGCGAGCGCGTTTGGCCGTGGCTCGTCGAGACGCCCGCCGACGCCCAGCGCTTCATCGACCTGGGCGTCGACGGTTTCTTCACGCCGTTCCCCAGCCGGTTTCATCGGTGACCGGGACTTGCCGCGCCTGCCACATGCCATTTCTGGTTCCCACCCAGGTACGGAGGGGTGCTTGCCGTTCAGCCCCTCCTCTCATGCGTGGAGGGCGCGCTGTCCTGGACGGCGCGCTGGCGGAGAACGAGCAGTCGGGCAAATGGGAACCGCCCGAACTCGTTTTCATGGTAATCATGCATGATGAAACGTGCGTCGTGGTTGATTTGCGTATGCCTCTTCTTTGGGGAGTCGGCCTCAGCCATGTTCGTCTCTGAGGATTCCAAGCGGCTGAATTACAAAGTCGTAGTCGTGTCGGAGGATCGGGGGCTGCCGCTCTCCATCGTCCACAGACTCCACGAGGCGCTTCCGGCGGAGTCCAAGGGCCGGCTGACAGGCATTGGGTTTGGAGCCACTCGGTCGGTCTCTTTCGACTTCACGCCACCGGAGGTCGAGCCGATCGATGGCTATCAAGTGCGAATGCATGTCTATGCCATTGAGTCGGGCAGTGTTGTGCCTGAGAGCGAATGGGCCGTGGCGGAGGCGCGAGCACTCGCAGGCGTCGACGGGCTCCTGTTTGCGATACGTTGCGACACCAATAATCAGTGCGACGGAGCGAAACTGGAGGGACGAATCCGAGCGTCCCTGGAGAAGGCTGGATACGATTGGTCAAAGGTTCCGGTGGCGTACGAGGTTCACCCCAAAGATGCCGGTTCCAAGCCCTCGCTCGATGCAATCAGGGCGAAGTTGGGCGGTACGCACAATCGCCCCGTCGTTCTCGCCGGTGATGGAGCCATGGCGATGACGCGCGAGGTGCTTTCGGCCTACCGAGTGGGGAACCTGAATGCTCCGGCCTCAGAGGAGGCCATCGCTGCGTCCGAGCGAAAGAAAGTGCGAACATTCGCATTGGGCGAGCTGTACAAGAACGCCGGCCCGGGAACTGCGCACTCCTTCCCCGCGAAGGTCGTGGGCGAGCCGGACATCTTCGTGTTCTGCTTTTTTACCACTGACCAACGACCGTATGTCACCTACGCGACCTTCGCGCGCCGTCTGGGTGCGTACGAACTGGTTGCCCATGCGCCGGATGTTGATGAACAGGTGATGAGCGCCCTCGCCAGCATCAACTCCGGCGACTTCAAGCCCTATGCATTGGTTGAGTCGACAAATCCACGCCGCTCCTTCCTGCTCGTTCCTCCGTGGGGCTGGCCTCGCGATGTCGCGAAGGCAGAGGTGGGCTTCCTTCAGGCCGTCCCTGTGACCAATAAGGAGCGCTCTTTCGGGAAAAAGGCCGGCGGGCGCGCGTTGGCTGAGAGGCTGAACCTCGCAGTGCATGGTCCCGCGTTCGGATGGAAGAGGGCGGAGAAGGATTCCGTCGTTTCCGACGACTGACCCCTCGATACGATGACTGTACGGCGATGGAGGTCATCGTTCTCGTGGGCCACAGCGGTATTTCCTGAGAGATGCTGCTCCATAAGAAGAGTTGCCCCGTCGCGCGAGGGCTGCCGCTGGCCGAACTGCTGACAGCCGCCAACGCTTAAGACAGGCACGAACTCTTCCCGCTGCTCGACTTGGCGTTGGTGGTGAACCTTCCCTGGGATGGCGATGCTTTCGAGTCGACGATGTGCGCAGGTCCGACAGCCATATTGGGTTCCTTGTCCTCAGTTGCTGCGTCCGGCTCCTGTGAGGGCGCGCCCTCATCGCTATTGGGGAACAGTCGTTTTGACAGGCACCTGTCGTCATGGCAGAAATTGGGCATGAGTCAGTTGACGCCCGAGGGCGAGGCCATCGCGCGGTTGAATGTGGAGGTCTTCCGGCTGAATGGACTGTTGCTGGAGGCGGGAGATCGGCTGAGCGCTCCGGTGGGGCTCAGCAGCGCGCGGTGGCAGGTGCTCGGGGTGGTGGACCATGGCCCCGAGCCCGTGGCCACCATTGCGCGAATCATGGGGCTGCGGCGCCAGAGCGTGCAGCAGACGGCGGACGCCCTGGAGAAGGATGGGTTCATCCAATACGAGGAGAACCCCTTTCATCGGCGGGCGAAGCGAGTCGCGCTCCTTCCGAAGGGGCGCGAGGCCCTCCGGCGCGTCGAGTTGGAGCTGGCGAAGTGGGCCAATCGACTGGGGGCCACGTCGCGCGTGAAGGCACTGCATGGCGCGCTGGAGACCCTGCGGCAACTCCGAGAGAGCCTGGAACAGGACCGCGCGCAGTGGGACGACGGGAGTCCGTGAGCGGACGGAGCGAGGGCTGAGTCCATGAACGCTGTCACCATCCCCATGTTGCCGTGTGTTTCACTGACCGAGAGCCTGGGGTTCTACCGCGCCCTCGGGTTCTCCGTGACGTATCAGCAGGTCTCGCCCAATCCCTATGCGGTGGTGCAGCGCGAGGATGTGCAACTGCACCTCTTTGGCCAGAAGGGACTCAACCCGGCCGAGTCGTATGCCTCCTGCCTGATTGTGTTGGATGAAATTGACGATCTGCACGAGGTCTTCCTGGAGGCGCTGCGGCGCTTCCAAGGGAAGGTCCCCGTCACGGGTATCCCGCGCATCGCTCGCAAGCGAAAGGGACAGAGCCGCTTCCACGTGGTGGACCCAGGCGGCAACTGGCTTCGCTTCGTGAAGCGCAACCATCCGCGCGAGGTGCCGGAGGCGGAGTCTGCTCGGAGGAAGAGTCAGTCGAAGCTGATGACGGCGCTCCAGACGGCGAGCAAGCTGCGTGACTTCAAGGGGGATGACGCCGCGGCGGCCAAGGTGCTCGACGCGGCGCTGGCCCGCGCCGAGCAGAGTGTTCCGCTGGAGCGGGCCCGAGTCCTCCTCGCGCGCGCGGAGCTGGCGTCGGTGTTGGGCGAGCCCGCGCGCGAGGCCGCGGTGCGTGCGGAGCTGTCGGCCCTGCCACTCTCGGCTGGGGATCGCGAGCAGCTCGCGGACGCGTGAGCGCTTGCCGTTCAGGCTCCTTCGCGCGCGGCGCGGTTCATCCGGAAGAAGCGCTTGCCGGCCTCGGGGCGCAGGGCGGTTTCCTTCACCGCGACCTGGAAGTCCTCCAGGTCGTGGGCCTGCGCCATGGGGATGCGGAAGGTCTCTGGGGCCGTGAGCTTCGCGAGTCGCTGGAGCAGCTCCTGGTCCTCGGGCTTCGGCGGGTCGAAGAAGTACCGGTACACGTGGGCGCGCAGGTGGAGGTCCTTCATCAAGAGGTCGAAGTTGTGGAGGGCGAATCGCTCCGGGCTGTAGCCGCCGTACACAATCGCAGTCGCGCCCGGGGCACTCTCGTGGATGAGGGCTCCGAGCAAAGGGCCTCCCACCGCGTCGATGATGCCGCGGAGTCCCTGGCCCTGCGTGATGGCCCGGAGCCGCGGCCCGAGGGCAGAGAGGTCCTCGGGAAGCTCCAGGACCGAGGAGGCACCGTACTGCTCCAGGTCCAGGTGGGGCTGGCGCTTTCGCACCAGGGAGAGGACCTTCACGTCTCGCATGCGCGCGAACTGCGCCACCATGGTCGCCACGGTGGAGTGGCCCGCGGTGAGTGCGAGCCATTGTCCCGCGCGCGCTTGGGCCAGTTCGAGCAGGTCCCACGCGGTGATGACGTTGAAGAACTGCGCTGCCTTCTCCAGGGGATAATCGGAGGGGAGCGGCATGAGCCGTTCGGCGGGGAGCACCGCGTACTCCGCCCAGGTGTCGACGTGGCTGAACGTGACGAGGGTCCCCGGCTTCCACGAGACGCCGTCGCCCACCTGGGTGATGATCCCCGCGCCATGGTTGCCGGCGATCTGCCCTGGGAACTGGGGCTTCTTCGGCTCCGGATAGAGCCCCTGGATGAAGAGGAAGTCCCCCGGGTTGATGGATGCCGAGCGCATCTCGACGAGCACTTCGCCCGCGCGGGGCTTCGGTACGGGAACGTCTCTGAGTCGCAGCACTTCCGTGGGCGGGCCCAGTTGATCGAATGCAATCGCCTTCATGGTGTGCCTCCCTCCCGGCGGTTCGCCGGATGGGCGCACCTTCCTCTTGGGGGCGGGGGCGCATCGCGCACGTTCCGCCTGTCGGGGAGCACGAACTGTCGTTCCCGGGCTCGAAGGTGGGCGTGCTCGAAAGCCGGGCGAGGACGCGGACCTCTCGCTACACCTGCTGCTTCTGGCTTGGAGTGTGCGATGGACCCGCGGAATGCGACGGACACCTCGGTAGGCGAGACCGAGGGGGGTGGCCTGCGGCGCTACGGACTGACCAAGGCCGGGGTGGGGTTGCACGTCGAGTCCCGAATCGAACCCCGCGGCCCGGTGACGATGGCCCCGTTGAGCGAGCATCTCCTGCTCGTGCAGATAGGGCGGCCGTCGCGCATGACGTGTCTTCGCCGGCACAGGTGCGGCCCGGGTGATGCGTCCTTGTTGCCAGTGGGGTTCTCCGGCTCTTGGGTCGATGAGACGCCCCGACAGGTGCTGAGCGTGCGGCTGGCCCCCGCGCTGCTTCGAATCGCCGCGGACGACCTGGGGCTCCCCCCGGAGTCAGCGGGCCTGAGTCTCCAGCATCACTTTCGCGATGAGCGGGTGGAGCACATCGTTCATGCGCTCGAAGCGGACCGCGCCGCCGACCGTCCCAATGGGCGGCTGTATACCGAGAGCCTGGGGCTGGCGCTGGCGGCGCATCTGCTGCGCCACCACGCGGCCCCCGTGGAGCCACGCAGTCAGCTCTCGCGGGCCCAGCTGCGGCGCATCGAGGACTACATCGAGGCGCATCTGGACCAGAACCTCTCGCTGGTTCGACTGGCTCGTCTCGTCGACGTGAGCACGTCGCACTTCAGGACGCTCTTCAAGCGGACGATCGGGCTGCCAGTGCACCAGTATGTCATCCAGCGGCGCGTGGAGCGGGCGAAGCGGCTGCTCCTGGAAGGCACGCTGCCCGCCAGCCAGGTCGCGCTCGAAGCGGGCTTCTCACATCAGAGTCACATGGCGCGCGCCATGCGGCGACACGTGGGCGTGACGCCCACGGTCTTCGCGAGGAGCGCACCGGGGCGCAGCGCCCGTTGAGACCACCTGCGCACCGGACGGCTCGAGCAAGGCGCGCGGCATGACCTTCGCCGGCGCCTCGATTCCCTCAGTCCTCCGTGCATCGAGCTGAAGTCACGCGCATCGGCTCACGGCGAGCAGAGGTTCGCGATGTTGTACTTCTGCGCCAGGTAGGAGCGAGCGCCGCTGTTCCAGAAGTTTCGGAGCGTCTGCTCCGCATGTGGCATCAGATGGCTGGTACTGCACGGGTCGAACTCGATGAGGGATTTGGACAAGTCGGCCGGGCTGTCGAAGTCGTAGGCGGTCGAGGTGCTCGTCATGTGGCACCCTCGGCAGTGCGGCCTGATGACGCCCTCGTACATCGCTCGGTCCGCATTGTTCGTCTTCCAAGCGGGAGGAATGTAGGTGCCCACCGAGACCGCCGTGGGGTCCGAAGGCGACTTCCCGCCATAGAGTCCCGTGAGGAAGTTGCTGGTTTCTGGGGACAAGGGGGTGAGCGCGACGAGGGCGTTCAGCTTGCGGAAGTTCTCCCGCTGCGCCTCGAAGTCACTCTGGCTCTGAAAGGTGAAGGAGTAGGGGTCGAAGGGGAGGAACCGGGCCGCGGTGTTGACGACGATGACGCCTGTTCCCAGCGCGTTGGCACTGGAGTTGAGGCCGTGACACGCCAGGCAATTGTTGGGCACCGATTTGTGCTGCCCCGTGGAGTCGAGTTGGGCGGTATTGGTGCGCGTCCCGTTCGCGTCGTACACCACAAACTTGATGGCATCCGCCAGGGTGTTCGGCGGCGTGTAGACCATCGCCACCGTTGCGAATGGGCCGGATCCGCTATGGGCCAGGGCGAGGGCGGTCGCAGGTGTCGCCGGAAAGGCGCCTTGTCCCGCGACATTGCCGTAATTGCTCACGTAGCAGGCCACGCCCGTTCCCAAGAGCGCGGCGAATGACTTGCAGTGCATCTCGCGCCCGAACCCGAGGTCGGCGGCATTGTAATAGATGGCCGTCACTTCGTTGGTGGGGAACCCGTACGCGGTCTTGAAGCCCTGCAGCGTCAACGGGAGGAGCCCGGTGGTGTAATAGACTGTGGTCGCGGCGTCGCCGGAGTCACCTTTCCTGCCCAGGTAGTCGTAGGCGTTGCTTCCCGCGTGGAGATCGGCTGGATTGAGCGCGGTGGATACGACAGCGATTGCAGGGGCTTGAGAGGCACACGCGGCGATGTAGTTCTGCCAGGAGTCCTGTGTGTGTTCGTAGTAGCACGATGAGTTGGTGGCATCATCGATGAAGGGCAGCGGCCCGGGTGCGCCCGATTGGAACTTCTGGACGACTCGAAGCTTCACCATCTTGCCCGCGGGCCAGCGCTGGACTTCGTTGGTGGTAGGGACCGGCGTGACGTACTTGGACAGCAGGTAGACCGGGTCGGGTGAGTTCGCATTCCAGGAGCCGGGCGTCGTGTTCGAGTACGCCGTGGTCAGGAGGTCCCAGTTCGCGTCGAGCGTCGGGTCGAGGTCGGGCTTCTTGAGGACCTGGATCTCCACTGGGACGTTGGGGGCACTGATGAACATGCCGACCAGAATCTGGATGCCGACCGTTGAAGTGCCGCCACGCGTCTCGCCCGACCTTGGGTTGGTGACGAACCCGGGCGGAACGGTTGCCGTTGTCAGTGCCGCGAGGAGTGCGAGTGTGACCATGGATTCCCTCCCTGAGAGTGATTAAGAAAGCTGGCCGGTCGGGTCCTGGCGGTCGCGGGGCCTGTGCTGCCTTGATTCTTGAGGTGAGATTGACGACGCGGCCGTCGTCCAAGGCGCGCTGCGCGGATGGTGCGGAAGGACCCAGGCGCCCGGCAGGCCGAGGAGCTGTCGGGTCTCCTCGATGCGCTCTCTTATACTCTGAGTGTCAGGGTACGGATATTGGACCTTGTGCTTACGCCGCGCCGAAGTTCGCGTGACGGTCCGCTCGCCGGGCGTTTGGTTACGCGCGCAGCTTGGTCCGCAGTTGGTAGGTGAGCTGTTCGCGCAGTCCCGTCAGGGCCTTGAGGGCGCGGTCGGCGCTCAGGCCCCAGTGCGCGGGAATCCGGGTGGGCTCCAGCACGGGTTCTCCGCCGCGCCAGCTCACCAGGTTCACTGCCTCGATTCCGTCTTGCGGCAGGTAATACAACTCATACTCCGCTTCGGCGTTGCCCTTGGGGTCCCAGTAGCGCACCAGCTTCCAGTCCGCCGAGCGGACGCACTGCACATGGCAGGGCTGCGTCACCACGCCCGGACGGATGGGCGCCTTCGCTTCGCTCGCCGCTCGGCGCACTGACTCCAGGAAGCTGCCGAACCTCATGCGGATGCCCTGCGCGGGCGTGGGCAGGGGCTCCGTCACCATGTCATCCGTGACGAAGAGGACCGCCTCGCGCGACTGCCCGTTCGGCTCCGTCACGCCAGGCGCCTCTCCGCGCAGATAGGGCGAAAGGTCCGCGCCCACCAAGGGCTGCACCGTCTGGTGTGGAATCTGTCGTGCCAGCCGGTCCCTCGCGCCCGCGTCGAAGCCCGCCAATCCCAACAGCGTGGGCACCACGTCGATGTGGCTCGTCACCGCGTCCCGGTACTCAATGGCAATCCCCGGATTGACGCGCCGGGAGGACACCACGAAGGGCACGTGGATGACCTCCTCATAGGCGCTGTGCCACTTCTGGATCATCCCCCGGTGCGCCCCGCCGTGCTCGCCATGGTCCGCGCAGAAGACCACCAGCGTGTTGTCCGCCAATCCGCTGTCCTTCAGGCAGCGCATGACCCGGGCGATCTGCCGGTCCACGAGCTGCTGGAGGAACGTATAGAAGCGCAGGTACTCCAGGAACCATCCGCGCGGGTTTCCGCTGAGCTGGAAAGGCAGAGGGGAGCGCGCCTCGCCCGCGCCGTTGCCTCGCGTGGCCAGCGCCAGCCCCACCTTGTAGGACGCGTCCAACTGCGCCCGGGGCTTGGTGTCCAGCGACTCCTCCAGGGTGGGCGGCAGCGTGGCGCAGTCGAGCGGAAGTCCCTCGGGGTTGAGCGCCACTGGCAGGGTGCCCTGGGGCGGTGGCTGCGTGCGCGCCCCGAGCGGCGGGATGCGCCGGGGCTGCCCTGGCTCCAATCCCCCGGGGAGCGCCTGGTTCCACTGCTGCGGATAGCCCGAGATGTCCCCCGGGTTCATCAAAGACAGCACCGCCAGCCACGGCTTGCCGGCCTCGTCTCGCGCGCGCTGGGGATTGCCGCCGAAGCCCAGCCCCGCGGCCTTGCGGCGCAGGAAGGTGACCGCCAGGTCGGTGAAGCCGATGTCCCGATAGACCCCCAGGTCGCCGTGGCTGTTCCCCTGCGGCTCCGGCTGGGACAGCTCCCAGTCCCCGAAGCCCCAGTCCTGGAGCGAGCCGTGCCGGGGATGCGAGACGTGCCACGTGCCGAAGTAGTGCGTGGAATAGCCCGCCGCCCGGAACCAGTCCCCCAGCGTGGGAACCCCATGCGGATCCAACCAGGGGAAGGCCGGGTCCGAGGCCTCCTTGAAGATGCCCTCGGATTGGGTCACGCCCGTCATCGCGCCGTACTGCCCCGTCAGCAGCGCGGTCCGGCTGGGCGTGCAGGCCGAGCTGGCGATGGTGTGGCGTTGGAAGCAGACCGCGTGCTCGCGCAGCGCCATGAAGCCGGGGAAGTGCCTCACATAGGCATTGCCCTCGCTCAGCGGCGCGAAGCCCATCACTTCCTTGATGCCTCGGGCCATGCCGACGTGTGCCTTGCTGGCCTCGTCATAGGCGAAGCGAGGGAACTGGAGCTGGCCCACCAGGAGCAGCAAGACATTGGGAGGGCTGGACGGCGTGGGACTCATCGTGTCGGGCCACGAAGCACGTTCCATTCCATGGAAATGAGGGCGATCCGCGGGGGCGGAACCCCGGCTGACGCGTCAACGGCCCCAATTAGGGCTTCGCGTTCCTGCCTTTGACGTGTCAGAAGGCGCCGCGTCCGGGTCCGATGTGGTGGGTCCGACCGGGCCTCGCTCGGAGCATGCGTCCCGCGTCCCGGTGGCGCGGTGCGTGCAAATCCGGACACCTGTTCATTGGGAGGAACCCTTGTTCGCGCAAAAGCATCGTTGGTGGCTTGGCGGAATGTCCGTGCTGTGGGCATTCACCGCGCAGGCCCAGAGTCAAAGCATCCCCGGTATCGAGCTGGAGCGGTTGCAGCTCAACCCCGGCGCACGAGACAGCCTGGTGCTGTCCACGGGCGACCTGCTCCAGAAGGGGCAGTACCGTCTCGCCCTCACCGCGCATTACGAGCGCAAGCCCTTGGTGTTGCTGGAGCGTGACGAGCAGCACGGCGTCATCGTCTCGGATCGCGTCACCGCGCACCTGAGCGGCGCCTATGCCGTCACGGATTGGTTGGAGTTGGGCGCGCAGGTGCCCCTCATGTCCCAGTGGGGACCGGACACCACGGCCCTGGGCGTCTCCTCGCCCGAGACCATGGCGCTGGGCACCCCGTGGCTCCAGGCGCGCGTGGGCGTCCTCTCCGAGGACCGCGACGGCCCCATGGACCTCGGCGTGCACCTGGGCGTCGGCCTGCCGCTGGGCAGCGAGAGCGCCCTCACCAA